>NZ_JBSFRT010000019.1:0-17476 GCF_053589375.1 Rhodococcus sp. NPDC003348
TGCTCTCACCCGGGGGGCGGAGTCGGTGTCCGTGTCGCTCTGACTCGACAAAAGTTACGTGATCGACCGCGCTCCCGCAAATCGCCTGGTCACAGGCGTGAACTCGCGACGTTCTGCTCGTATGCGGCATGCAGAGCCGGCACTAGCCTGAGCACATGTTGCTTGCTCCGCAGTACGGGCGGGAATCGCTGTCCGATCTCGTGCCCTCGGTCCTCGCGCACCTCGGTGTGCCCGGCGAGACGAATCGCATCGGTATCGACCTCACCGGTGTCAACCGCGTGTGCATCCTCTTGGTCGACGGTTTGGGTGCGGAGTTGCTCGCCGCGCACCCGAAGGAGGCACCGTTCCTGAGCTCGGCCGGTCCGGCACCGGTGCTGACGGCGGGCTTTCCGACCACCACTGCGGCGAGCCTCGCCTCGCTCGGCACCGGACGGCCGTCCGGAGAGCACGGTGTCGTCGGCTACCTGATCTCGGTGCCCGGTGAGGACCGACTGATGAATCCGCTCAAGTGGCGCCTACATGGGGAGGGCCCGAAGGTGGACCTGCTGCGGGAGCTCGTGCCCGAGGAGTTCCAGCCGAACCCAACCGCGTTCGAACGGGCCGCGGCGCACGGCATCGCGGTCTCCCGCGTCGCACCCGCCTACCAGGGCGGCTCCGGCCTGACCCGCGCGGCGCTGCGTGGCGGCGAGTTCCGTCCCAGCTTCTCCATGGGGGATCTGGCCGATGCCGCGGTCGCCTCGATGCGCGACGGTCAGCGTTCCCTGGTGTACGCCTACCACGGCGAACTCGACCTGACCGGGCACGCCCGCGGGCCGGAGTCGACTGCGTGGGCCCTCGAACTCGAGCAGGTCGATCTCCTCGCCCGGCAGATCGCGGCGCGGCTCCCCGCGGACGGCGCGCTCATCGTCACCGCCGACCACGGCATGGTGCAGGTTCGCTCCCCCATCGACATCGATCAGGACAGCACCCTCAAGGAAGGTGTGCGCCAGATCGGCGGCGAACCCCGGGCCCGGCACGTCTACACCGAACCGGGCCAGGCCGACGCGGTGCTCGACCGGTGGCGTGACCGTCTCGACGACGGGTTCGCGGTGTACTCCCGCTCCGACGTGATCGCGCGGGGCTGGTTCGGCCCGACGATCAGCCCGGCAGCCGCCCAGCGGATCGGCGACGTGATCGCGGTCGCGACCCGCGACGGCGCCCTGATCCGCCGCGGCGCCGAACCACTGCAGTCGATCCTGGTCGGCCATCACGGCTCACTCACCTCGGCGGAACTGCACGTCCCGCTGCTGGTGTTCCGCCCCTGACACACACGATCCCGACGCACATCCGATACGCACGAAGACGTCCCCGGTGGCTCTCCTCCACCGGGGACGTCCTCGTCCATGAACGCGTGCGGGTCAGGACCAGCTGGCCGCCGCGCGGTTGTTGGTCGCGTTCATGTCGTCATTGCCGGCGCCGACCGCACGGCCGATCGCCTCGAGCACCTGGTTCAGGTCGTTGGCCGCGGAATCCCACTTGGCCTGCTGCGCCTGGTATGCCTCGGCGGCGGAACCCTCCCACTCCGCGACGAGCGGTGCGAGGTAGCTCTTGAGGTCCGCGAGCTTGCCGTTGATGCCGGCACTGCTGGCCGCGATGTCGGCGCGGGCGCCGTCGATGGCGGCGAAGTCGTAACGCATGGTTCCACTCATGTTGTCCCCCTGGTCGAGTCGTTCGAACCTGTCCGGCAGGTCAGAGATTGAGGCTGCCGCCGGCATTGCCGATTGCGCTGACGTGATCGTCCTGGGCGGCCGCGAAGGCAACACCGTTGGCGCGGATGTTCTCGCTGATCGCCAGCAGCGACTCGTTGAGGCGCTTGGCGCTGTCGTCCCAGCGCACCATCAGGTTGTCGAAGGCCAGTTTCGCCGATCCCTCCCACACGCCGTTGACGGCAGTGAGCCGGCCCTGCAGCGAGGACAGCAGCCCCTGAATGTCGCCGTTGACGTCACCCACGTGCCGCGCCGCGGCCTCCATGGTTTCGGTGGTCGTCCTCATCTGACCGCTCATGCACCCCTCCTGATTTCTGTCGCGTCCGGGGGTTCAGCCCGGTCGGGCCGATGCCGGAAGCGCGTCTACACCCAATTGGACGCACCGACCGCGCGGTTCGGTTCCGTCCGGTCGGGATCAATTTCGGCGGCGCCTGCCGATCCGGGTCAGCGCGGCGCGACCGTGACCGAGCGGGCAATGTCGTCGCACTGCGGTTCCAGGTCCGGCAGGCGGTCGCGCGGCGCCTGGCAGCCGAGACTCACCTGAAGTCCGTCGGTGACGAACACCTGCCACCGCACCTGGGAATCCGGATCCGGGAACTCCCGGTAGGACAGCGCAGGCCGGGACCCGACGTCGACCCGTTCCAGCGAGCCGAAGGTGTCGGCACGCTCGGCGATGCGGGCGGCGAGGGTGCCTGCCACCGCGTCCAGATCGGCACCCGGATTGAGTTCCTTGTGCACCAACAGGATCCGGGCCGGGCGACCGTCGACGCGGACCAGTTCGACCCGGTCCGGGCGGCTCGCCGGTGCACGCTCGACCCAACCGGCGGGCACCGTGATCTCGGCCCGCCCCGACGCCGCCCGCACCTCCACCGCGGGTGCCACTGCGGCCGTTCCCTCGGGGTAAGACCTGCCGAGGTTCCAGGCCACCGCAGCAGCGGCGATCGCGGCGAGCAACGCCCCGGCCACGACGGCGCGCGGGAGTCGACTCCGGGAACGAGGCACGGGTTCCGGGTCCGCGGCGCGGTGACCGAGCAGATCCAGCGCCCACGAATACGCACCGTCGACGACGGCAGCGCCGCGGACCTCACGAACTCGAGGCAGCGCGCCCCACGCCCGGCTCACCTCTGCGGCCAGTGTCGCCGCCCGGGACGCCGAGAGTTCGCCCGTGATCGCCACCCGTGCCGGGGCCTCGGGCTGCCATGCGTGTACCTCCGACACGAGTTCCGCTGCGGCGTCGAGGCGTTCGGACAGATCCATGGACCCGACCGTGTCGACCGAAACCCGGTCGTCGTCCTCCGTGGACGACGCCGCGGACGACAGCATTCCGACCTCGATCACGATCCCCTCGTCCTCGAGGACGCGGTTGACGGCATCGGCGGCAGCGATCACCCGTACCTCGCGGGCCACAGCACGACCGGCCGCGCTCAGCGCGCGGCGCCTATGCGTTCCCCAGCCCGTCGGGCAGGTCAGCACGAGCACGTCCACCGGGGTGGAGGCACCGACCGCGGCGGCGACGTGAGCCAACAACGCGGCGAGCACCTCGTGGACGGGCACCGTGGTCGTTCCGAGCAACAGCACCTCGTCGTCGATGTACCGGATCGGCGCCGGTTCGAACACGTCGTCACCGACGGCCGTGGCCCGCTCGACACCGACCACGAGCCCCGCGGCGTCGATCATGACCCCCGCCGGGCGCTCGACGGTCCGGTCCTCGTGGCGAGCCCACACCCTCGTCTCGGTCAGGTGCACGGCCGTCGGCCCACGCTGCGCGCCCTGCCTCGCCGTCACAGCGGCGGCAGCCAGGCGACCTGAATGGATGACATTCCGGACCGGGTCACCAGTGTGGCCCGGCCGGGCGGCATCTCGGTGGGGCGGGCGGTGCCGATGAGGTTGCCCTCGTCCCGGCTGCCGCTCATCACCAGTCCGGTCGGAACGAGGTCGCGCAGGCGCGCGATGATCGGTTCGTAGAGAGCGCGGCCGGCACCGCCCGACCGGCGGGCCACGATCAGGTGCAGGCCGACGTCCTTGCCGTGCGGGAGGTAGTCGAGCAGCGGCAACAGCGGGTTGCCGCTGGAGGTGGCGACCAGGTCGTAGTCGTCGACGATGACGTAGATCTCCGGTCCGCTCCACCACGAGCGGTCCCGGATCTGCTGCGGGGTCAGGTCGGAACCCGCCATCCGGCCTTCGAGTACCCCCGCGAGTTCGCCCATCATCGTCGTCAGCGTCGGACCGTTGGCCGCGTAGCCGGCGAGGTGATCGCCCTCCACCGCGCCCAGCATGGTGCGCCGGTAGTCGGCGAGGATCAGCTTGGCCTGCTGCGGGGTGTTCGACTCGATCAGCCCGGCACAGATTCCGCGCAGCAGCGTGGTCTTGCCCGCCCCGCCGTCGGCGAATGCCAGCAGGTGCTGGTGTTCGGAGAAGTCGACATGGACGGGCGCCAACTCGGCCTCGTCGATGCCGATCGGAACACGCAGGCACGGAACGCCGTCCGCCGGCGGCCAGTCACCGATCCGCGCGACGACATCGGCGCGCGAGCAGCGGTCGGGCAGCATCCGCACCGGCACCGCCCGCCCCGTCGTCCCTGCCCCGATCCTCGCGACGGCGTCGGCCACCCCCGCGGTCAGGTCGGCACTGTCGGCGCGCCCGTCGATCCGGGGCAGCGCCGTCAGCAGGTGCAGTCCATCCGCCGTCATTCCTCGTCCCGGCCGCCCCTCGGGTACCCGGGATGCCTTGGCCCGGCCGACATCGGAGTCGGACGGATCACCGAGACGGAGTTCGATCCGGGTGCCCAACTGGTCCTTGAGCGCGGGGCGGATCTCCGCCCAACGGGACGCGGTGACCACGACGTGCACACCGAACGACAGCCCCTGCCCCGCGAGCGCCCCGATCTGGGCCTCCAGCGGTTCGAAGTCCTGACGCACCCCCGGCCAGCCGTCGACGACCATGAAGACGTCGCCGAACGGATCCCCGTCGAGCCCGGCCGCAGCGGAGCCACCGGCGGCGCGCAGTCGCCGGAACTCCGCCATCGAGTCGATCCCCAACTCGCGAAAGCGCCGCTCCCGCTCGCGCACCAGTGTCGTCATCTCGGCCACGGTCCGTCGGACCCGGTCGACATCGAGTCGGTTCGCGACCGATCCCACGTGCGGCAGGGACGCCAGCCCCGACAGGGTGCCACCGCCGAAATCCAGGCAGTAGAACTGGACCTGCCGCGCGGTGTGGGTCATCGCCATCGCCAGGATCAGGGTGCGCAACGCCGTCGACTTGCCCGACTGCGGACCGCCGACCACCGCCACGTTGCCGCGGGAGCCGGACAGGTCGACGACCAGCTGGTCGCGTCGCTGGTCGAACGGGCGGTCCACGATGCCGACCGGAGCCCGAAGCGTGACCGCCACCGCGTCGGTAGCGGTCGGCGCCGGAACCAGCCGATCGAGGGTGGGCGGCGCGTCGAGCGGAGGCAGCCACACCTCGTGAGCCGCGTTCCCGTGACCGCGGACCCTGTCGACGACGACGCCGAGGACGGTGCGGCCACTGTCCTCGACATCGGACTCCGCTTCGGCCACCACCGTGATCGGGGCAATCGGCTCGAGCACGCTCACCGCGGCGGCGGTGAAGGGACGCGGCCGCAGGTCCACGGCCGCACCGGATCCCGCGGACCCGCCTGGCGTCGTCCGCCTGCGGTACGGTCCGGACACGTAGGCGGAGGCGAACCGGACGACCTCGGCGGAGTCGCACTTGAGGTAGCCGGCGCCCGGCGTGGCCGGCAGGTGATACGCATCGGGGACGCCGAGAACGGTTCGGGACTCGTTCGCGGAGAAGGTCTTCAGGCCGATCCGGTACGAGAGGTGGCTGTCGAGGCCACGCAGCCTGCCCTCGTCGAGTCGCTGACTGGCGAGCAGCAGGTGGATGTGCAGCGACCGGCCGAGGCGCCCGATCGCCACGAACAGGTCCGCGAACTCCGGTTGCTGGCTGAGCAGTTCGGAGAACTCGTCGACAACGATGAACAGCGCGGGCAACGGCGCGAGGTCGGCGCCGGACGATCTGGCCCGCTCGTAGTCGGTGACGTTCGCGAAGTTGCCCGCGGACCGAAGCAGTTCCTGCCTGCGGTTCATCTCCCCGGCCAGTGCGTCGCGCATCCGGTCCACCATCGCGAGTTCGTCGGCGAGGTTGGTGATCACCGCGGCGACGTGCGGCACGTCATCGAGCCCGAGGAAGGTCGCACCGCCCTTGAAGTCGACGAGGACCAGGTTGAGCGCGTCGGGAGAGTGGGTGGCCACCAGTCCGAGGACCAGCGTGCGGAGAAACTCGGACTTTCCGGAACCCGTTGCCCCGATGCACAACCCGTGCGGGCCCATTCCGTTCTCGGCGGCCTCCTTGAGGTCGATCTCGACGGGGCTGCCGTCGAGCGCGACCCCGATCGGAATCCGCAGACGGTCCCGTGGGCTACGCGGCGCCCAGGTCCGTGCCGGGTCGAGCGTGGCGACGTCGGGCAGTCCGAGCAGCTGCTGCCAGTCCGCGGCCGCGCCGTCACCCTCCCCCTCGTCGGCGGTGGCGGCCACGGCGACACGGAACGGCGCGAGGCGGCGGGCCGCGGTCTGTGCCTGGTGCACGCTCAACCCGTCGGCGACAGCGAAGGTCTCGATGCCCGAACCGCTCCGGGCGCCAAGCGATCCACCGGTGAGCACCAGCTGGATACCGCGCGTCGCCGACAGCGTCGGCCGACAGCCGCCCAGGTCGAGAACCGTCACCGAGTCGAGCCCTTCGTCGAGCACCCCGACCGCCGAGGTGATGCCGCCGTCGAGGACGACCACCACCTGCGGGACGCCTGCGGTGGCCGGCGCGGTCCGGGAGAACCTCGCCCGCATCGCCAGCGTGGGGCCGAGGGTGTCCTCGAGTTCGGCCAGCGAGCCGTACACCATTCGCCCGCTCCCGGCGCCGTCGTGGCGGTCCGGGTGCTGCGCGTGCGGGAGCCACTTCACCCACTCCCACTCACCGGCGGTGTCGGGCCCGCACACCACGACGACGTGCAGTTGGTCGGGGCTGTGGAAGGTGCACAGCTGCACCAGCATCGACCGGACCAGCGAACGTGACGCCGCGCGGTCGCCCTCGAACCCGATCGCCGCGAACCCACGCAACGCCACCGCGGTCGGCAGCTCCGGCACTACGGAGTGGGTGCGGACGAAGCGGCGCAACGACACGGCGGCGACCGGTTCGAGGTCCTCCACGGGCCCGGTTTCGGGCGCGATCAGTCGGGTCGCGAGGCGCTGACTGCCGCGGCCGACCCGAACGTGGCAGTGATCGGGGTCGGTGAGGCGGCGCTCCCACATCCGGGTCGACCCGGCGAGCGTCCACAGGTGTGCGGGGTCGGGGTGGCTCCACTCCAGTGCCGTCCGTTGCCGCTCGACGGTGTCGTAGACGTCGCGGCGCAGCTGATCGAGGTAGCGCAGGTAGTCCTTGCGATCCTCGTTGGCCTCCGCGGCCCGGGCCCCGCTGCCTCGTCCCCCGGCGAGCATGCCGAGCATCGAGACCACCATCATCACGGGGAACAGCAGCGTCATCGGGTTCGCGGCCATCCCCGTGGTGAACATCAGCGCGACCATGCCGACCATCGCGACGACCATCACCACCGGCAGCATCTTGGTCAGCAGGTTCCCGGGCACGATCTTCGGGATCTCCGGGGGCGGCTGCAGGCTCACCTCGCCGCCAGGGGTGCGTGGCACCTCACTGCGTGCCTTGCGCACGAAACGCACGGTGGCCATGCGCGATCACCCCCCTGGTGTCGGTCGAACCGGCGCCGACGCGGTCGGCGGACGAGGCGACCCTCCCCCGGGTCGTCGTCTCGAGCGTTGGACAGTAGCGCACACCGGGCTCCGCCCGCGACCACACCGGGCTCCACCCGCGACCCCCGGAACCCCACCGCCACCGCCGATTGCCGTAAAGTGCCCGCAGTTTCGTAGTGGAAGGCGCGGGTGGGGACCCGCGCTCGAGGGGGGCTGTCGTGACGAACGGTGTGACTGTGGGTGCCCGCACGGATCTGTGCAGGCTGACGATCCTGACCGACCACACCCAGGTGGACCTCGCGCTGCCTGCTGGCGCGCCCCTCGCCCTGCTGATCCCGGAGATCGTCTCGATGATCGAGATACACAGCGACACAACACCTTCTCTCGACCACTCGACCGGGGCGACGGAGTGGACGCTCGGCAGGCTGGGCCAGGCTCCGATGGACCCGACCGCGACACTCCTCGACCACGGTGTGCGGGACGGGGACCTGCTCCTGCTGCAGGCCGCCGACCGGCCGGCCCCGGCACCACTGTTCGACGACCTGATGCACAACGTGGCCGCGATCGAGGTGGACACCTTCCGTCGGTGGACGCCCGGGTCCGCCCGGCTCACCGGCTCGGTGGCGGCCGTCGCGCTGACGGCGATCGGCTCGCTCGCGCTGCTGGTCGCTCGCGCGCACGACGGCGGACTGGTGGGCATGATCGCGGCGCTGACCGTCGCGGTGCTGTTGGTCGCGGCCGGTGCCGTCGTCGCCCGTGTCTACGGCGACGAGCGGTCCGGGGTGACGTTGTGGGGCGCCGCGCTGGCGCCGGCGTTCGCCGCCGGCGCACTTGTGGTGCCCGGCGACCTCGGGGCCGCGAGCCTGCTCCTCGGCGCGGTCACCGGCGGCGGGTTCGCCGTCCTCGCCGCGCGGGTCAGCGGAGTCGGCATCGGTCTCGCGGTCGCGGCGGCCGCCGCGGCCACCGCAGCCGCCGGTGCCGCCGGGGTGGCTGCTGCGACCGACCTGCCGGGAGCGGCGATCGGCGCCGCGGTCACCGCATGCGCCCTGGTCCTGCTGGCCGTCGCACCCCGGGTGGCGATGCTGCTCGCTCGGCTGCCGCTGCCACCTGTGCCGTCCCCCGGTTCGCCGCTCGACGCGGAGGAGTCCGCGGACGGACCACTGCCGTCGTTTGTCGGCCTCGACGCGAGAGCGGGCCGGGCCCGCCACCTCCTCACCGGGTTGGTCGGCGCGGCGAGCGTGGTGGCCGCCGTGGGCTCCCTGATCGCCGCCGGTGCCTTCGGGACGGACGGAATCGACTGGCCGGGAATGCTGCTGGCCGTCGTTGCGGCCGTGGTGCTGATGCTCCGGGGCCGCACGTACGCCAGCATCGCGCAGGCCGGGACGCTGATCGGGTCCGGCACCGCCATCCTGCTCCTGTTGCTCACCGGGGCGGCGATCACCGAACCGGGACTGGCACCGATCCTGTTCGTGATCGCGACCCTCGGCGTGGGTCTTGCCCTCACGCTCGGCGTCGTGGCCCCGAATCACGAGTTCTCCCCGGTGCAGCGTCGTGCCGTCGAACTGGTCGACTACGCCGCGATCGCCATGGTGCTCCCGCTGGCCTGCTGGGTCGGCGGTCTCTTCGCCGCGATGCGCGGGCTCTGATGCGGTGGCGGCAAGCCGTCGGGGCGCTCGCCGCGGCGGCGGTCGTCCCGGCAGTGATGTCCGGAACCGCTGCGGCGGTCGCGCCCCCGACCATCGACCCCGGCAGCCTGCCGCCCGGGAATCTGCCACCGGTGCAGTCCGAACTGCGCGATCCGTGTGCCCAGACATCCGCGGCGGCGAACCCGGCCGAGGTACCCGCGCCGCAGCAGTCGCTGGACCTGGACTCCGTGTGGCCGCTGACCACCGGTCGCGGTCAACTCGTCGCGGTGATCGACACCGGCGTAGAGCATCATCCCCGCCTCCCCGGGCTGGTTCCGGGCGGCGACTTCGTGTCCACCGGTGACGGCACCGCCGACTGCGATGCCCATGGCACACTCGTCGCCGGTCTCATCGCCGCGACCCGTTCGGACGCAACCGGCTTCGCCGGGGTTGCACCGGACGCCCGGATCCTGACCATCCGACAGTCCAGCAACATCTACCGGCGGGTCGGGGCCGACCCCGACACCGACGGCCGGAACGCCCGCGGTGTCGGCAACCTGACCACCCTGGCGTCCGCCATCCGGCGCGCGGCGGACATGAACGCGACGGTCATCAACATCTCGGAGGTGGCATGTGTGCCGCCGGGCGCCGGGGACCATCGCGCCCTCGGGGCCGCCATCGACTACGCGGCCCGTGTGCGCGACGCGGTGATCGTCGCGGCCGCAGGCAACCTCGACGCCTGCCCGCAGTCGAATCCCTCGCCCGATCCCGCCCGGCCGCACGCAGACCCGTGGGAGGACGTCACCACGGTTGCCACCCCGGCCTGGTACGACGAGCAAGTGCTCGCGGTCGGATCGGTGAACGGCGACGGTTCACCGTCCCCGTTCACCCTGCCGGGGCCGTGGGTCGACGTCGCGGCGCCGGGCACCGCGATCACGTCTCTGGATCCCCGGCGCCCGCTGGACGACGGACTCACCGCCTCAACGAACGGCGGGCCTGTCGAAGGCACCAGCTTCGCGGCCCCGTACGTCGCGGGCACGGCGGCGCTGGTACGGGCCCGGCACCCGGAACTCACTGCGCCACAGGTGATTGCCCGGATAGAGCGGACAGCGCATGCTCCGGGGGCGGGCTGGGATCCGTACGTCGGACACGGGGTGATCGACCCGCTGGCCGCGGTGACCACACCGCTGGTCGAGGCGGTGACGTCACCGCAGTCGACCGCGATCGCCATCCCCGCGCCGGAATTGCCACCGGACACCCGCCCGCGCACCGTCGCCCTGGTCGGCTCCGGCATCGTCGCGACCCTGCTGGGGCTCGGCGTGCTCGCCTCGTTCCCCCTACGGCGCCGGCTTCACCGAGGCGACACGTCCGCGGGGTGATCGTCCGGGGCGACCCCGTCGTGGGCCAGGAACGCCGCCTCACGACCCAGTTCGGGTCCCGGCGCGAGCAGGCCGAGGATCGGCCAGGGGGCGGGTGCGGTGGCCTCACCGAACCCCAAGAGCGTTGCGGTGTCGCGATTCTCGACGCCGTAGCGGACACCGGTGTCGGCGACGAAGAACAGCGCGCCCTGCCGCCCACTGGCGGGCGTGATGCCCGTCGAGTGGACCAGCGCTCCGACCCCGGGACGCACGAAGAACGCGTCGGCATTGTCCCCGGTGCCGTCGCTCTGCGCGAGGGTCACCGGCCGCGCGTCCGCCGGTAGCGGCAACCGGTTGCCCGCGACCACGGCGACGGTCGCGCGCACGCCACCGTCACCGGAGACCGGCCGCCAGGACAGGCAGCCCACCGGATCACGACGATCGTCGACGATGCGGGGCGGCGTGTCCGGGAAGGTCTCGACGGCGAGGGTGGTGGACTGTGGCGGTCCGGTCACCGCGTCGGGAGTGACGATGTCCATCCCGGCCGCGCCCTGTGAGTCGGCATAGCGGATCAGGTCCGCCGTGGCCCGGCCGATCCGCTGCAGCCCGTCGGCGAGGACCGCGTAGTACCGGGTCTCCTGGGCGTCCTGAACCTGGACGACGGAGCCGATCGGCTTGCCCTGGAACGAATACGACGGCTGCGCTCCGGCGTCGCGGATGACCGGCGGGGTCAGCGCGGGGGCCTCGGGAATCGCGCCGAGCAGCCCCGCGCTGACCGGCCGCGGCACCACTCCGTCGAGGTCGAACGCCAGCGAGACCGCGTGGTCGCCGAGGTCGACGCGACTGCGTGTGCCGTCGTGCACGAGATAGGTCCCGTCCGTACCCTGAACCAGCAACGCCTCGTCTGACGAGAGGTCGCGGACGCCGTCCGGGAGATCGGGGCCACCGACGATGACGGCGGTGCTCACCGCTTTTGCGCCGCCGGGGGCGATCGAATCGCACACCGTCCAGGCACCCGGATCGTCGCTCGGCAACGCCGACGGCGCACCGGGAATGCCGAGCAGCGGCCCGCGGGGCAGCGAACCCAACTCTGTTTCCTGCACGACCACCGGGGTGTCGGCGCCGCCGACGATCAGCCGCGCCGACGCGAGATTCAGGACCGGATGCAGCGTGTCCTCGAGAACCACGAACATCGCCCCGGAGTCCTTTCCGACGACGATCCGGGCGTCCCCGATCTTGTCCTGCGGTCGGATCAGTGCCAGCGCGGCACATCCCGCCACGCCGATCACCGCGAGCAGGGCACCGGCCGCCAGTGCCCGCGACTGACTGCGCATCGGATCGTGCAGCATCCGTACGTCCCGCCGCACCAGCGCGTGTTCCATCCGCCGTACCAGGAAGCGATATCCGCTGACCTGCCAACGGCTCGTCGGCTGTGCTGCCATGTTCCCTCCCCCACTTGGCGCGCACTACGGGGGCACAGAGTACAGTCCGCGTGAGCCGCGACGTGGGGGACGTCCGGACGGGGTAGGGGGAAATCGTGATTCGTGGGCGTGGCCGGTATCGGCCACCGATGCCCGTGGTCACCGTGGTGACCGCGCAGGTCGTCGCGCTGGCCGCCGGCATCGTCGGATCCGTTGCCGGGCTGATCTGGTGGCAGGCACTGCTTCTCGCGGCCGCAGCGGCCGGAGTCTGCCTGCTGCCGGTGCAGCGACGCACCCTGCTCGACTGGGCACGCACCCTGATCCGCTATCGGACCCGCATGCGGGTCACCGCCACGGAGACCACCGACTTCATCGCCCCGGACGGAACCGTGATCGGCGTGTGCGCGACCGCGGGAACGGTGTGCACGGTGATCGAAATGCAGCCGGTTGCCGGATCGGTGACCCGACTGGGCCGGGACGGGGTCGACGAGGATCATCCCCTTCCTTTGCGGACTCTCACGGAATCCCTTGTTCAGCATGACATCTCACTGGCCGGAATCGACATCGTCGCGCACGGGCGTCGCACCGACCCCGAGGCGACGGTGGCATCGGTCTACGACGAACTCGTCGGCCCACTGGCCGCGACCGCGCACCGGACGGTGTGGCTGGTGGCGCGGTTCCACGCGACGGGCGACGTGGCGGCGGTCGCGCGTCGCGGCGGGGGCGGCGGCGGCGCCGTGCGGGTGGTGGCGGTCGCCGCGCAGCGGATCGTCCGCGCACTGCAGGCGGCGGGCTCCGGGAGCCGCATCCTGCCCGCGTCGGAGATCCGGACGGTCCGCGCCGCGATCGCCGGGGACGACGAGCCGGGACGCCCCGCGTGGACGCACGTTCCGGTCCCGAACGGGCACAACACCGGCTACTCGATCGACCCGCGCGCGCTCGGCACCGCGCTGCTGTGCTCGGTGTGGGCCACCCGGTCGCTGTCGACGATCGTCACGGTCCGATTGCGGCCCGGGCCGTCGCCGAGCGAGGTCCGGATTGCCGCGTCGTGCCGGCTGACGACGACCGAACTGCCCGAGCGGCTGCGTCTGCCCGGCCTGACGCCGACGATCGGACGCGAGGCCGAGGCGCTGCGGTCGCATCTGCCGGGCGCCCCCGCCTCACTGGATGCACTGACCTCCTTCGCGGTGGCCGACGCGGGCCGGTTGGACGCATTGACGATGCCCGTCGCAGGCTGTGGTCAGCTGATCGGCTCCGACGCGGAGGGCCGGGGCGTGGCGGTGCGCGTCGTCGGCCCCGACATCGATGTCGTGAACGTCGTCGGGGAGCTGTACCTGGCCCAGCAGGTCGTGCTGCGCGCCGTCGCGACCGGTGCGCGCCTGGCCGTGCTCACCACCCGACCGCAGTTCTGGCGGCCGTTCGTCTCGGCCGTCGCGGACCCCGCACGACTGGTCCTCACCGACGGGGCCGCACCGCTCGCCCCGGAGGCCACGGCGGTGGTGCTGGACGGGGTGGGCCCGGTCCCGCTGCCGCGTTCGGTCACCGCGATCCGGGTCCACGAGTCGCTCACCCCGACAGAGGGTGCGGCAGTGTCGATCCTCCAACCCGGCGGTCACGGGAATCGGATCATCCTGTGGGCGAATGGAACCCGTCGAGACCTGACGCTGGTGACGATCGCGGCGGAGACGGCGTTCCTGGGGCGACCGGCGACGGAACCCGCGCCGGCGCGCTGAGAGCTCAGCCCGGATACGGCCGCGCTCGTCGGGCGACGCGCAACGTGTCCGCCCACCAGGCGAGTTGGTCGAGCAGTCGAGCGGACCCGTCGATCGCGGCGCCGTCGGCGGTCTCCCCCTCTGCGTCGAACCTCTTGCGGGCCTGATGAAAGCTGACGGTCTGGCGGACCGAGACCATGTGGACCTCCGCTACCACCTGTCGCAGCTGTTCGGTCGCGCGCAGTCCCCCGGACAGCCCGCCGTACGAGACGAAGCCGACCGGTTTGGCTCGCCATTCCTGCTTCGCGGTGTCGATGGCGTTCTTCAGCGCGGCCGGGTACCCGTGGTTGTACTCCGGTGTGACCATCACGAACGCGTCCGCGGCGTCGACACGGCGGCGGAACCGTCGCACTTCCTCGGTGTCGGAGTGATCGAGGGGCAACGAGTTCTCGGCGAGATCGAGGACAGCGGTGTCGAATGCCGGATCCTGTCGGGCACGACGAACGAACCAGTCGGCGACGACGGGACCGAACCGGCCCTGACGGACGCTGCCGACGATCACCTCGAGGCGGAGCGGGTCTGCGGGCACCCTGCCATCATGCCGCACAACGTCGAGTCGTCATCAGGGCGTACAACACCCGGAACATCGGGGCGTACAACGCCCGGAATATCGGGGCGTACAACGCCGCGCAGCCCCCTGACCGGAACCGGTCAGGGGGCTGCTCACGGGTACTCCGGGGCTAAGAACCGAACGGCAGCAGTCCCGACAGGTCGAGGCTCCCGCCTCCATCGGTCGGGGCCCCCGCCACCCGCACGGTCATCACCGGCGAGGTCGACTCCTGGTACCGCCCGGCACCCGAGTAGACCGCGGTGATGTCGTGCGCACCGGCGGTGTCGAAGGTGTGCGAGAGCGTCGCCCCGCCCGACGCGACCGCGACCGGCGCGCCGATCGGGGTGCCGCCATCGCGGAACTGCACGGTGCCACCGGACGGCGCGGGCGCCACGGTCGCGGACAGCGTGACCGCGCCACCCGCGGTCGCGGTACCGGGAACCGTCAGCCCGGTCGTGGTGGCGATGTCGGGTGCGGGCACCTCGACATTGACCCCGATCGGGTTGAACACCTGGCTGGACTGGAACGTCGCGACGTCGAACGCCAGCCCGCTGTCGAAGGTTCCGGGCGCCGCGGTATCCGGAACCCGGTAGGTGACCTCGAACGTGACGTCCTTGTTCTCGCTCAACGGCCGGTCCGACGTCAGCCAGTCACCGGTGACGGTCAGCCGGTTGGCCGCGGCGTCCAGCGTCGGGGTCAGCAGGTCCGTCTTCGGACCGGAGGTCAGCTCCGACGACGTCACCTTCGCACTGCCCGGCACGTACTCGAAGCCGGCCGGGTGCACGTCGGTGATCTTCTTGATGTACCGGTCGACGATGCTGGTCACCTCGAACACGGTCGTGTAGGTGACCGTCGCGCCGCGCCCGACGGTCCCCGGTGTGACGCTCTTGGTGACCCTGATGTTGTCGGTGGTCTTCGTCGCCGACGTCGGTGCGGCGGCGGCGGTGCCGCCCCCGACTCCGAGTCCGACCACGACCACCGCCGCGGCGCCGATCGCCGCGATCGAACGCCGAATCATGTTATGGGACACGCGTTTTCCTTCGTTCATGTCTGCGCACATCGGTCAGGAAGCAAAGATGCTGGTGAGCGAACCCGTGTCGAGCGAGCCGGTCCCGCCGTCGCCGCCGTCGCCGTTCCCATTCCCGTTGTCGGCACCGCTGACCGTGACGGTCACGACCGCCGAACTGGACGGCTCGAGAGTGTCGGTGCCGGTGAAGGACGCCGTGATCGGGTGTGCACCGTTGGCAGTGAAGGTGTGCGTCAGCGTCGCGGTCCCGCCCGCGACGTCGACCGTGCCGATGACGGTGCCGTTGTCCTTGAACTGCACCGTTCCACCTGCCGGGGACGGAGTGACGGCCGCCACCAGGTTGACCGGGACGCCGGCCTGCGCGTCCGCGACCGCGCTGAGGACGGTGGAGGTCGGCGCGGTGACGTTGACGGTGCTCGGCGCGGACGTCGACGCCGTGTGGTTCCCGGCCCCGGTGAACTCGGCCGTGATGGCGTGGGCCCCGTTCGCGTTGAAGGTGTGCGACAGGGTCGCGGTGCCGTTCACCGGAGTGACCGGAGCGCCGATCGCGACGCCGTTGTCCTTGAACTGGACCGTGCCGCCGCCGGGGGTGGGCTCGACGGTGGCCACGAGGTCCACGGCCGTGCCGACGCGGGCGGTCGCCGGCGCGGCGACGGTCGTCGTGGTGGTCGTGGTCGGCGCCGACACCTCGACGTTCACTCCCATTGGGTTGAACACCTGGGACGACTGGAACGTCGCGACGTCGAATGCCAATCCACTGTCGAACGTTCCGGGTGCCGCGGTGTCGGGCACCTTGTAGGTGACCTCGAACGTGACGTCCTTGTTCTCACTGAGCCAGCGATCCGATGTCAGCCAGTTACCGGTGACCGTGAGCCGGTTGTTCGCATTGTCGATCGACGGCGTCGGGGTTTCCGTCGACGGCCCCGACGTCAGCTCCTCCGAGGTGACCTTCGCGCTGCCCGGCACATACTCGAACCCGGCCGGGTGCACGTCGGTGATCTTCGTGATGTACCGGTCGACGATGCTGGTCACCTCGAACACCGCCTTGTAGGTGACCGTCGCACCGCGCCCGACGGTCCCCGGCGTCACGCTCTTGGTCACCTTGATGTTGTCGGTGGTCTTCGTTGCCGACGTGGAAGCCGCCGAAGCAGTTCCGGCGCCGACCACACCGACACCCAACGTTGCGAGGGCAACGGCACCGATCGCCGCAACCAACCGACGAGCACTGGGACGAGCCATGGTCGATCCTCCACTGTGCAGGAACCGAATCCGGTTCACGGGAAAGAACTCTGGGGGTATCACGAAACGGCCCGCCCGGGTGCCGTCACCCGGGCGGGCCGTTGTCGTCAGGAACCGAAGATGTTCTCGAGCGAGCCGCCGCCCTGGGCCGGAGCCGCAGACACCGTCACGACGCCCGCCTCCGAGGTCGACGCGGTGTGCCCGGTTCCGCCGGAGTACACCGCCGTGATGTTCTTCGTCCCCGCCGCGGGGAAGGAGTACGACAGCGTCGCCTTGCCGTCGACGATCGCGGCCGGCAGGCCGATCGCCCGGTCACCGTCCATGAACTGCACCGTGCCGCCGGCTGTGGCGGGCGCGACCGTCGCTGTGAGCACGACGGTCTGGCCGACAGTCGCCGTGGCCGGGACCACGATTGTCGTCGTGGTCGCAACGTCGGTGGGCAGCGGATCGGACACAATCACCGTGGCCGGCTGCGAGGTCGAGTTCAGGAAGCCCGGCCCGCCAACGAACACCGCGGTGATCGACTTCGAGCCGGCCGCGTCGAATCCGTGCGAGAGGGATGCGATTCCGTCGGCGACCGCCACCGGGCCGCCGATGCTGACGTCACCGTCCTTGAACTGCACGGTGCCCTGAGCGTTCGACGGGGTCACGGTGGCCGTGAGTTCCACGACCGCACCGACCTTTGCGGTCGCCGGCGCCGAGGCCAGGACCGTCGTGGCGACATCGGCCGGCGCAGGATCCGACACCGTCACCGGCGACACAGCCGACGTCGACGTCAGGAACCCGGCAACGCCCGAGTACACCGCGGTGATCGACTTCGCACCCGCCGCATCGAACGTGTGCGACAGCGTCGCCACGCCGCTCGCGACCGCAACGGGGGCACCGATGTTGGTGTCACCGTCCTTGAACTGCACCGTGCCACCCGTCGGCGCCGGCGACACCGTCGCCTTCAACTCCACCGACTG
>NZ_JBSFRT010000019.1:17576-110464 GCF_053589375.1 Rhodococcus sp. NPDC003348
GGGGCACCGATGTTGGTGTCACCGTCCTTGAACTGCACCGTGCCACCCGTCGGCGCCGGCGACACCGTCGCCTTCAACTCCACCGACTGCCCGGTGGTCGCGGTACCCGGAGCCTCCAGCGACGTGGTCGTCGCAACGTCCACCGGCGCGGGATCGGTCACCGTCACCGACGACACAGCCGACGTCGACGTCAGGAACCCGGCAACACCGGAGTAGACAGCGGTGATGCTCTTGCCACCCGCGGCATCGAAGGTGTGCGACAACGTCGCCACACCACCCGTGATGGCAACGGGGGCACCGATGTTGGTGTCACCGTCCTTGAACTGCACCGTGCCACCCGTCGGCGCCGGCGACACCGTCGCCTTCAACTCCACCGACTGCCCGGTCGTCGCCGACGCAGGCACCTCGAGCGAGGTCGAGGTCGCCGCATCCGGGTCGGTCACCGTCACGGCGCCGACGGCCGAGGTGGAACCGAGGAACCCGGCCGCACCCGAGAACACCGCGGTGACGTTCTTGGCACCCGCAGCATCGAAGGTGTGCGACAACGTCGCCACACCACCCGTGACCGCAACCGGCGCACCGATGTTCGCGTCACCGTCCTTGAACTGGACGGTTCCGGCGGCATCGGCCGGGGTGACGGTTGCCTTCAACTCCACGGCCTGCCCCGTCGTCGCCGACGCGGGCACCTCCAGCGACGTCGTCGTCGCGATATCCGGAACCGACACCGCAATCGAACCCACCGCCGATGTCGAGGTGAGGAACTCGCCCGCACCCGAGAAGACAGCAGTGATGTTCTTGCCACCCGCAGCATCGAAGGTGTGCGACAGGGTCGCGGCTCCACCGGTGACCGCAACGGGCGCACCGATGTTCGTTGCACCGTCCTTGAACTGCACCGTGCCACCGCTCGGGGCCGGAGCGACCGTCGCCTTCAACTCGACGGCCTGACCGGTGGTCGCGGTCGCCGGGACCTGGAGGGTGGTCGTGGTCGCCACGTCGGCGACCCCGACGGACACGGACTGTGCCGCCGACTGGGATTCCGCGGCGGTCGCCGTAGCGAGGAATTTCGCAGTAAGGCTGTGGTTGCCTGCGGTCGTCGGAGTCCAGCCGATCGACACGGCATTACCCACGAGCGGTCCCTGACCGATCTTGGTGGTGCCGTCGTAGAACTCGACCGTGTTACCCGCCGCGCCACCGGTGACCGTCGCCGTCAACTGCGACGACTGCCCCACCTTCGCACCCGTGACCGCGGCGAGGGTGGTGGTGGTCGCACTCTTGGCGACGGTGAGGGTCGGACCCTTGTTCGTGTACGTGCCCGAACCGAGACCGCTGGTGTAGTTCATCCACGTCGACAGCGCCGTGTCGCGCGCACAGTCCGCCCCGACGGTGTACGAGAACTCGAAGGTCCGATCCGTCCCGTTGACCAGGTTACCCACCGGCCACTGTGTCGCACCGCCCTTGACCTTAGTGTTGTCCGCGGCCACCGTGTCCACACCGATCGCAGACCCGTTCATCTTCGCGGAACCGTTGACGTACGTGAGGCACGTCGGGTGGTAGTCCGACACCGTGTAGATGTACTCACCGACGATGTTGGTGCGCTGGAACTTCGTCGACGACGTGATCACGTCACCCGCGTTCGGCGTCGTATTGCTGATGGTGCGGGTGAATCGGCTCGCACCGTCATCCCACGTCACGGACCCGGATGCGGCAGACGCCACCCCACCGACAACGGCGACGCTGAGCGTCGCCAGGGTGGCAGCACTTACCGTCCCCACCACCCGCCTCACAATCGGACGAGACATCATTTCTCCTCACGAACCAGGGGCGCGCCAATGAGCGACAAGCGCGCAAATTCAGATCACCTTAGCCAGCCCGTGGCCGGACCGTGACCGAATCGTGGAATTCTCCCAGACATCCGTCCAAGATCGTTTCCCCAGCTCACCGTGCCAATAAGAGAAGGGGCACGTTACCTCGCCAAACCGTTGGTCACGAGGGAGGCAAGCTCCTGACACGCCTCCGCATCCCCCAGCCAGGGTCGCCTCGGTTACCTGCCGGCGTTGGATCCGGACCATCGTCGCGGCGGCCAGGTCCGCGACGAACGCCGTGTGCCCGTCCCGGCGGTCGCCGGCCACCACGGCGCCTTCGCCGACACTCCGAAGTGGATCAGCGTCGAGGAGTAGAAGTGCCGGAGCCCGTGATCGCGACCGACAGGCCGCCGGACCAACGCCCGAGCGGACACCCGCTCGGTCAGGGCCGCGTTGTCGTCGGATGGGAGCAGCGCGCTTGCACGTCACACGGCGGAAGCCGGCGACTCCGGTCTCATCCCCTTCGCCTCACTTCCGGTTGTCGTATCCGATCGCGAGGATCTGGAAGATCCATCCGGAAACGGCGAATGCCCTGGCACCGGCCAGGGCATTCGATTGGCAGCCCGCTTCCCTCATGCCGCCCGCGCAACCTACGCGCATGGTCCGAGAGATCAGCACCACCGCGCGGCCACGTTCCCGGAAGCGATCACACCGGCCTGCACTCCGAAGTCGATCCGTCCACGACGAGTCGGACTGCAGGAACCCCGCCGACGTCAGTCGCCGCAGCAGCCGCCGGGCAGTGCGCGCACCTCGCGGGTCGCGGCGTTCCGGGCGGCGAGGTCCCGCTCGTCCGGGTAGTCCACCCGCACGAGGCTCAGTCCGTGTGCGGGCGCCACGAGAACGGAACTCGACCGTTCCCGTTCCTGCAGCAACGCGGTCGTCCAGTCGACGGTGCGCCGACCCTCCCCCACGGCCAGCACCGCACCGACCAGACTGCGGACCATCGACCAGCAGAACGCATCCGCGCTGACGTGGGCGGTCAGGATGTCACCCTCGCGCGTCCAGTCGAAGCGCTGAAGTTCGCGAACCGTCGTCGCGCCCTCCCGGCGCCGGCAGAACGCGGCGAAGTCGTGCAGCCCGAGCAGCGCATGGGATGCGGTCTGCATGGCGTCCAGGTCGAGCACCTTCGGCACCGACACGGTGTCGCGGGCCCGCAGCGGCTCGGCACCGTACCTCGCAGTCGTGACCCGGTACTCGTAGTGCCGACGGATCGCCGAGAACCGGGCGTCGAACTCGGCGGGTGCGGCGGTGATCGCCTTGACGCGCACATCCGGCGGGAGGAAGCGTGCGAGCCTGCGCACCAACCGATCCGGATCGTCGAGGCCGGCTCCGTGGCGCGGCCCGTTCGCCGATTCGCCGGCGCCGGACATGTCGAGGTCACAGTGCGCGACCTGCCCGCAGGCGTGCACCCCGGCGTCGGTGCGGCCGGCGACCGTCAACTGCACCGGCTGCCGCAACACCGTCGAGATCGCCTCTTCGAGCACCCCGCACACCGTCCGCAGACCGGGCTGACGGGCCCACCCCGCGAAGTCGGTGCCGTCGTAGGTGATGTCCAGTCGAAAGCGAACGAACCCGCCCTCCCGGATGGGAGCGACGGGTTCGTTCGCAGGTTCTGACGCGTTCAGCGTTAGTCCTTCTTGGCCTCGTCGGCGGACTCGGCCTCGGCGGCCGGGGCCTCCTCGGCAGCAGCCTCGACGACCTCGGTCTCCTCGACCTTGGTCTCCTCGGCCTTGGCCTCCTGCGACGCCTGGACGCGGCGAGCGCGGTTGGCCTCGGAGGTGACCGTCTGCTCCTTGACGAGCTCGATGATCGCCATCGGAGCGTTGTCACCCTTGCGGGGGACGGTCTTGATGACGCGGGTGTAGCCGCCATCGCGCTCCGCGTAGAACGGGCCGATCTCCGCGAACAGGGTGTGCACGACATCCTTGTTGCGGATGACCTTGAGAACCTCGCGACGGTCGGCGAGGGTTCCACCCTTGGCCTTGGTCACGATCTTCTCGGCGTACGGACGCAGGGCCTTGGCCTTGGCCTCCGTGGTGGTGATACGACCGTGCTCGAAGAGCGCGGTGGCCAGGTTGGCGAAGATCGCCTTCTGGTGCGAAGCCGACCCGCCGAAGCGGGCACCCTTCTTGGGCTTGGGCATGATGAATCTCCTAGTAAAGGACCTTCAGTGAGCTGTTACAGCTGCTCGGTCTCGGCATAGTCCTGGTCGTTGCCTTCACCCTCGTTGAAGGCACCGGCATCGGTGTCGCTCCAGGTCCCGGTGGCGGCGTCGTAGCCCGCAACCGTGGACGGATCGAACGAAGCCGGGCTGTCCTTGAGGGACAGGCCGAGCGAGTGCAGCTTGACCTTGACCTCGTCGATGGACTTCTGCCCGAAGTTGCGGATGTCGAGCAGGTCGGACTCGGTGCGACCAACCAGCTCGCCGACGGTGTGAACACCCTCGCGCTTGAGGCAGTTGTAGGACCGGACCGTCAGGTCCAGATCCTCGATCGGCAGTCCGAAGGAGGCGATGTGATCGGCCTCGGCGGGCGAGGGTCCGATCTCGATGCCTTCTGCTTCGACGTTCAGCTCACGGGCCAGGCCGAAGAGCTCAACCAGGGTCTTGCCCGCCGAAGCGAGCGCGTCCCGCGCGGTGATGGAGTTCTTGGTCTCCACGTCGAGAACGAGCCGATCGAAGTCGGTGCGCTGCTCGACGCGGGTGGCCTCCACCTTGTAGGTGACCTTGAGCACCGGCGAGTAGATCGAGTCGACCGGAATGCGGCCGATCTCGGCGCCGGACGCCTTGTTCTGGACGGCGGGAACGTAACCGCGACCGCGCTCGACGACGAGCTCGATCTCCAGCTTGCCCTTGTCGTTCAGGGTGGCGATGTGCAGATCCGGGTTGTTCACCGTGACGCCGGCCGGAGGCACGATGTCGCCTGCAGTCACGGCACCGGGGCCCTGCTTGCGGACGTACATGGTGACCGGCTCGTCCTCTTCGGAGCTCACGACCAGGCCCTTGAGGTTCAGGATGATGTCGGTGACATCCTCCTTCACACCGGGGACGGTGGTGAACTCGTGCAGGACGCCGTCGATGCGGATGCTGGTGACAGCAGCGCCGGGGATCGACGACAGCAGGGTGCGGCGAAGCGAGTTGCCGAGGGTGTACCCGAAGCCGGGCTCAAGGGGCTCGATGACGAACTTCGAGCGGTTGTCAGCGATGACCTCTTCGGTCAGCGTGGGTCGCTGCGAAATGAGCATTTGGTTTTCCTCCTGTACGGGCGTCCGCTATTTGACACCCACGTTGGATGGCGCCTTCGGCGCTCGTGCGCGGTCTGCGAGTCCGAGTCGTGAAACCCGGGAACACACAAACCGCGCACGAGCCGTGGGGCTTTTACTTCGAGTAGAACTCGACGATCATCTGCTCCTGCAGCGGCACCTGGATCTGTGCGCGCTCCGGCTCCTGGTGAACCAGGATCCGCAGGCGACCCGGGACGACCTGCAGCCAGCCCGCGGCGGGGCGCTCGGTGTAGGTCTCACGCGCGATCTGGAACGGCAGCGTCGCCAGCGACTTCTCCTTGACATCGATGATGTCGTACTGGGAGACGCGGTAGCTGGGGATGTCGACCTTCTTGTTGTTCACAAGGAAGTGACCGTGGCTGACCAGCTGACGGGCCTGACGACGCGTACGGGCCAGGCCGGCGCGGTACACGACGTTGTCGAGACGGGTCTCGAGGATGCGAAGCAGGTTCTCGCCGGTCTTGCCGGGGCGAGCGTTCGCCTCCTCGTAGTAGCGACGGAACTGCTTCTCCATGACGCCGTAGGTGAAGCGAGCCTTCTGCTTCTCCTGCAGCTGGAGCAGGTACTCGCTCTCCTTGATCCGCGCGCGGCCGTGCTGGCCCGGCGGGTAGGGGCGACGCTCGAACGCCTGGTCGCCTCCAACGAGGTCGACACGCAGGCGACGCGACTTACGGGTAACGGGACCGGTATAACGAGCCATGATTCTTTACCTTCCTTCCCGTTAGACGCGACGCCGCTTGGGCGGGCGGCAGCCGTTGTGCGGCTGGGGGGTGACATCGGAGATGGTGCCGACCTCGAGACCGGCGGCCTGCAGCGAACGGATCGCCGTCTCACGTCCGGAGCCCGGGCCCTTGACGAAGACGTCGACCTTCTTGACGCCGTGCTCCTGCGCCTTGCGGGCAGCGTTCTCGGCGGCAAGCTGCGCGGCGAACGGGGTGGACTTACGCGAGCCCTTGAAGCCCACGTGGCCCGACGATGCCCACGAAATGACGTTGCCGTTCGGGTCCGTGATGGACACGATCGTGTTGTTGAAGGTGCTCTTGATGTGAGCGGCACCGTGCGGGACGTTCTTCTTGTCCCTGCGACGCGCCTTCTGGGTCTTCTTCGGACCGGTGCTACGTGACTTCGGAGGCATTACTTCTTCTTCCCTGCGACGGTGCGCTTCGGACCCTTACGGGTACGCGCGTTGGTCTTGGTGCGCTGTCCACGCACGGGCAGACCACGACGGTGGCGCAGGCCCTGGTAGCAGCCGATCTCGATCTTGCGACGGATGTCGGCCTGGACCTCGCGGCGCAGGTCGCCCTCCACCTTGAGCTCGGAGCCCTCGATGTAGTCGCGGAGCTTGGTGAGGTCGTCGTCGCTCAGGTCCTTGCTACGCAGGTCCGGGCTGACGCCCGTGTTCGCGAGAATTTCCTTGGAGCGGGTACGGCCGACACCGTAGATGTAGGTCAGTGCGATCTCCATCCGCTTTTCGCGGGGAAGATCGACACCCATGAGTCGTGCCATCTGGCATTCCTTTTCGGTGTGCGGAGGTCTACTCCCAGCCCATCCCCTGTGCCATCACGGCCGGCCGTGTCCAACTGGACGGACCGGGCCGTGAAACGTCTTTCAACTAACTCAGTGGGGCCCCAGCCTCCGTGCCGGGGGTGTACCGACGCCTGCCTGTGGACTCGAACACCCGAAGGTGCCACGCCCGGTGGCCGTAAACGCCGGCTGGTGCTGGAAGGTCATCTGTGCTTGTTGCCAAGCAGATCTTCGAGGAGAAGCGATCTAGCCCTGACGCTGCTTGTGGCGCAGGTTCTCGCAGATCACCATGACCCGCCCATTACGGCGGATCACCTTGCACTTCTCGCAGATCTTCTTGACGCTCGGCTGAACCTTCACGTCTGTCTAATCTCCTGATGTGTCGCCCACCGGCAGGTGGACATACCTCTCCCAGACCAGGAGTGGCCCGGGAAGCTTGTTACTTGTACCGGTAGACGATGCGACCGCGAGAAAGGTCGTAGGGCGACAGCTCTACGACGACCCGGTCTTCCGGCAGGATGCGAATGTAGTGCTGACGCATCTTGCCGCTGATGTGTGCGAGGACCTTGTGGCCGTTCTCCAGCTCAATGCGGAACATCGCATTGGGCAGTGGCTCGACAACTCGTCCCTCGACCTCGATGGCCCCGTCTTTCTTTGCCATATCCTCCGCGATCCGTTGGTGGGCATCGTTCTCCGTTACGGTGGTGCGGACGCGATGGAGAACCGGCTGCTCGCTTGCTTCGAGTGCACCCCGAGAACGACGCGGGAAGCGGGACCGAAACAGCGCACGACCGGCACGCAGGACGCACCATTGATCCACTTTACCGGAGTTCTCCCACCAGGCCAAATGCGCCGCGTCCACCCTCCCTCCGCGAAAGGACGATGCCCGTGCGTGCGGTCGTACAACGAGTGACCGAGGCCTCGGTCGAGGTCGACGGGACGATCGTCGCCCGCATCACGCCCGACGGACAGGGTCTGCTCGTCCTGCTCGGAGTCGGGCACGACGACACCGAGACCACCGCGGCCACGTTCGCCGCGAAGATCTGGAAGCTCCGAATCCTGGAAGGCGAGAAGTCCGCCTCCGACGTCGATGCCCCCGTCCTCGTCGTCAGCCAGTTCACCTTGCTCGGCGACGCCCGCAAGAGTCGCCGGCCGTCGTGGTCGGCGGCGGCTCCACGCCCCGTCGCGGAACCACTGGTCGATGCGTTCGCCGCAGCGCTGCGCGACTTCGGCGCCACCGTGGAAACAGGCCATTTCGGGGCCCACATGCGGGTGTCCTCGGTGAACGACGGACCGGTCACCCTGGTCATGGAGGCGTGAGCGAAACGACGAACGGGCAGTCGCACACTGTGCGACTGCCCGTTCCGTTGAGAAGGAGTGCTACTCCGGCCGGAGCGTCAGGATCCGCGGACCGTCCTCGGTCACTGCCACGGTGTGCTCCCAGTGCGCGGCGCGGGACCCGTCGATCGTGACGACGGTCCAGTCGTCATCGAGGGTCTCGGTCTCCGTGGTCCCCAGCGTCAGCATCGGCTCGATCGCCAGCACCGATCCGACGACGAGCTGCGGACCCTTACCGGGCGCACCCTCGTTCGCCAGAAACGGATCCATGTGCATCTCTCGACCGATGCCGTGCCCGCCGTAGCCGTCGACGATGCCGTAACGGCGATCGTGCGCACGCTCGGCGGCGTGGGTGCCCTCCTCGATCGCGTGCGAGACGTCGGTGAGCCGGTTGCCCGGCAACATCGCCGCGATACCGGCCTCCATCGACAGTCGCGTCGCCTCGCTGAGGTCGCGGTCCGCATCGATGATGTCGCCGACCCCGAACGTCCAGGCCGAGTCGCCGTGCCAGCCGTCGAGGATCGCGCCGCAGTCGATGGAGACCAGGTCCCCCGCCACCAGGATCTCGTCGGCGGACGGGATGCCGTGCACGACACGATCGTTCACGGACGAACAGATCGACCCGGTGAACCCGTGGTAGCCGAGGAACGACGGCACCGCGCCGGCGTCCCGGATCGTCTGTTCGGCGATCCGGTCCAACTCGAGGGTGCTGACCCCCGGCTTGGCCGCCGCCCGCACGGCCACCAGAGTGGCGCCGACGATCGCCCCCGCCGCCGCCATGGCGTCGAGCTCACCGGCGGTGCGGAACGGAACGACCTTCTTACGACGAAACCCCACGAACAAATCCCTCTTGGTTGTTACTTGCCGAGCGCGGCGAGCGCGCGGGCGTTGACCTCGTCGACCGTGCCGACGGCGTCGACGGTGACGATGCTGCCTGCGTAGTAGTCCAGCAGCGGAGCGGTCTCCTCGCGGTAGACCCGCATCCGGTTGCGGATGACGTCCTCGGTGTCGTCGGCGCGCCCACGGGCCAGCATCCGCTCGACCACGACGTCGTCGTCGACGTCGAACGCAAGGACGCCGTCGAGCGTGACGTTCAGCCCGGCCAGGATCGCCTTCAGCGCCTCGGCCTGGTCCACCGTCCGGGGGAAGCCGTCGAGGAGGAACCCGTTCGCGGCATCGGGCTCGGCGACCCGGGCCTTGACCATGTTGTTCGTGATCTCGCTGGGCACGAGGTCGCCGGCGTCCATGTACTTCTTCGCCTCGAGACCGAGAGCCGTCTGCTGCCCGATGTTCGCGCGGAACAGGTCGCCCGTCGAGATGTGCGGAACGCCGAGCTTTTCCGACAGGATTTCGGCCTGCGTGCCTTTACCGGCACCGGGAGGACCAACGAGGACGAGTCTCACTTCAGGAACCCTTCGTAGTTGCGCTGCATGAGTTGGCTCTCGATCTGCTTGACGGTGTCGAGGCCGACGCTGACGAGAATCAGGACGGCCGCACCACCGAAGATGCTGCTGCCCGCGGTTCCCTTCGCAAGGAAGAGATTGGGCAGGACCGCGATCAGACCGAGATAGATGGCGCCCGGCAGCGTGATGCGGCTGAGCACGTACTGGAGGTAGTCCGCCGTGGGTCGGCCGGGACGGATACCGGGAATGAAGCCGCCGAACTTCTTCATCTCATCGGCGCGCTCCTCCGGGTTGAAGGTGATCGCGACGTAGAAGTACGTGAAGAAGACGATGAGCAGGAAGTAGATGAGGATGTAGACCGGGTTCGACGGGTTCACCAGGTACTCGTTGATGATCCGCTGCCACCAGCTCGGATCGGTCGAGCTGGCCGCGCCCGTCAGCTGGGCGATCAGGTTCGGCAGGTACAGCAGCGAGGACGCGAAGATCACCGGGATGACGCCGGCCTGGTTCACCTTCAGCGGCAGGTACGTTGACGAGCCGCCGTACATCTTGCGGCCGACCATGCGCTTGGCGTACTGGACCGGGATCCGGCGCTGGCCCTGTTCCACGAAGATGACGCCGGCGAGCAGCACCAGCGCGGCGACACACACCGCGGCGAAGATCAGTCCGCCACGCGAATCGAGGATCGCCTTGCCCTCGGACGGCAGCCGGGACGCGATGCCGGAGAAGATCAGCAGCGACATGCCGTTACCCACGCCACGCTCGGTGATCAGCTCACCCATCCACATCACCAGTGCGGCACCGGCAGTCATCACCAGCACGATGGTCACCAGCGAGAACACCGAGTCGTCGGCGAGGATCGGTTCGCTACACCCCTGGAGCAGCTGCCCCCGCGCCGCGAGCGCCACGATGCCGGTGGCCTGCAACACGGCCAGCGCGATCGACAGGTACCGCGTGTACTGGGTCATCTTCGCCTGACCCGACTGGCCCTCCTTGCGGAGCTCCTCGAATCGCGGGATCACGACTGTCAACAACTGGACGATGATGCTCGCCGTGATGTACGGCATGATGCCGATCGCGAACACCGACAGCTGCAGCAGCGCGCCACCGGAGAAAAGATTGATCAGCGAGTAGATGCCCGCCTGGTCGCTCCCCGAGATCTGGTCGATACACGCCTTCACGTTGCCGTAGTCGACACCGGGAGACGGCAGCGTCGCACCGAACCGATAGAGCGCGATCAAACCGAGTGCGATGAGGATCTTCCGCCTCAGGTCGGGAGTCCTGAAGGCCGAGACGAAGGCGGAAAGCAAAGATCCTCCTGGGCACGACGAGAGTGAGGTGGGCGGAACGCCCGATGGTCGAGTGAACTCTAGAACTCTAGCAGTGGCGTGCGGAGCGACTGCTGGGCAATCCCACAATTGCCGGCCACAAATGCCGACACCGGCCGCCGAACGACGACGGCCGCGGCACCTCGCGGTGCCGCGGCCGTCGCGGTGTTCAGAATCCGATCACAGTTCGGTGGCGGTGCCACCGGCAGCGGTGATCTTCTCCTTGGCGGCACCGGTGAACTTGTTCGCGGTGACCTGAACGGCAACCGTGAGTTCGCCGTCGCCCAGAACCTTCACGAGCCGGTTCTTGCGAACCAGGCCCTTGGCGATGAGCTCCTCGACGCCGATCTGGCCGCCCTCGGGGAACACCCGAGCGATGTCGGCCACGTTGACGACCTGGTACTCGACCCGGTTCGGGTTCGTGAAGCCCTTGAGCTTGGGCAGCCGCATGTGCAGCGGCATCTGCCCGCCCTCGAAGGCGGCCGGCACGTTCTTGCGGGCCTTGGTGCCCTTGGTGCCGCGACCGGCGGTCTTGCCCTTCGAACCCTCACCACGGCCGACGCGGGTCTTGTCGGTCTTGGCGCCCGGCGCAGGCCGGAGATGGTGCAGCTTGATGGTCATGGTTAGACCTCCTCAACTGTGACGAGGTGGCGAACCACGTTGATCAGGCCGCGGTTCTGGGCGTTGTCCTCACGGACGACGCTCTTGCGGATGCCCTTGAGGCCGAGCGTCCGCAGGCTGTCGCGCTGGTTCTGCTTGGCACCGATCGAGCTCTTGACCTGGGTGACCTTCAGTTCGGCCATGATCAGACTCCCTGTCCCGCACGTGCGCGCAGCATGCCGGCCGGGGCCACGTCCTCGATCGGCAGACCGCGACGAGCGGCCACCTCCTCGGGACGCTGCAGACCCTTGAGGGCGGCAACGGTCGCGTGCACGACGTTGATCGCGTTGTCGCTACCGAGCGACTTGGCAAGGATGTCGTGAACACCGGCGCACTCGAGCACGGCACGCACCGCACCACCGGCGATCACACCGGTACCCGGGCTGGCCGGACGGAGCATGACGACGCCGGCAGCGGCCTCGCCCTGCACCGGGTGAGTGATGGTGCTGCCGATGAGCGGCACGCGGAAGAAGCCCTTGCGAGCCTCCTCGACACCCTTCTGGATGGCCGCGGGAACTTCCTTGGCCTTGCCGTAGCCGACGCCAACGAGTCCGTTGCCGTCGCCCACGATCACGAGAGCGGTGAAGCTGAAGCGCCGACCACCCTTGACCACCTTGGACACGCGGTTGATCGCAACCACGCGCTCGATGTGGTTCGACTTCTCCGCAGCGTTGTCGCGACGGTTGTCGCGGCGGTCACGACCGCCACCACGGTTGTCGCCACCGCGGCTGTCGCCACCGGCGGGTCCGTTCTGTCCGGCGGGTCCGCTGCCGCCGTCACGCCTCTGACGTCCCGGCATCAGACTGTCCTTCCGTTCGAAATCTTGGTCATCAGAACTTCAACCCGCTTTCGCGAGCGGCGTCCGCGAGGGCCGCGATACGGCCGTGGTAGCCGTGGCCACCGTGGTCGAAGACCACGGCTTCGATGCCGGCAGCCTTGGCGCGCTCGGCGATCAGCTGACCGACCTTCGCGCTGAGGGCCTTCTTGTCGCCCTCGGCGGCACGCAGGTCCGCCTCGGTGGTCGACGCCGCGGCCAGGGTGTGGCCGGCGAGGTCGTCCACGAGCTGGACGTGGATGTGCCGGGAGGACCGGTTCACGACGAGACGGGGACGCTCGGGCGTGCCGGAGATCTTCTTGCGCAGACGGAAGTGACGACGCGTCTTCGACAGACGACGCGTGGTGGACACGTCCTTGCCCAGCGGAATCCGCTTGGCCTTCTGGTTTGCAGTCTGGCTCATATCACTTACCCGTCTTTCCGACCTTGCGGCGGACCTGCTCACCCTCGTAGCGGATGCCCTTGCCCTTGTACGGGTCGGACTTGCGCAGACGACGGATGTTGGCGGCGATCTGGCCGACCTTCTGCTTGTCGATGCCGGAGATCGAGAACTTGGTCGGCGACTCGACCGCGAACGAGATGCCCTCGGGCGCCTCGATCGGAACCGGGTGGCTGTAGCCGAGCGAGAACTCGAGGTCCTGGCCCTTGAGCGCGACGCGGTAGCCGACGCCGTGAATCTCCATCTTGGTGGTGTAACCCTGGGTCACACCGGTGATGAGGTTCGCGACGAGGGTGCGCGACAGACCGTGCAGCGCGCGGCTGCGACGCTCGTCGTCGGGACGGGTGACCAGCAGGGCACCGTCCTCACCCTTGGCGATGGCGATCGGCTCGGAGATCGTCAGCGACAGCTGGCCCTTGGGGCCCTTCACTGCGACGTCCTGCCCGTCGATGGTCACCTCGACACCCGAGGGGACGGTGACCGGAATCTTTCCAATACGCGACATTGTGGTGGCCTCCCTTACCAGACGTAGGCGAGGACTTCGCCGCCCACGCCCTGCTTGGCCGCCTGACGGTCCGTGAGCAGGCCGGAGGACGTGGAGATGATCGCCACGCCGAGGCCGCCGAGAACCTTGGGCAGGTTGGTGGACTTCGCGTAAACCCGGAGGCCGGGCTTGGAAACACGACGGACGCCGGCGAGGCTGCGCTCACGGCTGGGGCCGTACTTGAGGTCGACGATGAGGGTCTTGCCCACCTCGGCGTCCTCGGTGCGGTAGTCGGAGATGTAGCCCTCGCGCTTGAGGATCTCGGCGATGTTCGCCTTGATCTTCGAGTGCGGCAGCTTCACCTCATCGTGGTACGCCGAGTTGGCGTTGCGCAGACGCGTCAAGAAGTCTGCGATGGGATCGGTCATGGTCATGGTTCGACCTCGACACCTTTCTCGCTGCGGTTCCCATGCACCACCGGAAGACCGGTCGTGGGCCTACAACAATTCGGCTGGTCCGGGCGACGTTCGTCGGCCGGATTGAGTCGTGCCGTTCGAGCATCGCCGGCACGCAAAGGGCCGACGTTGCACAGGCAACCGCTCTAGTGTAGGCAAAACCCCAGCACAGGCCAAATCGGCCGAGGTTCGCCCACTCCCCCGCACGGATCCCACACCGGAATCCACGGCGAAGGCCGTCAAATACAGCGAGGGCGCGGACCCCATCGGAGTCCGCGCCCTCACCTCACGTGCGTGGTGTCACCAAGAGCTCTTGTGAACACCCGGCAACTCGCCGGCGTGCGCCATCTCACGCAGGCACACGCGGCACAGACCGAACTTGCGGTAGACCGCGTGCGGACGGCCGCACTTCTGGCAGCGGGTGTACGCGCGAACCGCGAACTTGGGCTTCTTGTTGGCCTTGTTGACCAGTGCCTTCTTCGCCATGGCTCAGTTCTCCTTGAACGGGAAGCCGAGGTGCTTGAGCAGGGCACGGCCTTCTTCGTTGTTGGTGGCGGTCGTCACGACGGTGATGTCCATACCGCGCGGGCGATCGATCTTGTCGACGTCGATCTCGTGGAACATCGACTGCTCGTTGAGACCGAAGGTGTAGTTGCCGTTGCCGTCGAACTGCTTGCCGGACAGGCCACGGAAGTCCCTGATTCGGGGAAGAGCGATCGACACGAGACGGTCGAGGAACTCCCACATCCGGTCGCCACGGAGGGTGACGCGGGCACCGATGGGCATGCCCTCACGCAGCTTGAACTGCGCGATGGACTTGCGGGCCTTACGGATCTCGGGCTTCTGACCGGTGATCAGAGCGAGATCGGCAACCGCGCCGTTGATCAGCTTCGCGTCACGAGCGGCGTCACCGACACCCATGTTGACGACGACCTTGACCACGCCGGGGATCTGCATGACGTTGGCGTACTTGAACTCTTCGTTCAGCGCGTCCTTGATCTCGGCGCGGTAGCGCGCCTTGAGCCGGGGCTGAATCTTCTCGGTGCTCGTCATATCAGATGTCCTTCCCGTTCTTACGGGAGATCCGAACCCGCTTGCCGTTCTCGTCGGTCCGGTAGCCCACGCGGGTGGGGTTGCCGTCCGAGTCGATGACCGCGACGTTCGAGACGTGAATCGGGGCCTCCTGCGTCACGATGCCGCCGGAGGAGGCGCCGCGCTGGTTCGCAGAAACCGCGGTGTGCTTCTTGATCCGGTTCACACCCTCGACGAGGACCTTGTCGGTCGCCGGGTAGGCCTGGATGACCTTGCCCTTGGCGCCCTTGTCCTTGCCCGAGATGACCAGAACGGTATCGCCCTTGTGCACCTTCATCACAGCACCTCCGGCGCGAGCGAAACGATCTTCATGAACTTCTTGTCACGCAGCTCGCGGCCGACGGGGCCGAAGATGCGGGTGCCACGCGGATCGTGGTCCGGCTTGATGAGCACGGCGGCGTTCTCGTCGAACTTGATGTACGAGCCGTCCGGACGGCGGCGCTCCTTGGTGGTGCGCACGACGACGGCCTTGACGACCTCGCCCTTCTTGATGTTTCCACCCGGGATGGCGTCCTTGACGGTGGCGACGATGATGTCACCGATCCCGGCGTAGCGACGAGACGAGCCACCGAGAACGCGGATGCAGAGAATCTCCTTGGCACCCGTGTTGTCGGCGACGCGAAGTCGCGACTCCTGCTGAATCACTGATCTCTCCTAGACCTGGATTTTCGTACGTAGCGGATTACCGACCCGATACGCGCGGTCTGTCCCCGGCCGGCCGCATGCGGACATGCGGAGGCGCAGGCAACCGCTCTAGTGTAGGGAATCGACCTCGGGAAACCAAATCGGCGAAACCGATCATCCCTGGTAGAACCCATCACGGCCGAACGGCCCGCCCCTGAAACCCGGGACGGGCCGTTCGACAGTTGACTCACGCGTACGGGCACGTAGTGCCTGTTCGGCGAGGGCTCGAAAAGCCTACTTGGCCTTCTCGAGCACCTCGACCAGACGCCAGCGCTTGGTCGCCGACAGCGGTCGGGTCTCCATCAGCTGAACGCGGTCGCCGATGCCGGCCAGGCCGTTCTCGTCGTGCGCCTTCACCTTGGTGGTACGGCGGATGATCTTGCCGTACAGCGGGTGCTTCACACGGTCCTCGAGCTCGACGACGATCGTCTTCTCCATCTTGTCGGAGACGACGTAGCCGATGCGGACCTTGCGGGTCCCACGCTCTTCGGTCACTGCGGTGTCCTTCTCACTCATGCCGCGTCACCCGCATCCGGGCCGGCGGCGAGGCCGAGCTCACGCTCGCGCATAACGGTGTAGACGCGCGCGATCTCGTGACGAACGGTGCGCAGCCGACGGTTGTTGTCCAGCTGACCGGTCGCCATCTGGAAGCGAAGGTTGAACAGCTCTTCCTTCGACTCGCGGAGCTTGGTGACCAGCTCCTCCTCGGTGAGCTCGCGGAGCTCAGCGGCGGGGGTTCCAGTAGCCATCAGAACTGCTCCTCCCTGGTGACGATCCGGCACTTGCACGGGAGCTTGTGCATCGCGCGACGCAGGGCCTCGCGAGCGATCTCCTCATTGGGGTAGCTCATCTCGAACATGACCCGACCGGGCTTGATGTTCGCGACCCACCACTCCGGCGAACCCTTACCGGAACCCATGCGGGTCTCGGCGGGCTTCTTGGTGAGCGGGCGATCCGGGAAGATGTTGATCCAGATCTTGCCGCCACGCTTGATGTGGCGCGTCATGGCGATACGAGCGGACTCGATCTGACGGTTGGTGATGTACGCCGGCTCGAGAGCCTGGATGCCGTACTCACCGAAGGTGACCTGGGTGCCACCCTTGGCCGCACCCGAACGGCTCGGGTGGTGCTGCTTGCGGTGCTTGACCCGACGTGGGATCAACATGCGTCAGCCCTCCTGATTCGATTCGGTCGAGGCCGGAGCCTCGGCGGTGGCGGCGCGACCGGCCTCGGTGCTGGTCGCGGTGGTGCCCGAGGCACCGGAGCGACGCGGACGGCTCGGACGCTCGCGGCGCGGACGCTCGGCCGGCGCGGCGGCGGACAGCTCACGCTTGCCACCGACGATGTCGCCCTTGTAGATCCAGACCTTCACGCCGATACGACCGAAGGTGGTCTTGGCCTCGTACAGGCCGTAGTCGATGTCCGCGCGCAGCGTGTGCAGCGGAACCCGACCCTCACGGTAGAACTCCGAGCGGGACATCTCGGCACCGCCGAGACGGCCGGAGCACTGCACCCGGATGCCCTTGACGTTCGGCTGACGCATGGCCGACTGAATGGCCTTGCGCATGGCGCGACGGAACGCGACACGGTTCGAGAGCTGCTCGGCGACGCCCTGCGCCACCAGCTGGGCCTCGGCCTCGGCGTTCTTGACCTCGAGGATGTTCAGCTGGACCTGCTTGCCGGTCAGCTTCTCGAGCTCGGCGCGGATACGGTCGGCCTCGGCGCCGCGGCGGCCGATGACGATGCCCGGACGCGCGGTGTGGATGTCGACGCGGACCCGGTCACGGGTGCGCTCGATCTCGACCTTCGCGATGCCGGCCCGCTCCATGCCCGTGGCGAGGAGCTTGCGGATCGCGACGTCTTCCTTGACGTACTCCGCGTACTGCTTGTCTGCGTACCAGCGGGACTTCCAGTCGGTGGTGATACCCAGGCGGAAGCCGTGCGGGTTGATCTTCTGGCCCACTACTGAGCACTTCCCTTCCGGCGATTGCGGTTCGAGGTGCCGGCCTTGGGCAGGCTCTCCACGATGACCGTGATGTGGCTGGTGCGCTTGCGGATGCGGAACGCACGGCCCTGGGCACGCGGCTGGAAACGCTTGAGGGTGGCACCCTCGTCCACGTACGCGGTGGCGACGACCAGCGTGCTGGGGTCAAGGCCGAGGTTGTTCTCGGCGTTGGCAGCGGCGCTGGCAACGACCTTGGCGACCGGCTCGCTGGCGGCCTGCGGTGCGAACTTGAGGATGTTCAGGGCGTCCTCGACGGAACGACCACGAACCAGGTCCACGACACGACGGGCCTTCATCGGCGTCACGCGCACGTGGCGCGCGATCGCCTTGGCGGTGGGGTTCTGAGTTTCAGTGCTCATCGACGCTTGCTCTTCCGGTCGTCCTTGATGTGACCCTTGAACGTGCGGGTCGGTGCGAACTCACCGAGCTTGTGACCGACCATCGAATCGGACACGAACACCGGCACGTGCTTCCGACCGTCGTGAACGGCGAACGTGTGACCGATGAAATCGGGGATGATGGTCGAACGACGCGACCAGGTCTTGATGACCTGCTTGGTGCCCTTCTCGTTCTGCACGTCCACCTTCGCGAGGAGGTGGTCGTCGACGAACGGGCCCTTCTTAAGACTGCGAGGCATAGTTCACTCCCTCCTAGCGCTTCTTGCCGGTACGACGGCGGCGGACGATGAGCTTGTCGCTCGGCTTGTTGGGCTTGCGGGTGCGGCCTTCCGGCTTACCCCACGGGCTGACCGGGTGGCGACCACCGGAGGTCTTACCCTCACCACCACCGTGCGGGTGGTCGACCGGGTTCATCACGACACCACGGACGGTCGGGCGCTTGCCCTTCCAGCGCATGCGGCCGGCCTTGCCCCAGTTGATGTTGGACTGCTCGGCGTTGCCGACCTCGCCGATGCTGGCGCGGCAGCGCACGTCGACGCGGCGGATCTCACCCGACGGCATACGCAGGGTCGCGTACGGACCCTCCTTGCCGAGGAGCTGGATGCTGGCGCCGGCGGAGCGGGCCATCTTGGCGCCGCCGCCCGGACGCAGTTCCACCGCGTGGATGGTGGTACCGGTCGGGATGTTGCGCAGCGGCAGGTTGTTGCCGGGCTTGATGTCGGCGCCGACGCCGGACTCGACCCGTGCACCCTGCTTGAGGTCCTTCGGCGCGATGATGTAGCGCTTCTCGCCGTCGGCGTAGTGCAGCAGCGCGATGTTCGCGGTGCGGTTGGGGTCGTACTCGATGTGCGCGACCTTGGCCGGCACGCCGTCCTTGTCGTTGCGACGGAAATCGATCAGCCGGTAGGCGCGCTTGTGTCCGCCACCCTTGTGTCGGGTGGTGATGCGACCGTGTGCGTTACGACCGCCACGACCGTGCAGCGGGCGGATGAGCGACTTCTCGGGCGTCGACCGAGTGATCTCGGCGAAGTCCGAGACGCTCGAGCCGCGACGGCCCGGGGTAGTCGGCTTGTACTTACGGATTGCCATGAGTCTTCTCGTCCTCTATATCTCGTCAAGTCCCGCTCGCTTACGCGACCGGGCCTCCGAAGATCTCGATGGGCTTGCTGTCGGCCGAGATGGTCACGAGCGCGCGCTTGGTGTCCTTGCGCTTGCCGTAGCCGAACCGGGTCCGCTTGCGCTTGCCCTGACGGTTGGCGGTGTTGACGCTGGTCACGGTGACGCCGAAGACCTTCTCCACGGCAATCTTGATCTGCGTCTTGTTCGAGTCCGGGTGCACCAGGAAGGTGTAGGTGCCTTCCTCGATCAGTCCGTAGGACTTCTCGGAGATGACCGGCGCGAGCAGGATGTCGCGGGGATCGGCGATGGTGCTCACTTGCTCTCCTCCTTCTGCGCCGACTCGGCCGGGCCGTGGATGAACGTGTTGAGCGCCTCGACACTGAACACGACGTCGTCGCTGTTGAGCACGTCGTAGGTGTTCAGCTGGTCGGGGGCGATGGGGTGCACACCCTCGAGGTTCTGCACGCTCTTCCAAGCCGCGATGTCCTCACGGCCGACGACGAGCAGGAACTTCTTGCGACCCGAGATCTCGCCCAGGAACTTGCGGGCGCTCTTGGTGGACGGGGTCTGCCCGGCAACCAGTTCGGTGATCACGTGGATGCGCTCGTTGCGGGCCCGGTCGGAGAGGGCACCGCGGAGGGCGGCTGCCTTCATCTTCTTCGGGGTCCGCTGGCTGTAGTCGCGCGGCTTCGGGCCGTGGACGGTGCCACCACCGGCGAACTGCGGCGCGCGGGTCGAGCCCTGACGGGCGCGGCCGGTGCCCTTCTGCCGGTACGGCTTCTTGCCACCGCCGCGGACCTCGCCGCGGGTCTTGGTGGAGTGCGTGCCCTGACGTGCCGCGGCCAGCTGAGCGACGACGACCTGGTGCATCAGCGCGATGTTGGCCGTCGCATCGAAGATCTCGGCGGGCAGGTCGACGGTGCCGTTGGTGCCGCCGTCGGCGTTGCGGACGTCGAGGGTGAGCTTGGTTGCGGTCTCGGTCATGCGGACGCACCACCCTTCACTGCGGTCTTGACGATCACGAGGCCACCCTTGCGGCCGGGGATCGCACCCTTGATCAGAAGCAGGCCGGCCTCGGCGTCCACCTTGTGGACGGTGAGGTTCTGCGTGGTGACGCGGTCGCTACCCATGCGGCCCGACATGCGCATGCCCTTGAACACGCGGCCCGGGGTGGCGCAGCCACCGATCGAACCGGGGCGACGGTGAACGGCCTGCGCACCGTGGGAGGCGCCCTGACCGGCGAAGCCGTGACGCTTCATGGTGCCGGCGAAGCCCTTGCCCTTGGAGGTGCCGGTGACGTCGACGTAGGCGCCGTCCTCGAACACAGCGGCGGTGAGCTCCTGGCCGACCTCGTACTCGCCGGCGTCGGCGACGCGCAGCTCCACGACGTGGCGGCGGGGGGTGACACCGGCCTTGGCGAACTGGCCGGAGGTCGGCTTGTTCACCTTGCGGGGGTCGATCGCGCCGTAGGCGAGCTGCACGGCGCTGTAGCCGTCACGCTCCTCGGTGCGGATCTGGGTGACGACGTTCGGTCCGGCCTTGACGACGGTGACCGGAACGACCCGGTTGTTCTCGTCGAAGACCTGGGTCATGCCGAGCTTGGTGCCCAGGATGCCCGTGATCTTGTTCTCAGTCATTGTTGTTGTCTCCGCCGCGCTCACTGGATGTTGACATCGACGCTGGCCGGCAGGTCGATGCGCATGAGCGCGTCGACCGTCTTGGGCGTCGGGTCGAGGATGTCAATGAGCCGCTTGTGGGTGCGCATCTCGAAGTGCTCGCGCGAGTCCTTGTACTTGTGCGGCGAACGGATGACGCAGTACACGTTCTTTTCGGTCGGCAACGGCACCGGTCCGACCACACGGGCCCCGGTACGGGTCACCGTCTCCACGATCTTGCGCGCAGACGCGTCGATCGCCTCATGGTCGTAGGCCTTGAGCCTGATGCGGATCTTCTGTCCCGCCACGCTTGTGTCCTCTTCCTTGCCCGATGTGATTAGGCCCTCGCGACTCGCTGTGTCTGTCGATCACGTGGAGCCGCTCGTTTGCACGTAGACCCGTCAGGGGCTACCTCGTCTGCACAGTTCCCACCCACTTCCGGGCGAAGAAGAACGTTGGCGATCGGACTGCACGCCCGATGCCGATCGGGATGTCCGATCCGCTGCCGCTGTTCATCTGTCATGGAACTGTTCCCGGTCCACGCGGTCGGGCGTGTCGCCCTCCCGCTCATCCCCCGACCCGTGTTTGCACACGGATCGGCCAGCGGAATGTGTTCCGGGCTGCACCCCAGGCGGGGCGCAGGTGGTCACTGCTTCCGTCTTGCGACGATTGTCCTGCATTGGCCGGACCGGGAACCACCGGCGGAATCTATCCGCGCGAGCTTCCGGTCCTCGACCCTTTCTCGCCAGGCGAAGGCCGTGCGCGTGCACGTCCCTGGCCCAGGCAACCTGAACAGTATGCCGGAGACCGGTCCGGACTTCAAATCCGGGCGGACGGACACCCCGTATCGAACTTACTTCAGAGTAAGATTCCGTCATGACCACCACGACCACCACCTACCGGACCTGGCAGCGGCTCCCCCGGAACCGCGTCGGATCCACACTGTTCTCCCTTGGCATGTGCATCCGCGTGCCCTACTTCGCCACCGTCCTCCCCCGCGTCGTCGCACTGGAGCCCGGCCATTGCGAGGTCCGAGCCCCGAAATGGTGGGGTGTGCACAACCACATCGGCACCTACCACGCGATCGCGGCGTGCAACCTCGCCGAGGCCGCGATGGGCATGCTCGCCGAGGCCACCGTCCCACCCACACACCGGTGGATTCCGAAGGCCATGCACACGCAGTACCTGACGAAGGCGACCACCGGACTGCACGCGACCGCCACACTGCCCTCGCTGCCCGACTTCGCCGCCATCACCGAGGGCGCCGACCTGGTCGTGCCCGTTTTCATCCGCGACAAGGCGGGCACCGAGGTCGTACACGCCGACATCACCGTCTGGGTCACGCCGAAGTAGCGGCCGCTCCTGCGCAACCCCACCGGCCGACACAAGGAACACCACGACGTGACCTGCTTCACATCCAGTTGTCGGCCGCCTGCGCGCCGGCACGCGCAGCATGCCCGCCCGGACCACGGGACGGAATCATCGGACGCGAGCAACGCGACGTTACCGACGCGTAGATCGTCAGCGATTTGCAGGCAACCGCGGTCCCCCGGTCTGCCTCGGCGTTCTCCGATGCGTGACATACTCGCTGGCATGCCTACACCCCACTCTGCCGTCCTGGTCGAGGGAATCCGCAAGTCCTTCGGTGAAGTGCAGGCGCTCAGGGGGGTCAACTTCGAGGTGCCTCGCGGCACCGTGCTCGGAATCCTCGGCCCCAACGGCGCTGGCAAGACGACAACGGTCAACGTGCTGTCCACCCTGCTGCGCCCGGATTCGGGGCGCGCGCTGGTCGCCGGTCACGACGTCGTCACCCAGGCACCGGCGGTGCGGCGATCGATCATGATGACCGGTCAGTACGCGGCGCTCGACGAGCAGTTGACGGCACGGGAGAACCTCGTGCTTTTCGGGCGTCTGATGGGACTCAACCGCCAGTCCGCCAAGGCACGCGCCGAGGAACTGCTGCGCCAGTTCGACCTCGAGTACGCGGCCGAGCGCAAGGTCGCAGGCTACTCGGGCGGTATGCGCCGACGCGTCGACATCGCGTGCGGCCTGGTGACCCGGCCCGAGGTGGTCTTCCTCGACGAGCCGACGACCGGCCTCGACCCGCGCAGCCGGCAGGGCGTCTGGTCGCTCGTCTCGACACTCAAGGAGCAGGGCATCACCATCCTGCTGACCACGCAGTACCTCGAAGAGGCCGACGTGCTCAGCGACAACATCGTCGTCATCGACCGGGGCACGGTGATCGCGGAGGGCACCGCCGACCAGCTCAAGGAACGCACCGGCGGCAGCTACTGCGAGGTCGTGCCGCTCCGGCTGGCGGACCTGCCGCGTGTGCACGCGGTGCTGACCAGCCTGGTGCCGCCGGAGTACGTCACCGCAACCGGCCACGATCGGCTGTCGATCCCCGCCCAGTACGGCGCGCAGACGCTCGCCGAGGTGCTGCGCCGGCTCGACATCTCCCGGATCCCCCTCGCCGACATCGCGCTGCGGCGGCCGTCGCTCGACGACGTGTTCCTTGCACTGACCGGTCAGCCGGCCGCCGAAGAGAGCGAAGCATCATGACCGCCATCGCTGCGCGCGCAGCACAGTCGGACGAGACCCCACCCGAGCCACAGTCCAAGGCCGTGGCCCGCGTCGGCCGGCACCGTCGGCCGGAACTGTCGGCAACCGGACAGTGGCTCGCGCTGACCGGCCGCAACGTTCGCGGCATGTGGACGAGTGGGCAGCTGTTCATCGCGATCCTCGCACCCGCGATCTTCACGATCGGCTTCTACCTGCCGCTGCGCTTCGTGATGAAGTTCCAGGGCATCGACTACGCCCAGTTCGTGATGCCGATCATCGTGCTGCAGGCGATGGCCTTCACCGCCATCTCCGCCGCGGGCAAGGCCGCACTCGAAGCCGTCAACGGCATGAACGCGCGATTCCAGACGATGCCCATCTTCGCCGGCGTTCCCTTGGCGTCCCGGATGACGGCGTCGTTCGTGCACTGCACCATCTCGCTGATCGCCGCACTCGTCTACGGCCACATCATCGGATTCCGGTTCACCGGCGGCATCGGCAACGCCACGCTGTTCGTGGCGATGTCACTGGCGATCGCGATGACGCTGTCGCTGGGCGGCGACCTGATCGGCACGCTGAGCAAGAGTCCCGAGATGACCAGCCAGGCGTTGACGCTGCCGCAGCTGATCCTCGGTATGTTCTCGGCCGGCTTCGTTCCGGTCTCGCAGTTCCCCTCGTGGTCCCAGGCGTTCGTTCGCAACCAGCCGATCTCCCAGTTCGCGATCTCGATGCGCGCGATCGCCGACGGCTCCGTGACTATGCACCTGATGACGCCCGCCGTGCTGTGGTGTCTGGGGCTCTTCGCGGTGATCGCTCCGCTGACCGTGTGGGCGAACGTGAGGCGCAAATGACCACCGCACCAACCCACGAGCGGCGCGAAGACGCCCCGATCACCGAGATCACCTTCCACGAGACCACCGAGGTGTACCCGGAGGACTCCCGGCAGGCACTGGTCACGCACAGCCTGCTGCAGACGCAGCGGCTGTTGACCCGGTGGCTCCGCGACCCGTACACGATGCTGCAGGCGATCGTGTACCCGTCGCTGATGCTGATCATGTTCAACGCTGTGCTGGGGATCTCGGTCACCAAGGCCACCGGCGTCAACAGCGTGTACGGCTACGCACCCATGATCGCGCTGGTCGGCTCGATGTTCGGTTCCATCGCCAGCGGCATGCAGCTGAAGATGGAGTGGCGCCGCGGCCTGCTCAGCCGATTCTGGATCCTGCCGGTCCATCGGGCGTCGGGCCTGGTCAGCCGGCTACTGGCCGAGGCGGTCCGCATCCTGCTGACGACAGTGCTGATTCTGACGGTCGGATTCGCCCTCGGGTTCCGCTTCAACCAGGGCCTCATCGCCGGGTTCGCAATGATCTGCGTGCCACTGCTGATGGGTCTGGGGTTCGCGACCATGGTCACCGCGCTGTCGGTGAGCGCCGCCAAACTGCCCCTCGTGGAACTGCTGTCCCTGGTGTGCTCGCTGCTGATGTTCTTCAACTCCGGCTTCGTCCCCACCGCGGCGTACCCGACCTGGCTGCAGGGCTTCGTCGAGAACCAGCCGATGTCCACGGCCATCGACGCGATGAAGGGGCTGAGCCTGGGCGGTCCGGTCGCCGAACCGCTGATCAAGACCACACTGTGGGCCGTCGGGATGATCGCGCTCTTCACCTGGCCCGCGGTCCGCGGCTACCGCAAGGCGGCCGGCACCCCCATCTGATCCCATCCGATCCGTCCCGGGGACGGCGTAGCCGAGATTCACCTACGCACCACCCGAACACAGCGCTCAACGAAAAGGGCCCCACCGCATCGCGGTGGGGCCCTTTCTGTGCCCGGGTGTCAGTCCCGCTCGCGCAGGATCCCGTCGAGCACTGGCCCGATCTGCGCCAGCGCCCGCGGCGTCGTCATTCCGTTGTGGTCGGAATCGACGTCGTGGATGACGGTGGCCCCGACGAACTCGGACCACTGTGCAGCCCCGTCGAGGTGGCCGAGGTCCCCGCGCCGGGCGGCGAAGAAGTCCACCCGTCCGTCGTACCGCTGCGGGGCGTACGCCTCGATGAGGTCCCCGGCGCGCCCGGCGCTGGCGAGGATCCGGTCGAGGTCCGCCGCGGTCAGCGACGCCGGGAAGCCCGGCACCGCCTGCAGCAGTTCCAGCAGCCGCTGCGGGGTCAGCTCCGCCGGATCGGGCCCGAGATCGATGCCGAACCCGAGTCCGGCGACGACCTCGCCCATGTTGTCGGCGGCCGCGACCGATCCGACCTCGACGAGGTCGCGGAAGCTGTCGAGCATGACGAGGGACTCCACCCGCTCGCCCAGTGCCCGCAGCCGGACGGCCATCGCGTGCGCGACGACACCACCGAACGACCAGCCGAGCAGGTGGTACGGGCCCTCCGGCTGGACCGCGCGGATCTGCTCGACGTACAGCTCCGCGATGTCCTCGATCGTGTCGGGCAGGACCCCACCGGACAGTGCCGGCGACTGGATGCCGTACACCGGGCGGTCCGCGGACAGGTGCTGCGCGAGCCCGCCGTACGACCAGGACAGGCCGACGAACGGGTGCACGCAGAACAGCGGCGGCTGCGACCCGGCGCTGCGCAGCGGCAGCATCACCTGCAGTGCGGCCTCGCCCTCGGTCGATCCGGCGCGGGCGGCGTCGATGCGTTCGGCGATGCGGCGCGGGGTCGGGTCGGTGAACATCCACTGCAGCGGCACGCGCACCCCGGCTCGGTCGCCGACCATGGCGACCAGGCGGGTGGCGAGCAGCGAGTGGCCACCGAGATCGAAGAAGCCGTCGTCGATGCCGACGCCGTCGGCACCGAGCACCTCCTCGAACGCCTCGACGACGATCCGCTCGGTCGGTGTGCCGGGAGCGACGTACGGCGCCCGCTCCGCGAACTGGGGTTCCGGCAGTGCCTTGCGGTCGATCTTTCCTGCGCCGGTCAGCGGGATCTCGCTGATCGGCACGATCGCCGCCGGAACCATGTACGCGGGCAGCCCCTCCCCGACGAACGCGGTGAGCGTCACCGGGTCGACTTCGGCACCGTCCACGGGCAGCACGTATGCGGCCAGCGCGGTCGCGCCGCCGGGACCGGGCACACCGATCACGTGTGCGAATTCCACGCTCGGGTGCGCGGTCAACGCCGACTCGATCTCGCCGAGCTCGATCCGGAAACCACGGACCTTCACCTGGAAGTCGGAGCGACCCAGGTAGTCGACGATCCACCGATCGTCGCCGTCGCCGGGGATCCACTGCGCGACGTCGCCGGTCCGGTACATCCGCTCGCCGGGTGCACCGAACGGGTTTGCCACGAACCGCTCGGACGTGAGACCCGCGCGGCGGTGGTAGCCACGGGCCAGCGACGTGCCGAACACGTACAGCTCGCCGGGAACACCGGCGGGTACCGGCCGCAGCTGCCGGTCGAGGATGACGGCTCCGACGCCGGCCAGCAGGCCACCGATCGTGACGTGTTCCCCGGACTGCAGTCCTCCGGTGGCGGTGACCCAGATCGTCGTTTCGGTCGGACCGTACGCGTTGACGAACGTCCGGCCGGGTGCCCACCGGGTCACCAGGTCCGCGGGGCACGCCTCGCCACCGACCACCACGACCCGGAGTTCGTCGAGTCCGTCGGGGTCGACGGACGCCAGCGAACCGGGCGTCATGAAGGTGTGGGTGACGTGCTGCTTGCGGATCAGGTCGGCCAGGTCGGCGCCACCGAACACCGACGCCGGCGCCACGACCATCGTCGCGGCCGATCCGAACGCCATCAGGTATTCGAGCACGGACGCGTCGAAGCTCGGCGAGATCACGTGCAGCACCCGGTCGCCGGCCTCGATGTGGAAGCGCGTGCGCGCCTCTTCGGCGGTGGTGAACAGGTCGCGGTGGGTGACCACGACGCCCTTCGGCAGGCCCGTCGATCCGGAGGTGTAGATCATGTACGCCGCCGAGGCCGGGCGCACCGGGTGGGTGCGGTCGGCATCGGTGATCGGGGCCGAGGCCGTCTCCCCGAGCCGCGCCGCAACGTCGGCGTCGTCCAGGACGATCCACGGCAACCCGGCGTGCGGGCCGTCGCGGTGGGCACCGATCGTCAACCCGAGCACTGCACCGGAGTCGGTGAGCATGTGCTCGATGCGATCCGCCGGGTAGCTCGGGTCGATCGGCAGGAACGTGGCCCCCGCCTTCGCGGTCGCCCAGATCGCGGTGACCGATTCGATCGACCGGGACAGCGCGATCGCGACGACGCTCTCGGTACCGACACCGGATTCGAGCAGCAGCCGGGCGACCCGGTTCGACCGCTCGTCGAGGTCCCGATACGTCAGCGCCTCGTCGCCCTCGATCAGGGCGAGCGCGGTCGGATCCACGGCGACGGCGGCGGCGAGCACGTCCGGCAGGCTGCGGAACCCGTGGCCCTGCGGGCCGTGGGCCGGCACCAGCTCGGCGCGGTGCGCCGGGTCGAGCAGGTCCAGCGACGCCAGTGCCGTGTGCGGAGCCCGGGCGAACGCCTGGACCGCGCGGGTCACGAATCCGAGGACCTCCTGCGCCCGGTCCACCGAGACGACGCCGTCGAGGAACTTCAGACGCAGCGCCAGCGTGCCGTCGTACTCCGCGACCAGTGCCAACGGGTAGTGCACCGAGTCGCTGCCGGACATTCCCGCAACGGTCATGCCGTCGATGTCGCCGCCCCCGGCGCCACCGGCGTCCGGGTACGACTCGAACACCGCGAGGGTGTCGAACACCGTGCCCTGGCCGGCGACGGACTGGATCTCCGCCATACCGACGTAGTGGTGGTCGAGCAGGTCGGCCTGCTCCCCCTGCAGCCGCGACAGCAGCTGCGTCACGGACTCGGTCACGTCGAGCCGCACCCGAACCGGCAGCGTGTTGATGAACAGGCCGATCATCTCTTCGACGCCGTCGATCTGCGGCGGACGGCCGGAGACGGTGGCGCCGAAGGTGACGTCCTCGCGTCCGGTCAGGGTCGCGACGACCAGCGCCCACGCGGCCTGCACGACGGTGTTCATGGTGAACCCGTGTTCGCGGCCGAGAGCGACCAGCGCGTCGGACAGCTCGGTGTCGAGGTGGGCGGCGAGCTCGTGCGAGTCGCCGAGTTCGTCGCCGCTGTCACCGATCACCATGGTCGGCTCGTCGCTGCCCTCGAACGCGGTCCGCCACGCCTCGAGCGAGTGCGCGCGGTCCTGCCGGGACAACCAGGCCAGGAAATCCCGGTACTGACGGGCCGGCGGCAGGTGCGTCGCGTCGCCACGGGTGGCGTACAGCGCGAACAGGTCCCGCAACAGCAGCGGCGTGGACCAGCCGTCGAGCAGGGCGTGATGGTTGAGCAGCATCAGCCGGTACTCGTCGTCGGCAAGCTTGACCAGGGTGAACCGGATCAGGGGCGCCGAGGCGAGGTCGAAGCCCTCGCTGCGGTCCGCGGCCAGCAACTCGGTCAGCGCCGCGTCCCGCTCGGTGACCGGGACCGAGGTCAGGTCGACGGTGCGCCACGGCAGGGTGACGGTGCGCTGAACGATCTGTGCGCCGACGCCGCCCTCGTAGCTGAAGGCAACCCGCAGGTTCGGGTACCGGTCGAGCAGCGCCTGCCCGGCCGCCCGGATCCGGTCGGCGTCCACCGTGCCGGTCAGGGTCAGCATCATCTGGACCTGGTAGTAGTCCGTGTCGTCGCCGGCCAGTTGAGACTGGTACAGCAGACCGTCCTGCAGCGGCGAGAGCGACCAGACGTCGGACATGTCCGGGTACTGCGCCTCCCACTTCTCGATCTGCCGCTGGTCGACGGTGACCAGTTCGAAGTCGGACGGGGTGCGGCCGCCGGCGTCGGGACGGTCGGCGTGCGCGGCCAGTGCCGTCAGCGCCTCGACCCACAGGTCCGCGAACCGCTGCACCTCGTCACGGCCGAGCAGTCCGGTCGCGTACGACCAGGTGGCCACCAGCTTCGCGCCGGACGGGGTGCCCACCGCGATCGCGTTGACGTCCAGCACCGCGGGCACGGCCATGTCGTCGTTGCGGGCTCCGGCCAGGTTGACCTGCGAACCCTCGCGTGCCTGCTGCTCGTCGGACACCGAGCTCTGCTCGTCGGACACCGAGCTCTGCTCGTCGGATACCGTGCCGCGCCGGCCCAGGTAGTTGAAGCCGATCTGCGGCGCCGCGAACCCGCCGAGGACCTCGGCGGTCTCGGGGTTGAGCCGGCTGAGCAGGCCGTAGCCGATGCCGTGGTCGGGAACCGCGAGCAGCTGTTCCTTGACCGCCTTGACCGCGACGCCGAGGTCGGCGCCGCCGGTGAACGCGGCCGTGAGGTCCACGCCCGACAGGTCGAGGCGGACCGGGACCTGGGTGGTGAACCAGCCGACGGTGCGCGAGAGGTCCGCACCGGGCAGCACCTGCTCCTCGCGGCCGTGGCCCTCGAGGTTGACCAGTGCGGTCGTCTCGTCGATGCCCCGCTCGGCGCGCCAGGTGACGAGCGCCATCGCGAGCGCGGTGAGCAGTCCGTCGTTGGCGGTGCCGTGGAACTTGCGCGGCAGCACGGTGAGCACCGTCTCGGCGATCTCGGCCGGGACCTCGACGTGCAGGTCCTCGACGGTGGCGACGACGTCGCGGGCCGTATCGAGCGGTCGCGACCCGAGGTCCGGGTCCGGGCCCTCGAGGATGCCGCGCCAGATGTCCAGTTCGGCGACCCGGCGCTCGGACCGCGCCTCGTCGACGAGGCCGTGCGCCCAGCGCCGCGCGGAGGTGCCGACCGGGGCGAGCTCGATCGACTGACCGTGCGCGAGCTGACCCCACGCGGCGACCAGGTCGCCGCTGAGGATCGGCCAGGACACGCCGTCGATCGCGAGATGGTGCACGAGCAGCATCAGCTGACCGGGCGCCTGCTCGTCGGCGGGAACGAACCACACCGCCTGCAGCATCACGGCGCGGGCCGGGTCGAGCCGGTCCGCGGCCGCATCCAGTTCCGGTGCCGCGGCGGCGACGAAGTCGTCCGCGTACGACACCGCGTGCACCAGGTCCGCGGCGTCGACGGTGCCGGCCTCGAGAACCTCGAGGGCCCCGACACCGTCGGTGACGGTCAGCCGGGCGCGCAGCATGTCGTGGTGGTCGAGCACCGCCTGCACCGCGCCGGTCAGGTGGGTGAGGTCGACGTCCCGCGGCAGCGTCAGGATCTCGGCCTGCGAGAACCGGTCGTAGCTGCGTCCGTGCTCGATCATCCAGTGCCCGATGGGCGAAAGCGGGATCTCGCCGACACCGCCGCCGGGCAGTTCCTCGAGCACCTCGAGTTCGACGCTGGCGGCCGCCGCGGCCAGCGCCGCCACGGTCCGATGCTCGAACACCATCTTCGGGGTCAGGACGATGCCTGCGGCCTTGGCGCGGGCGACCAGCTGGATGGACAGGATGCTGTCGCCGCCGAGCGCGAAGAACGAGTCGTCCACGCCGACCGAGTCGAGGCCGAGGAGCTGCGCGAACAGGTCGCAGAGCACCTTCTCGGTCTCGGTCCGCGGCGCCCGCGAGGTGCGGACACGCGCCGCGAAGTCGGGCGCGGGCAGCGCCTTGCGGTCGAGTTTGCCGCTGCGGTTGAGCGGGAACTCGTCGAGTCCGACGAACACCGCGGGGACCATGTAGTCCGGCAGACGTCGGCCGAGCGCCGCGATCAGCGCCGCCTCGTCGACGACCGCACCCGGGGTGGGCACCACGTAGCCGACGAGCAGCTGCTGGCCGGGGTTGTCCTCCCGTACCAGCACCGCCGCCTGCGCGACGGTGTCCTGCTCGTGCAGCACCGCCTCGATCTCGCCGAGCTCGATCCGCAGACCACGCAGCTTGACCTGGAAGTCGGCGCGGCCCAGGTAGTCCAGCTCGCCGGAGTTGCTCCAGCGCACCAGGTCACCGGTCCGGTACATCCGGGAACCGCTGTCGCCGAACGGGTTCGCGACGAACCGGTCCGCCGTCTGGCCGAACATGGCGCCGTAGCCGCGGCCGACGGCGATGCCGCCGACGTACAGCTCGCCGGCCACCCCGATCGGAGTCGGCCGGAGCCGGTCGTCGAGCACGAACAGCTCGACCCCGGGGATCGGCGAACCGATCGGCACGGCGCCGCGCTCGTCGCGACCCACCTCGTGGAAGGAGACGACGTCCGACGCCTCGGTCGGGCCGTAGCTGTTGAACACCCGCAGTCCGCCGTCGATCAGCGCGCGCAGCGGCGTCAGCTTGACGGCCTCGCCGCCGAGGAACAGCATCTTCAGCCCCGCCAGCACGCCCGCGGCGTCGGCGTCGACGACCGCCTCGAACGCGGACGGCGACATGTTCGCCACCGCAACCGCGTTGGCGGCGATGATGCCGAGGATGGCCGCCGGGTCGAAGCCCTCCCCCGCCAGATGGACGGTGGCACCGGACGCGAGCGCGGCCCACACGTTCTTCTGGGTCAGGTCGAAGCTCGGCGACGACGCGACGAGCACACCGTCTCCGGCGGACAGGTCGAGTTCGCGGCGATACCAGTCGACGGTGTTGGCGATGCCGGCCATCGGCACCAGGGTCGGTTTCGGCCGCCCGGTGGAACCCGAGGTGGAGATCACGTAACCGAGGCGCGCGCCGGCACCCGGCTCGGACCACACGTCGGCGGGAGCCGCCGTCTCGCCGGCCTCGCGCGCGTCCACCACCAGGACGGCGGCGTCGGCGAGGGTGTCACCGGGGCCCGCGGCCGCGATCCACTCCGCTGTCGCGACCAGCGCACGGGCGCCGGTGTCGGCGAGCAGGGCGGCGATTCGGTCCACCGGGTGCGCCGGGTCGACCGGGGCGTATCCCGCTCCGACCTTCCACGCCGCGAGCATGCCGACGATCCAGTCGACCGACCGGCCCAGCGCCAGCGCGACCACGTCGTCTCGACCCGCACCCGCCGAGGACAGTTGCGCGGCAAGGGCGTTCGCGCGTTCGTCCAGGTCGCGGTAGGACAGCTCCAGGTCACCGTCGACGACGGCTGCCGCATCCGGGATCCGGGCGACCTGTGCAGCGACCAGGCCGAGCAGCGTGGCCTCCCCGACCGCGGAGCCGGCACCACGGCCGAACTCCGCAACCCGGGCGCGTTCCTCGGCACCGAGCAGGTCCACGTCGCCGAGGCGCACCGCCGGGTTCGCCGACACCTGCGCGAGCACGCGCAGGAACCGGTCCGCGAAACCGCGGACGGTGGACGCGTCGAACAGGTCGGTGGCGTAGCTCAGCGACGCCGCGATCTCCGCGGGCGCACCGTCCTCACGGTAGGTCTCCTGCAGGCCGAGGGTCAGGTCGAACTTCGCCGGTTCCGGACCCGATTCGACGGCGGCGACCGTCAGGCCGGGCAGCTCGAAGCTCGCCTGCTCCAGGTTCTGGAACGTGAGCATCACCTGGAACAGCGGCGAGTGCGCGGTCGACCGCTCGGGGTCGAGCACCTCGACGAGCCGCTCGAACGGGATGTCGGTGTTGCCGAACGCCCCGAGGTCGCTTTCGCGGACCGCTTCGAGCAGGTCGGCGAACGTGATGTCCGGGTCGACCTCGGCGCGCAGCACGAGCGTGCCGACGAACATGCCGACCAGGTCGTCGAGCGCGGCGTCGCCGCGGCCCGCCGAGGGGGTGCCGACGGCGATGTCGGTGGTTCCCGACAGCCCGGCGAGCAGCACCGACAGGGCGGCGTGCATCACCATGAAGACGCTGGCGCCGCCGGCGCGGGCCACCTCGACCAGTGCACGGTGCGTGTCGGCGTCGACGCTGAACTCGACGGTGTCGCCTGCCAGGGACTGCACCGGCGGCCGCGGCCGGTCGGTGGGCAGTTCCAGCTGCGTCGGCAGGTCGTCGAGCGCCTCCCGCCAGTAGGCGATCTGCTGTGCCGCGAGGGACTGCGGATCGTTCTCGTCGCCGAGGACCTCCCGCTGCCAGATCGCGAAATCGGCGTACTGCACCGGCAGTTCGGTCCACTGCGGCGGCAGGCCCGCGGTCCGCGAGCCGTAGGCGACCATGACGTCACGCGCGAGCGGTGCCATGGACGAACCGTCGCCGGCGATGTGGTGCACGACCACGACCAGGACCCGGTCGCTCGGCCCGGTCTCGAACAGGGCGATTCGCAGCGGCGGGGCGACGGTGACGTCGAATCCACCGGACGCGAAGTCGACCACCGCGGCGAGCAGGTTCTCCTCGGAGACGGGACGCGGCGCCAGTGCAGGCATCACCTCGTCGGCCGGCAGCACCACCTGGTACGGCTCGCGGCCGACCGCCGGGTACACGGTCCGCAACGTCTCGTGCCGATCGACGACGTCGGCGACGGCGCGAGCCAGCGCCGCGACGTCGAGGTCGCCGGACAGCCGGACGGCCAACGGGATGTTGTAGGCCGCCGAGTCGGTGTCGAACTGGTTGAGGAACCACATGCGCCGCTGCGCCAGTGAGAGCGGGATCCGCTGCGGACGGGTCGCCGGCACCAGCGCGGGGCGCGAGACGCCCTGCGTGCGAACCGAGTCCACGTACGCGGCCAGTGCGGCGACGGTCGGGGCGTCGAACACCTGGCGCACACCGAGGGTGGCACCGAGCACGGCACCGACGCGGGCGGTGACCCGGGTCGCGGACAGCGAGTTGCCACCGAGGTCGAAGAAGCTGTCCGTCGAGCCGACGCGTCCGACTCCGAGCACCTCGGCGAACACGCCGGCGACGATCTCCTCGGTCGCGGTCCGCGGCGGCACGAATCCACCGGTGACCGTGACGATCTCGGGCTCCGGCAGCGCCCGGGTGTCGAGCTTGCCCGCCGGGGTCGTCGGCAGCTCGTCGAGCACCACGATCGCGGACGGGACCATGTACGCGGGCAGGGTCCGGGCGATGTGCTCGGACACCGCGGCGACCCGGATGTCGACGCCCGGGGCCGCGAGCACATACGAGACCAGATGGGTCTCGCCGGACTCGGCGACGTGACCGGCGGTGTGCGCGAAGTCGATTCCCGGGTAGGACGCCAGCGCCGCGTTGATCTCGCCGAGTTCGATGCGGAAGCCACGGACCTTGACCTGGGAGTCGGACCGGCCGAGGTACTGCAGCCGCAGCGCGGAGCTCTCCCCGGTCCACCGGACCACGTCACCCGTGCGGTACATCCGGGCACCGGCGACATTCCCCGTCGCTCCGCTCGCCCCGACCGCGAACGGGTTGGCCACGAAGCGGTCCGAGGTCAGCCCGGCCCGCGCGTGGTAGCCACGGGCCAGTTCCGGACCTGCGACGTACAGCTCGCCGGGCACGCCGACCGGCACCGGCCGCAGCCGGGCGTCGAGCACCAGCGCCTCGACACCCACCGTGGGTGTGCCGATCGCGACCGGCTCGCCGGCGACCATCGGGCCGTCGATCACGACCGCGATCGTCGACTCGGTCGGCCCGTACATGTTGAACATCGCACGGCCGCGCGCCCAGCGCTCGGCGAGTTCGGGCGGGCAGGCGTCGCCGCCGGTGCCGACCATCTCCAGCCGGTCCAGCGCACTCTCGTCCAGGGACGCGAGGGCGGCCGGGGTGATGAAGGCGTGGGTGACCTCCTGGTCCCGCATCAGCGCCGTCAGCTCGGCACCACCGAAGACCTCCGGCGGGGCGATCACCAGGGCCGCGCCCGAGCCGAAGGCCATCAGGTACTCGATGATCGACGCGTCGAAGCTCGGCGTGGTCACGTGCAGCACACGGGACGCCGGGGTGATCGCGCAGCGGGTGCGTACGTCCGCGGCCAGGTTGTGCAGGCCCTGGTGGGTGACCGCGACACCCTTGGGCAGACCCGTCGAACCCGAGGTGTAGATCAGGTACGCCGCATTGCGGACGTCGAGCGGGGCGGTGCGCTCGGAGTCGGTGATCGGCGCGTCCGACTGCCCGGCCCATTCGGCGGTGAAGTCCGCGTCGTCGAGCACCAGCCAGTCGATGGAGTCGTCGAACGACTCGCGGTGCGCGCGGACCGTGATGCCGATCGGCGCACCCGAGTCGGTGAGCATGTGCGCGATCCGGTCCGCCGGGTAGTTCGGGTCCACCGGCAGGAACGCGGCGCCGGACTTGGCGACCGCCCACACCGCGGTGACCGACTCGATGGACCGGGACAGCCCGAGGGCCACGAAGCTCTCCGGTCCGACGCCGCGGTCGACGAGGATCCGGGCGAGTCGCGTCGAGCGCTCGTCGAGTTCCCGGTAGCCGACCGTCACGTCGCCGAAGGCGAGCGCGGTCGCGGCCGGATCCTGTGCGGCGGCCGCGGCCAGCAGCTCGGGCAGGGTGCCCACACCGACGGCGGCGGCGCCGCGGACCGGCGCCAACTGCGCGGCCTCGGCAGCGCCGAGGATCTCGATGTCCCCGACCGGTGCCGACGGGTCGGCGGCGATCGCGTCGAGGATCCGGGCCATCCGCGCGGTGAACAGCTCCACCGTGGCGGCGTCGAAGATGTCGGTGGCGTAGCCGAACCGGGCGGTCATGCCCTCGGCGCGACCGCCGGCGTCGACCCGCTCCGCGTACGACAGTTCCAGGTCGAACTTCTCGACGTGCGTGTCGTCGGCGATGCCGCTGACCGTCAGCCCGGGCAGCTCGAACCGTTCCTCGCCGATGTCCTCGGTGGAAAGCACCACCTGGAACAGCGGCGAGTGCGACGTCGAGCGGGCCGGGTCGAGGATGTCGACGAGCCGCTCGAACGGCAGGTCGGCGTGGGCGAACGCACCCAGGTCCACCTCGCGGGCCTGCTCGAGCAGCGCATCGAAACCACGGGCTGCGTCCACCTCGGTGCGCAGCACCAGGGTGTTGACGAACATGCCGACGAGGTCGTCGAGGGCGCGTTCGCCGCGGCCGGCGATCGGGGTGCCGACCGCGATGTCGGAGGTGCCGGACAGCCGGGCGAGCAGCACCGCGAGCGCGGAGTGCATCACCATGAACAGCGTGGCGCCGTTGTCCTTGGCGATCGCCCGCAGCCGCTCGTGCGTCTGCGCGGTGATCTCGAACTCGGCGGTCGCGCCCTGCTGGGTGCGGTCCGCCGGGCGCGGCCGGTCGGTCGGCAGCGCCAGCACCTCGGGCACCCCGGCCAGGGCGCCGGTCCAGTACGCCACCTGTTCGGCCGCGAGGGACTGCGGGTCGTCCTCGGCGCCGAGCAGTTCCCGCTGCCACAGCGTGTAGTCCGCATACTGCACCTCGAGCGGCGCCCAGCCGGGCTCCTCACCCGTCGAGCGGGCGAGGTAGGCGACCATGACGTCGCGGGCCAGCGGCGCGGTCGACGATCCGTCACCGGAGATGTGGTGGACGACGAACGCGAGCACGTGCTCGTCGGCCGCGATCCGGAACAGCGCGACCCGGACCGGGGCCTGCGCGGTCACGTCGAACGGCGTGACCGCGAATTCGCCCACCACCGAGACGATCTCGTCGGCGGTGACGTCGATCGGGGTCAGCTCGGTGAGGACGTCGTCGACGCCGAGGATCACCTGGTGCGGACCGTCCGCCGAGTCGGGGAACACCGTGCGGATCGACTCGTGGCGAGCGACGACGTCCCGGACCGCGGCGGCCATGGCGGCGACGTCGAGGTCACCGGACAGCCGCACCGCGAGCGGGATGTTGTACGCCGCCGAGTCGGTGTCGAACCGGTTGAGGAACCACATCCGCTGCTGTGCGAGCGAGAGCGGGATCCGCTCCGGACGCGGGCGCGGCGCGAGCGCAGGCCGGGCGTGGCCGGCACCGGCACGTTCGACCTGCTGCGCGAGACCGGCGACGGTCGGCGCGTCGAACAGCGCGCGGACGCCGAGGGCGGTTCCGAGCGCGGCGTTGACGCGCGCGATCACCCGCGTCGCGACCAGCGAGTTGCCGCCGAGTTCGAAGAAGCTGTCGGTGGCGCCGACCCGGTCGAGGCCGACGACCTCCGCGAACACCGCCGCGACGATCTCCTCGACGGGGCCACGCGGCGCCACATAGGCGGCCTGGTCGACCTCGATGTGCGGGGCGGGCAGGGCGCGGCGATCCAACTTGCCGCTGGCGTTCAGCGGCATCTCCTCCAGCGCGACGAACGCCGCCGGGACCATGTAGCTCGGCAACCGCTGCGCCAGGTGCGCCTTGAGCTCGGCCGGGTCGATGATGTCGGCGGCGCCGACGGGCTCGACGCCTCCGCCGACGACGTACGCCACCAGCTGGTCGCCGGTGTGCGGGTCGCTGTGCAGCACCACGACGGCCTGCTCGACCCGCGGGTGCGCCAGCAGCGCCGACTCGATCTCGCCGAGCTCGATACGCAGGCCGCGCAGTTTCACCTGGAAGTCGGTGCGGCCCAGGAACTCCAGCTGCCCGTTCGCATTCCAGCGCACCAGGTCGCCGGTGCGGTACAAGCGGGACCCGTTGCCCTCGAACGGGTTCGCGACGAACCGGTCCGCCGTCAGGTCGGGACGGCCGACGTAGCCGCGGGCCAGCTGGTCGCCACCGTGGTACAGCTCACCGGCGACGCCGACGGGCACCGGCTGCAGGCGCGCGTCGAGCACGTAGGCGGTGGTGTTCCAGACCCCGCGGCCGATCGGGACGATCCACTCGCCGGCCTCGGCTGCGTCGAACGCGGTCGTGGTGATCGCGGCCTCGGTCGGACCGTAGGTGTTCTCCACGGCGGTACCGAGATCGGCGATCTTCCGCGCGGTCTGCGGGGTCAGTGCCTCGCCGCCGGCGAGGATGTGCCGCATCGAGGCGGGCACCCCCATGTCGGGGCTGGCGAGCAGCATTTCGAGCAGCGACGGCACGAACTCGGCAATGGTGATGCCCTCGGCGGCCATCACCTCGGTCAGGTACTCGGGGTCGCGGTGCCCGTCGGGGCGCAGCACGACCACCCGGCCACCGACCTGCAGCGCGGCGAAACACTCCCACACCGACACGTCGAAGGTGATCGGCGCCTTCTGCATCACCCGGTCGTCGGCGGTCATGCCGAAGTGGGCGTGCATCCAGCGGGTCTGGTTGGTGATCGCGGCGTGCTCGACCGCGACGCCCTTCGGCCGCCCGGTCGAGCCGGACGTGTAGATGACGTACGCGGTGTTCTCCGGACGCAGCGGAGCGATCCGCTCGGCGTCGGTGACCGGCGACGCGTCCCGACCGGAGAGGTCGAGGGTGTCGACGTACAGCACGGTGCGGTCGGCGGGCAGATCCACACCGTCCGTGGTGGTGGTCAGCACGATGCGCGGATCGGCGGACGCGAGCACGTAGGCGGTGCGCTCGGCCGGGTGGTCCGGGTCGAGCGGCAGGTACGCGCCACCGGTCTTGACGATCGCGTACATGCCGATCATCAGGTCCAGCGAGCGACGCATCGCGAGGCCGACCAGGCTCTCCGGTCCGACACCGGCGTCGATGAGCTCCCGCGCCAGTCGGTTCGCGGCGGCGTCGAACTCGGCGTAGGTGAGCTGCTCTCCCTCGAACAGCACCGCGACCCGGTCCGGGGTGCGGGCCACCTGTTCGTCGAACAACGACACGAGCGTCGCGGGCGCGAGCTCGGTCGCGGTCTCGTTCCACGTCCGCAGCACCTGCGCACGCTCCGCCGGGGCGAGCACGTCGACGTCCCCGACCCGCAGCGACGGGTCGGCGACGGCGGCGTCGAGGATCCGCACGAACCGCTCGGCGAACCCGGCGACCGTCGACTCGTCGAACAGGTCGGTCGCGTAGGTGAAGTACGCGTACATGCCGTCCGGTGCGCCGGCCTCGCCGACGCCCTCGCCGACCGTCAGGTCGAGGTCGAACTGTGTGACCTCGGCACCCGGGTCGAGGGCGCTGATGGTCAGGCCGGGCAGCTCGAACTCGGCCCGGTCCTGGTTCTGCAGCGACAGCGACACCTGGAACAGCGGGTGGTGCGCGGTCGAGCGGGTCGGGTTCAGCACGTCGACGAGCCGCTCGAACGGCACGTCGGTGTGCCCGAACGCGCCGAGATCGGAGTGCCGGACGCGGGCGAGCAGGTCCGCGAACGTGTCGTCACCGTCGACCTGTGCCCGCAGCACGATCGTGTTGACGAACATGCCGACGAGATCGTCGAGCGCGGCCTCGCCGCGGCCACCGATCGGAGTGCCGATCGCGATGTCGGTCTCCCGGGTCAGGCGCGAGAGCAGCACCGTCAGTGCCGTGTGCAACACCATGAAGGGGGTGGCGCCGTGCGCGGTCGCCACCTCGTGCACGGCCCGGCGGGTGTCCTCGCCGATCGAGAACATGTGGCGTCCGCCGCGCATCGACTGCTCGGCCGGCCGCGGCCGGTCGGTGGGCAGGTCCAGCGCATCCGGCAGCCCGGCGAGCGCGGTGGTCCAGTAGTCGACCTGCTGCGCGGCGAGGGACTGCGGGTCGTCCTCGGACCCGAGCAGCGCGCGCTGCCAGATCGCGAAGTCCGCGTACTGCACCGGAAGCGGAAGCCACTGCGGCGCAATCCCGTTGACGCGGGAGGTGTACGCGATCATGACGTCCCGCGCGAGCGGCGCCATGGACATGCCGTCGGCGCTGATGTGGTGCACCACCATCACCAGCACGTGCTCGGTGCTTGCGGGTCGTTCCGCAGACTCCACTCCTGCGGCGTCGACGGCGAGCAGCCGGGCCCGCACCGGCGGGGCGGCGGTGACGTCGAAGCCGGTGGACAGCAGGGCGACGACGGCGGCGGCCAGCTCGGCCTCCGGCACCGCGACCGGGGCGAGGTCGAACTCGACCTCGGCGGCCGGGACGACCACCTGGGCCGGGCCGTCGACGGAGTCGGGGAACACGGTCCGCAGCGACTCGTGCCGGGCCAGGACGTCGCGCACGGCCGCGGCCAGCGCGTCGGTGTCCAGCTCGCCGGACAGTCGCACCGCCATCGGGATGTTGTAGGCCGGGGATTCCGGATCGAAGCGGCTCAGGAACCACATCCGCTGCTGGGCCAGCGACAGCGGCACCCGGTCGGGGCGCGGGCCCGCGACGAGCGCCGGGCGGTCGGCACGATCGGCGTGCTCGAACCGCTGCGCCAGCTCGGCGACGGTCGGCGCCTCGAACAGGTCCCGGACGCCGACGCGGGCGTCGAGGGCGGCGTTCGCGCGGGCGACCACTCGGGTCGCGACGAGAGAGTTGCCGCCGAGGTCGAAGAAGCTGTCGTGGACACCCACACGCTCGGCGCCGAGCACCTCCGAGAAGACCGCGGCGATCGCCTCCTCCACCGGGGTCCGGGGGGCGACGAACTCGGTTGCCGCGGAGAGGAAGTCCGGGGCGGGCAGAGCGCGGCGGTCCAGCTTGCCGTTCGCGGTCAGCGGGAACTCGTCGAGCACGACGAGCGCCGACGGCACCATGTACGCGGCGAGGAACTCGCCGACGAACGCCAGTACCGCATCCGCATCGACGGTGACACCGGCCTCGGGGACGACGTAGCCGACGAGACGGTCACCGGTGTGCTCGTCGGAGCGCACCAGCACCGCGGACGCCGCGACACCCTCGTAGCGCAGCAGCGCCGACTCGATCTCGCCGAGCTCGATCCGGAAGCCGCGCAGCTGCACCTGGAAGTCACTGCGCCCCAGGTACTCCAGCTGACCGTCGGCATTCCAGCGCGCCAGGTCGCCGGTGCGGTACATCCGATCCCCGACAGCAACATTCCCCGTCGCCCCGGTCGCGAACGGGTTCGCCACGAAACGGTCCGACGTCAGGTCGGGGCGACCGAGGTAGCCGCGCGCCAACTGCCCACCGTGGACGTACATCTCGCCGACCACACCGACCGGCGCAGGCTGCAGCCGCGCGTCGAGCACGTACACACCCATGCCCGGCAGGCCGCGACCGATGACGCTGGCCTTCGACTCCCGCGCGAACTCGCGGTCGAGGGACAGGAAGCTCACGTGCACCGTGGTCTCGGTGATGCCGTACATGTTCACCAGGCGCGGAGACTGCTCGTCGTGCCGCTCGTACCACCGCTCGAGCTGGCCGAGGTCGAGGGCCTCGCCACCGAAGATCACGTACCGCAGGCTCAGCTGATCGGAGACAGACCTGTCCCCCGCGCCGGAGACAGACCTCTCCCCTGCAACCCGGTCCGCTTCCGCGAGCTGGTAGAACGCCGACGGCGTCTGGTTGAGCACCGTCACCCGTTCCCGCCGCAGCAGTTCCAGGAACTCCTCCGGCGAGCGCGAGGTCAGGTAGTCGACGATGACCAGTTCGCCGCCGAACAGCAGCGGACCCCACAGCTCCCACACCGAGAAGTCGAACGCGTAGCTGTGGAACATGGTCCACACGTCGGTCTCGTCGAACCCGAACTTGGTCTGCGTGTTCGCCATCAGGGTGAGCACGTCCATGTGCGGCACCACGACGCCCTTGGGGCGACCTGTGGAACCGGACGTGTAGATCACGTACGCCGGGTGCTGCGGCGACAACGCCGCAACCCGCTCGGTGTCGGTGACCGGCGCGGCCGACACCTGCGACATCCGGGCCGCCAGCTCCGTGGAGTCCAGGAGCAGCTTCGGAATGTCGTTGTCCGGCAACGAGTCCACGTCCGCGGCGGTGGAGAGCACGACCACCGGCTTCGAGTCGGCGAGCATGTACGCCAGCCGGTCCTGCGGGTAGGTGACATCCACCGGCACGTAGCCGCCGCCGGCCGTGAGCACCGCGAGCAGGGCGACCACCAGGTCGGCGGTACGCGGCATCGCGACCGCGACCATCGACTCCGGCCCGACGCCCTCGGCGATCAGCACGCGGGCGAGTCGGTTCACCCGCTCCGCGAGCTCGCCGTACGACAACCGCTCGCCGGCAGCAACCACCGCGGTGCGGTCCACGTACGCCGCCGCCTGCCGCGCGAACGCGGCGGGCAGCGTGCCCGTCGGCGTCGCGACACCCGGATCGACCCACGCGGTCAGCACCTGCTCACGCTCGGCCACACCGAGCACGTCGAGCGCGGCAACCCGCTGGTCCGGCGCGTCCGCGAATGCGGTCAGCACCCGAAGCACCCGGTCGAGCAGGGTCTGCACCTCGGCGGCGGTGTACACGCCGGTCAGGTACTTCAGCTGCAGGTGCAGCCGGTCTGCGACGCTGGCGACCAGGGTCAACGGGTAGTGCGTGGAGTCCATGCCGCGCAGCCCGGTCACCCGCATGCCGTCGATGTCGGCGGCCTGGGCGAGCGCGTCCTGATCCACCGGGTAGGACTCGAACACGGTCAGGGTGTCGAACGACGCCGCGGCGCCGACCGTGTGCTGGATCTGCGACAGGCCCACGTAGTGGTGATCGAGCAGATCGGCCTGTTCGACCTGGACCCGCTCGAGCAGGCCGGTCAGCGTCTCGGCCGGGTCGAGTGCCACCCGCACCGGCAGGGTGTTGATGAACAGACCGATCATCGACTCGACGCCGGGCAGATCCGCGGGACGACCGGAGACGGTCGACCCGAACACCACGTCGGTGCGGGACGTGAGCGCCGACAGCACGATGCCCCAGGCCGCCTGCACGACGGTGTTCAGGGTGACGCCGTGCCTGCGAGCGAGCGCGGTCAGGTCCGCGGTCAGCTCCGCGGACGCGAAACGGGACAGGTCGGTGGACTCCACCGAGCCGTCGCCCTCCCCGAGCGCGAGCAGCGACGGCTCGTCGAGACCGGCGAACGCGTCCTTCCACGCGGCGGTGGAGGCGTCGAGGTCACGGCCGGCCAGCCACGCAAGGAAGTCGCGGTACTCGCCCGCAGGCGGCATCGTCGATGCGTCACCGCCGGTGGCGTACAGGTACAGCAGATCCTTGAGCAGCAGCGGCGTCGACCAGCCGTCGAGCAGCACGTGGTGGTTGGTCGAGACCATCCGGTACCGGCCCTGGCCGAGGTCGGCGAGCGTGAACCGGATCAGCGGCGCGGTCGCCATGTCGAACCCGCGCGCCCGGTCCTGCCGCAGCAGGTCGGCGAACGCCGCATCGGGATCCGGCGACGCAGCCAGATCGACTGTCTGCCACGGCAGCTCGACCTCGGCGGGAACGATCTGCACCGGTTCGCCGGAGGCGGTGTCGAACGCGACCCGCAGGTTCGCGTGGCGACGCAGCAACGCCTGCCCGGCCGCCCGCAGTCGCTGCGGATCGACGGTGCCCTCGAGATCGAGCACCGTCTGCACCAGGTAGGCGTCGAGGTGCTCACCCGCGAACTGCGCGTGGAAGAGCAATCCCTCCTGCAGCGGCGAGAGGGACCACACGTCGGCCAGACCCGGGTGGCGGGCCTCGAGGTGCTCGACCCCGGCCTGGTCCAGCGGGACCAGCGGGAGGTCCGACGGGGTCAGGCCGCCTGCGCCCGGGGTGGCGGAGTACTCGCTGAGCGCGGTCAGTGCCGCGACCCACAGGTCCGCAATGGCCTGCGCGTCGGCGCCGTCGAGGACGCCGGTCGCGTACGAGAAGGTGGCACCGAGGCGGGTGCCGTCGGCGGTGTCGACCGCGGATGCGTTGATGTCGAGGATCACCGGTGCGGTCATGCCCGCGTCGCGCACGCCACCGAGGCTGCCCGATTCGGTGTCCGGGACCCAGGCGGCGTCGCCACCGACCTCGGCGGTCGCGACACGGCCGAGGTAGTTGAACCCGATCTGCGGTGCCGGCAGTTCCCGCAACTCGGCGGCGGTGTCCGCGTTCAGGTAGCGGAGCAGGCCGTAGCCGATGCCGTGGTCCGGGATCGAGAGCAGCTGTTCCTTGACCCGCTTGATCGCGTCTCCGGCCGCGGCACCGCCGGCGAACGCCTCGTCGAGGTCGATGCCGTCGAGGTCCAGCCGCACGGGGAACGCGGTGGTGAACCAGCCGACCGTGTTGGCGAGGTCCGCGCCGGGCACGGCCTGTTCCTCGCGGCCGTGGCCCTCGAGGGTGACGACGGCACCGGGCGCGTCGACGCCCCGATCCCGCCGCCACTTCGCGACCGCCAGCGCGAGCGCGGTGAGCAGTCCGTCGTTCGGGGTGCCGTGCACCATCGCGGGCACCCGCCCGAGCACCGCCTCCGCGACACCGGAGTCGAGTTCGACCCTCAGGTCGGCGAGGCTCGAGACGGTGTCGGCCTCGGGATCGAGCGCGCGGGCACCGAGCAGCGGGTCCGGGCCGTCCAGCACGGACCGCCACAGCGGCAGTTCGACGACGCGATCGGCGGCGGCGTCGGCCAGGCCGTGGGCCCAGCGCCGGAACGAGGTGCCCACGGCGGACAGCTCGGGCCCGTCGCCCTGCGTGGCCCGGACCCAGGCCAGAGCCAGATCCGGCACCAGGGCACGCCAGGAGACACCGTCGACCACCAGGTGATGGGCGAGCACGAGCAGCCGGCCCGCACCGGACGGCTCGGTGTCGAGCCAGACGAACTGCACCATCGACCCGGCTTCGGGGTCGAGGCGGCGTGCCGCGGCACGCATCTCGGCCTCGGCGCGAGCGCCGAACCCGGCCGAGCCGGGCGCGTCGGCCACCCGAACCCGGGTGATGACCGCGTCCGCGGACACCGACCCGACGCCGGTGACCGCGAGGTGGCCGCCGTCGCCTGCGCCCACCAGACGCGAGCGCAGCATGTCGTGGTGATCCAGCACGGTCTGCACGGTGGCGTGCAGGTCGCTCTCGGTGATGCCCGCGGGCAGCGTGAGCATCACGGCCTGCGAGAACTCGTCGAACTCCCGAAGATGCTCGATCATCCAGTGCACGATCGGGGTGAGCGGCAGCTCACCGATGCCGCCGCCCGGCAGTTCCTCGAGCGTGACCGCGTCGGCACCGACCGCCGCGACCCGTGCGAGGGCCGCGATCGTCTTGTGCTCGAACACGAGCGCGGGCTTGAGCACGATGCCCTCCCGCTTGGCCCGGGAGACCAGCTGGATGGCCATGATCGAGTCGCCGCCGAGCGCGAAGAACGAGTCGTCCACGCCGACGCGGTCCAGGCCGAGCAGTTCGGCCACCAGCCGGCACAGCACGGTCTCGGTCGGGGTGCTCGGCGCCCGGTAGGTCTCCGCCCGGTCGGTGAGGTCCGGTGCGGGCAGCGCCTTGCGGTCGAGCTTGCCGGATGCGTTGAGCGGCAACGAGTCGAGGACTATCAGCACCGACGGCACCATGTACTCGGGCAGCCTCGCGGACAGCGCCGAGGTCAGCGTGTCGACCTGCGGGGCCGCGCCCGGGGCCGCGGTCAGGTAGGCGACGAGCTGCTGTGCGCCCGGAATGTCCTCGCGCACGAGAACGGCCGCCTGCGCGACCTCGGGCTGTTCGAGGAGCACCGACTCGATCTCGCCGAGCTCGATCCGCAGACCGCGCAGCTTGACCTGGAAGTCGGTCCGCCCCAGGTACACCAGTTCGAGTCCGCCGGTGGAGCCTTCGACCCACTTGACGAGGTCACCGGTGCGGTACATCCGCTGACCGTCGGCCATCGGGCTGGCGACGAACCGGTCCGCCGACAGGTCGGCGCGTCCGACGTACCCGCGTGCGAGCTGGGCGCCCGCCAGATACAGCTCACCCGCGACACCGAGCGGGACCGGACGGAGCCGGCCGTCGAGCACGTGCAGCTGGGTGTTCCAGACGGGGGCACCGATCGGCACCGTGGCGGTGTCGGCCGGCGTGTACTGGTGGAACGTGACGTCGACGGACGCCTCGGTCGGCCCGTAGAGGTTGTGCAGCGCCGCCGCACTCAGGCCGGCGAACGCCTGCGCGGCCTGCGGTGTCAGTGCCTCGCCGGAACAGAAGACCTGACGCAGGGACGGCACCCGCCCGGCGTCGACCACGGACGTGAAGGCCGACAGCATCGACGGGACGAAGTGGGCGGTCGTGACGGACTCCGCCTCGATGAGCTCCGCCAGGTACAGCGGATCGCGGTGCCCGTCCGGGCGTGCGATCACCAGGGTGGCACCAACCTGCAGCGGCCAGAAGAACTCCCACACCGAGACGTCGAAGGTCGACGGCGTCTTCTGGACTACCGTGTCCTCGGGCCCCATCGGGTACTGCGCCTGCATCCACTCGAGGCGGTTGACGATGCCCGCGTGCGGCACCGCGACACCCTTCGGGCGGCCGGTGGACCCGGACGTGTAGATCACGTAGGCGGTGTTCGAATCACGCAGCCGCGCAACACGTTCCGCGTCGACAACCGGGGCGTCCGAGTATCCGCTCGTGTCGAGGGAGTCGAGCGACCAGATCGTGGTGCCTGCAGGCACGTCGAGGTCGACGTCACCACCGGTGAGCACGACGGCCGGCGCGGAGGACTCGAGCACGTACCGGGTCCGGTCGGCGGGATGGTCGGGGTCCACCGGCACGTAGGCACCACCGGCCTTGACCACCGCGTACATGCCGACCAGCAGCTCCACCGACCGGCGCGCCGCCAGGGCGACGAGCACGTCCGGACCGACGCCGGCGTCGATCAGCTTGCGCGCCAAACGGTTCGCGCGCGCGTCGAACTCGGCGTAGGTCAGGCGCTCGCCCTCGAAGACCAGCGCGACCGCGTCGGGGGTGCGGGCGACCTGAGCGTCGAACAGGTCGACCAGGGTGGCCTCGGCCACCGGGTGCGCCGTCGCGTTGACCGCGGCGATCGCGGACAGGTCCGCGGCACCGGCGATCTCCACGTCACCGACCACGACCTGCGGGTCGGCGGCGACGGCGGCCAGGATCCGCAGGTAGGCGTCGGCGAAGCCGCGCACCGTCGCCTCGTCGAACAGCGCGGTCGCGTAGCTCAGGGTGGAGGTCAGGTCGGCGGGCGAGCCGTCCTCGTCGCGCGCGTCGCCGACGGTCAGCTGCAGGTCGAACTTGGCGACGTCGAAGTCGGACGTCAGTCCGCTCACGGCCAGTCCGGGCAGCTCGAAGGTCGCCTGGGTGTTGTTCTGCATCGTGAACATCACCTGGAACAGCGGCGAGTACGCCGTCGACCGGGTCGGCGCGAGCACCTCGACCAACTGCTCGAAGGGCATGTCCGCGTGGGTGAACGCGGACAGGTCGGTCTCGCGGGCCGCCTCGATCAGCGACTCGAACGTCGCCCCCGGATCCACCTCGGTGCGGAGCACCAGTGTGTTGACGAACATGCCGACGAGGTCGTCGAGGGACTGCTCGCCGCGACCGGCGACCGGGGTGCCGATCGCGATGTCGGACTCGCGGCCCAGGCGCGCGAGCAGCACCGCGAGCGCGGAGTGCAGCACCATGAACAGGCTGGCGCCGCGGCTGCGGGCCACGTCCAGGAGCCGGGCGTGGGTGTCGGCGTCGATGACGAACTCGACGTTCGCACCGGCCGTGGACTGCACCGCGGGACGCGGCCGGTCCATCGGCAGATCGAGCACCTCGGGCAGTCCTGCGAGCCGCTCCCGCCAGTACGCACTCTGCTTGGCGATCAGCGACTCGGAATCGTCCGGCGCACCGAGGGTCTCGCGCTGCCAGATCGCGTAGTCCGCGTACTGCACGGGCAGGGCGGCCCACTGCGGCGCGCCACCGTGCGCGCGGGCACCGTAGGCCACCATGATGTCGCGGGCCAGCGGCGCCACCGAGGCACCGTCGGCGGCGATGTGGTGCATCACCACGACCAGCACCCGCTCGGTCGGCGAGGTCTGCAGCAGCGTGACCCGCACCGGCGGCGCAGCGGTGACGTCGAAGCCGCGGGAGATCAGCTCGACCGCACGACCGACGACCTCGGACTCGACCACCGCGACCGGGGTCAGGGACACCGGCAGGTCCGAGATCGGCAGGATCTCCTGGTACGGACCGTCCGCCGAGTCCGGGTACACCGTCCGCAGCACCTCGTGCCGGGCCAGCACGTCGGCCACGGCCCGTTCGAGCGCGGCGACGTCGAGGTCACCGGACAGTCGAACGGCCATCGGCACGTTGTAGGCCGCCGAGTCGGTGTCGAACTGGTTGAGGAACCACATCCGACGCTGCGCCAGCGACAGCGGAATCCGCTGCGGCCGCGCCGTCGCGGTCAGCGCCGGCGCCTCCACGGTCGACGAATGTTCCACGCGTGCCGCGAGTTCCGCGACGGACGGGGCGTCGAACAGTTCGCGCACCCCGATCCGCACGCCGAGCGCGGCGCCGACCCGGGCGGTGACCTTGGTTGCGGACAGCGAGTTGCCGCCGAGGTCGAAGAAGCTCGCGGTCACGCCGACCCGGTCCACGCCGAGCACCTCGGCGAAGACACCGGCGACGATCTCCTCGGTGAGGGAGCGCGGCGCGACGTAGTCGACGCCGGGGGTGACGAACTCCGGCTTCGGCAGGGCGCGCCGATCCAGCTTGCCCGCCGGGGTCAGCGGGACCTCGGCGAGCCCGATCACGTGCGACGGCACCATGTACGCGGGCAGGAACTCCGCCGCGAAGGCGCGCAGCGTGTCTTCGTCCACCGTGCGCCCGGCCGCAGGCAGCACGTAGGCGACCAGGACGGTGCCGCCGTCGGGGGCGGTGACGCCCTCGGTGGTGACGAAGCCGACGCTCTCGTGGCAGGCCAGCACGCCGCTGATCTCGCCGAGTTCGATGCGGAACCCGCGCACCTTGACCTGGAAGTCGGACCGGCCGACGTACTCGAGGGTGCCCTCGGCGGTCCAGCGCACCACGTCGCCGGTGCGGTACATCCGCTCGCCGGGACGCCCGAACGGGTTGGCGACGAAGCGCTCCGACGTCAGCGGCCCACGCGCGTGGTAGCCGCGCGCCAGCGCCGGACCGGACAGGTACAGCTCGCCCGCGACGCCGACCGGCGCCGGCCGCAGGCGGCCGTCGAGGACGGCGACCCGGAAACCGCGGGTGGGGGCACCGATGGTGATCGGCTCACCGGCCTGCAGCGGCGCCGACACCGTCGACCACACGGTGGCCTCGGTCGGGCCGTACAGGTTCAGCATCGTGCGGTTCGGCGCCCAGCGGGCCACCAGTTCCGGCGGGCACGCGTCACCCGCGACCGCCAGGACACGCAGGGTGTCGAGGCCGGTCGGGTCGGCCGCGGCGAGCGCGGCAGGGGTGATGCAGGCATGGGTCACCCGCCGGCTCAGCAGGAACTCGGAGAGCTCCACACCGCCGAACAGGTCGGCGGGGGCGATCACCATGGTGGACGCACTGCCGAACGCCATCAGCATCTCGAACACCGACGCGTCGAAGCTCGGGGACGCGAACTGCAGTGTGCGCGAGCCCGGTTCGATGAGCATGTGGGCACGCTGCTCGGCCACGAGATCGGCCAGGCCGCGGTGGGTGACCACCACGCCCTTCGGCTGGCCGGTCGAGCCGGACGTGTAGATCACGTACGCGGCGTCGTCGACCTGCACCGGCCGGGCCGGCTCGACGGCCTCGTCGGACCCGGCGGCGATCGCGTCGACATCCTCGTCGAGGACGAGCCAGTCCACCCGATCCGACAGTGCGGCGCGGTGGCGAGACGTCGTGACACCCACGGCCACGCCGGAATCGGTGAGCATGTGCGCGATGCGCTCGGCCGGATAGTTCGGGTCGACCGGCAGGAAGGCGGCCCCCGCCTTCGCGATCGCCCACACCGCGGCGACGGTGTCGATCGAGCGCGGCATCGCGATGGCGACGAAGGAGCCGGCACCCACACCCCGGTCGATCAGGAGCCGGGCCAGACGGTTCGAGCGGGCATCGAGATCGCGGTAGCTGATCCGGGTGTCCCCGGCGTCGACGGCGTCGCGCGCCGGATCGACCGCGACGGCCGCCGCGAGGATCTGCGGGAGGGTGCGGGGCGGGAGCCCCTCAGGACCGGCGACGCCGGCGAGTTCGTGCTCCTCGCGCGGGTCGAGGATCGGCACGTCACCGACCGGGATGGTCGGATCGACGACCACGGTCGACAAGATCCGCACCAGCCGGTCCGCGAACGTGCGCACCGTGGCGGGGTCGAACAGGTCGGTGGCGTAGGTGAACGCCGCCTGCATGCCGTCCGGTCGGCCGTCGGTGTCCACCTGCTCGCTCAGCGAGAGCTGCAGGTCGAACTTCGCGACGTCCGCGCTGATCTCCTCCGGGGAGATCGTCAGGCCGGGCAGTTCGAGCCGCACGTCCGTGGCGCTCTGGAAGTCGATCGCCACCTGGAACAGCGGATGGTGCGACTGCGACCGAGACGGGCTGAGCACGTCGACGAGCCGCTCGAACGGCAGCTCCGTGTGCGCGAACGCGGCGAGGTCGGTGGTGCGGGTGTGCTCGAGCAGGGTGGCGAAGTCGGTTTCCGGCTCGACCCGGGTGCGCAGCACCAGGGTGTTGACGAACATGCCGACCAGCGCGTCGAGTTCGGGCTCCCCGCGGCCGGCGACCGCGGTGCCGATCGCGATGTCCGTGGTGGTGCTCAACCGGGCAAGCAGCACCGCGAGGGTGGCGTGCATGACCATGAACACGGTGGCGCCCTGGGCCCGCGCGATCGCGGCGACCGCGCGGTGGACCTCGGCGTCGATCGCGAACTCGACCCGGCCGCCGCGCATCGAGGCGCGGGCGGGCCGCGGCCGGTCGGTCGGCAGGTCGAGCTGGTCGGGCAGCCCGGCCAGCGCGCCCGTCCAGTGCGACAGCTGTGCGGCCGCCCGGGACTGCGGGTCCTCGGCGTCGCCGAGCAGTTCGCGCTGCCAGATCGCGTAGTCGGCGTACTGCACCGGCAGCGCGGTCCACTGCGGCTCCTGCCCGTCGAGGCGGGCCGCGTAGGCGGTCATCAGGTCGGTCACCAGTGGCGTCAGGGAGACACCGTCCGCGGCGATGTGGTGCATCACCAGCACGAAAACGTGCTCGTCCGGGACGTCGCGATCGGTGGCCAGTTCGAGCAGCGCGGCCCGGACCGGGACCTCCGCCGTCACGTCGAAGCCTTCGGTCGCGAGCGCGGTGATGCGCTCGACCAGCTGCTCGGCCGCGATCGACTCGGCCGCGACGTCGAGCTCGACGGCATCGAGGTCGAGCACGACCTGGTGGCCACCGTCCGCAGAATCGGGGTAGACGGTGCGCAGCGTCTCCTGCCGGCCGACCACGTCACGCAGCGCCGCGCGCAGCGCCGCCACGTCGAGCGAACCGGACAACCGGACCGCCAGCGGAATGTTGTAGGCCGCCGACTCCGGATCGAGCCGGTTGAGGAACCACATCCGCTGCTGTGCGAGCGACAGCGGAACGGCGCCGTCCCGGGGCTGCGCGACGAGCGCGGGCCGCGTGCTGTCGCCGCCCCGCACGACCCGGGCCGCGAGCTCGGCGACGGTGCGCGCCTCGAACAGGTCGCGCACGCCGATCGCGGTACCGAAGGCCTGATTGACCTGTCCGACAACGCGAGTCGCGACCAGCGAGTTGCCGCCGAGGTCGAAGAAATCGTCGGTGGCTCCGACGCGCTCCGCGTTCAGGATCCGGCCGAACACCTCGGCGATTCCGGTCTCGACGTCGCCGCGCGGTGCCACGTACACCGCGGCACCGGCGAACTCGGGGGCGGGCAGCGCGGACCGGTCGAGCTTGCCGAGGGCGGTGAGCGGCACCTCGTCGAGCACCATGATCACCGCAGGCACCATGTACGGCGGCAGGGTCTTCGCGATGTGCGCCGCGAGGGCGTCGGTGTCCAGTGCCGTCCCGGCCACCGGCTGGACGTACGCGACCAGCGCGAGGTCACCCGCCGGGCCGGGGCGGCCCACGGTCGCGGCGAACGCCACCGCCGGGTGTGCGGACAGGGCGGCGTCGATCTCGCCGAGCTCGACGCGGAAACCACGCACCTGGAGCTGGAAGTCCGAACGTCCCACGTACGCCAGGTCCATCGAACCGGTCCACCGGACCACGTCGCCGGTGCGGTACATCCGCTCGCCGGGAGCGCCGTACGGGTTGGCGACGAAGCGTTCGGAGGTCAGGCCGTAGCGGGCGTGGTAGCCGCGGGCGAGACCGGCATTGGTGATGTACAGCTCGCCGGGGGTGCCCACCGGCACCGGGCGCAGCCGCGAGTCGAGAACCAGGGCGTGCACGCCGCGCATCGGCGCGCCGATGGTGATCGGCGTGCCCGGCGCGAGCGGTTCGGTGATGGTGACGATGACGGTCGTCTCGGTCGGGCCGTACGCGTTGCGCAGCCGGCCACCCCAGCGGGCCGCCAGCTCCGGCGGACACACGTCACCACCGACGACGACCCGCTCGACGAGATCGAGACCGGTGGCGTCGATCGTCTGCACGCCCGTCGGGGTGCCGACGACCAGGGTGATCCGCTGGTCGCGGATGAAGCCGGCGAGCTCGGCGCCGCCGTACAGGTCGGTCGGGGCGATGACCATGGTGGCGCCTGCCCCGAACGTCGAGAGCATCTCGCCGACCGCGGCGTCGAAGCTGATCGCCGCGAACTGCAGCACCCGCGAGGCGGTGGAGGTGCCGTAGAGGTCGACGACGTCGGCGGTCAGCGAGGCCAGGCCGCGGTGCGGCACCGCGACGCCCTTGGGCAGACCGGTGGTGCCTGAGGTGTAGATCATGTACGCGACGTGGTCCACCGACAGCGCGGCGGTGCGGTCGGCGTCGGTCAGCGGCGCCGCGGACCGGGCCGCTACGCCCGCGGCGAGCGCCGTGTCGTCGAGCTCGAGCCAGCCACCCGCGGGGCGGGCCGCCTCCGGCAGCGCGGCGTGGAACTCGGCGGTGGTCAGGCCGAGCACCGCACCGGAGTCCGTCACCATGTGGGTGATCCGGTCGGCAGGCAGCTTCGGGTCGATCGGCACATAGGCGCCACCCGTCGCGGCGACCGCCCAGATCGCCACGATCGCGTCCACCGAACGCGGAATTGCCAGCGCCACCATGGAGTCCGGCCCGACACCGAGGTCGACCAGGTGCCGCGCCAGCCGGTTGGACCGGGCCGCGAGCCCCGCGTAGGTGACGTGCTCGCCGGCGAACTCGATCGCGGTGCGGTCGGCGTTCTCCGCCGCCGCGGTGGCAAGAATCTGCGCCAGCGTCCGCGGCGCCGTGGCATCGGCGCCACGGGCGGTGGTCAGCGCGGATCGCTCGGCCGCATCGAGCACCGCGAGATCGCCGACCGGGGTGGCCGGCGCAGCCAGTGCCGTGGCGAGCAGCAGACACAGCCGCTCCCCGAACCGCGTCACGGTCGCGGCGTCGAACAGGTCGGTCGCGTAGGTCAGCACCGCGTCGGCGCCGGCATCCGCCCGCTCGAGCACGGTCAGCATCAGGTCGTACTTGGCCGAGCCGGTCGGCGCCTCCAGAGCGTCGACGTCGAGACCGGCCAGCTCGAACCGGGACCGCGTCGGCGACTGGAACGCCAGCGCCACCTGGAAGAGCGGCGAGTGCGCCGTCGAACGCGGCACGTCGAGCACGTCCACCAGCTGCTCGAACGGGATCTCGGCGTGCTCGAACGCGGCGAGGTCGGTGGCCCGGACACGGGCGACCAGGCCGTCGAAGCTCTCACCGCGGTCCACCGCGGTGCGCAGCACGAGGGTGTTGACGAACATGCCGACGAGGTCGTCGAGTGCCCGCTCCCCCCGGCCGCCGACCGGGGTGCCGACGGCGATGTCGTCGGTGCCGGACAGCTGCGCGAGCAGCGTCGCGTAGGCGGCGTGCACCACCATGAACGGCGTCACGCCACGGCGGCGCGCGTAGGCGGTGACCTCCGCGTACAGCTCCGCCCCGAGAGCGAAACGGTGGTCGGCGCCCCGCATGGACTGCGCGGGCGGACGCGGGCGGTCGGTCGGCAGGTCGAGGCGGTCCGGCAGCCCGTCGAGGGTCCGGCGCCAGTGGTCGATCTGTCCGGCGGCGAGGGACTGCGGGTCGGCCGAGTCGCCGAGCACCGCCCGCTGCCAGATGCTGTAGTCGGCGTACTGGACGTCGAGCGGCGCCCAGGTGGGCACCTCTCCCGCGAGCCGGGCGCCGTACGCCACCATCACGTCGCGGGCCAGCGGAGTCATCGACAGTGCGTCACCCGAGATGTGGTGCAGCACGAGGACGAGCACGTGCTCGCCTCGGGCGTCGCCGTCGGTGACGCGAAGCAGCCGAGCATGCAGCGGCACCTCGACGGTCACGTCGAAGCCGCGGGTCACGGTCTCGGCGACGGCGGCGGACAGCCCCGCCGAGTCCACCTCGACCGGAGTCAGGTCGGGCACCACCGTGCCGGTGGGCACGATCACCTGGTGCGGGCCGGACTCGGAATCCGGGAACATCGTGCGCAGCGACTCGTGCCGTTCGATCACGTCGGCCACCGCGGCCCGCATCGCGTCGACGTCGAGCCCGCCGACGAGACGGACCGGCAACGGCAGGTTGTACGCGGGCGAGGACGGGTCGTAGCGGTTGAGGAACCACATCCGCTGCTGGGCGAGCGACAGCGGCACCGCCGCGCCGCGGTCCTGACGCACCAGCGCCGGGCGGTCCCGACGGTCGGACAGCTCCAGCCGCGCCGCGAGCTGCGCGACGGTCGGGGCCTCGAACAGGTCCCGGACCCCGACGCGGATCCCGAGCGCCTCGCCGACCTGCGAGACCACCCGGGTCGCGACCAGCGAGTTGCCGCCGGCGTCGAAGAAGCTCTCCTCCACGCTGATCCGCGGCACGCCGAGCACGTCGGCGAACACGCCGGCGACCACCTCTTCGACCGGGTCGCGCGGCGCAACGTACTCCGCCGTGACGAGGTCGAACACGGGCTCCGGCAATGCCTTCCGGTCCAGCTTGCCGCTGCCGTTGAGCGGGAACTCGTCGAGCACCATGACCGCGGCGGGCACCATGTACGACGGCAGCGACTGCGCGGCGTGCGCGGCCACGGCGTCGCCGGTGACCTCCCACTCGCCGGTCGGCACGACGTAGCCGACGAGCTGGTCGCCGGTGTGCGCGTCGGTGCGAACCACCACGACGGACTGGCTGACGCCCGGCGCGGACAGCAGCGCCGCCTCGATCTCGCCGAGCTCGATCCGGTTGCCGCGCACCTTGACCTGGAAGTCGGTGCGGCCGACGTACTCCAGCACCCCATCGGCCCGGTGACGCACCAGGTCGCCGGTGCGGTACATCCGGTCACCGGCGGCGCCGAACGGGTCGGCGACGAAGCGGTCCGAAGTCAGGTCGACCCGGCCCTGGTAACCGCGTGCCAGCTGGACGCCCGACAGATACAGCTCACCCGCGACACCCACCGGAACCGGCTGCAGGCGCGAGTCGAGCACGTACAGACGGGTGTTCCACATCGGGACGCCGATCGGCACGACGCCCCGGTCGTCGGCGGTGTGCCGCCAGTACGTGACGGCGAGGGACGCCTCGGCCGGGCCGTACAGGTTGTCGAGCGGCGCGGACGCCAGCGCCCGGAACCGTTCGGCGGTCTCGATCGGCAGCGCCTCACCGATCGCGATCACCGCGCGCACCGAATCCGGGATGCGCGCAGACGAATTCGACACGAACATCGCCAGCATCGAGGGCACGAACTGCACCACGGTGACGTTCTCGTCGACCATCAGCCCCGACAGGTACTCGGGGTCGCGGTGCCCGTCCGCGCGGGCGATGACGAGCCGGGCGCCGGTCTGCAGCGTCCAGAAGAACTCCCACACCGAGACGTCGAACGTCATCGGGGTCTTGAGCATCACCGCGTCGTCGGTGGTGAGCGCGTACTCCGCCTGCATCCAGCGCAGCTGGTTGACCAGGCCGGCATGCGGCACCGAGATGCCCTTGGGCCGACCGGTGGAGCCGGAGGTGTAGATCAGGTTCGCCGGGTGCTCCGGGCGCAGCGGGGTGATCCGGTCCGCGTCGGTGACCGGGGCGGCGTCGAGGGCGGCGGTGTCGATCTCGTCGATCCGCAGCGCGGGCGCGTCGGCGGGCAGCGCGTCGGCGTCGCGGGAGGTGGTCAGCACGCACACCGGTGCCGCACTGTCCAGGACGTAGCCGTTGCGCTCGGCCGGGTGGTCCGGGTCCAGCGGCACGTAGGCGCCACCGGCCTTGAGGATCGCGTACATGCCGACGAGCAAATCGATGGAACGGCGAATCGACAGGCCCACAACCGATTCCGGACCCACGCCCAGACCGATGAGGTGCCGTGCGAGGCGGTTCGCCCGCGCGTCGAACTCGGCGTACGTCAGCTGCTCGCCCTCGAACACGAGGGCCACCGCATCCGGGGTGCGGGCCACTTGCGCGTCGAACAGTGCGGCGAGGGTGTCCGTCCCGGCCGCGACCTCCGGCACCTCGTGCGCGGTGTCGTTCCAGGTGTCGAGGACCAGGGTGCGCTCGTCCTCGGAGACGAGCGCGATGTCACCCACCGCGACCGCGGGATCGGCGGCCACGGCGTCGAGGACGGCGGTGAACCGGCGGGCGAAGGTCTCCGCGGTCGACCGGTCGAACAGGTCGCTCGCGTAGGTGAGCACGATGTCGATGTCACCGGGCGCCCCCTGGGCGTCGGTGGTGTCCGTGACGGTCAGCTGCAGGTCGAACCGGGACTGGCCGGTCTCGAACTCGGCGGGCGCCACCGTCAGGCCCGGCAGCTCGAGGGCGGCGCGGGTGATGTTCTGGAACCACAGCGACACCTGGAACAGCGGGTGGTAGGCCGCCGACCGGGTCGGGTTCAGCGCCTCGACGAGCCGCTCGAACGGGATGTCGGTGTGCGTGAACGCGGCCAGGTCGCCCTCGCGGACCCGACCGAGCAGGTCCGCGAACGAGGCGTTCTCGTCGACCTCGGTCCGCAGCACCAGGGTGCCGACGAACATGCCGACCACGTCGTCAAGCGCGGCCTCGCCGCGGCCCGCGATCGGGGTGCCGACCGCGATGTCCTCGCTGCCCGACAACCGGGCCAGGAGCACGGACAGGGCGGCGTGCACGACCATGAACAGCGTCGAATTCGTCTGCCGCGCAACCTCGATCAGGCGCGCGTGCAGCGCGGCGTCGAGGCTGAAGGCGACGTCGCCGCCCCGGTAAGACTGCTGCGCCGGACGTGGCCGGTCGGTGGGCAGTTCCAGCAGGTCGGGCAGGTCCGCGAGCGCGGTGCGCCAGTAGTCCAGCTGCCGCGCGGCCAGCGACTGCGGGTCCTTCTCGTCGCCGAGCAGCTCGCGCTGCCAGATCGCGAAGTCGCCGTACTGCACCGGCAGCGGGGCCCAGGCCGGCGCCTCCCCCGCGGTGCGCGCGGTGTACGCGATCATCAGGTCCCGGGCCAGCGGCGCCGAGGACCAGCCGTCGAACGAGATGTGGTGCAGGACGAACACCAGCACGTATTCAGCGACGGCGGTGCCGTCCATGTCGGCAGTGGTGGTGGCGAGCAGCCGTACCCGCAGCGGCGGGGCCGCGGTGACGTCGAACGGGGCGGTCGCCAGCGCGACCACCTCCCGTTCGAGCTCGCCCTCGGCGACCCGGACGACCTCGAGGTCCGCGGTCGCCGCGACCTGCTCGGCGGGCAGCACCACCTGGTGCGGGCCCGACACCGAGTCCGGGTACACCGTGCGCAGGGTCTCGTGCCGGTCCAGCACGTCACGCATCGCCGCGCGCAGCGACGGCACGTCGAGCTCGCCGGTGAGGCGGATCGCGAACGGCATGTTGTAGGCGGCCGACGCCTGGTCGAACCGGTTGAGGAACCACATCCGCTGCTGTGCCAGCGACAGCGGCACCTCGCCGTTGCGGTCGCGGGCGGTCAGCGCGGGCCGCGGCGCGGCCTCGTCTCCGGCCTCGGCACGCACGGCGAGCTCGGCGACGGTCGGCGCGTCGAAGATCTCGCGCACTCCGAGCCCGGTCCCGAAGGCGGCGTTGACGCGGGAGATCACCTGGGTGGCGATCAGCGAGTTGCCGCCGAGATCGAAGAAGTTGTCGGTCGCGCCGACCCGCGGTGCGCCGACGACCTCGGCGAAGATCGTGGCGACGATCTCCTCGACCGGCGTGCGGGGTGCGATGTAGGCGCCGACCGCGGCGTCGAAGGACGGCGCAGGCAGTGCGCGGCGGTCCAGCTTGCCCGCCGCGCTGAGCGGCAGGTCGGGAAGCGTCATGATCGCCGACGGCACCATGTACCGCGGAAGGGTCTTCTCGAGCGCGTGCCGCAGCGCCGCGGCGTCCGCGGCCGCGCCGTCCACGGTGACCACGTAGGCGACCAGCTGGGCACCGACCCGCTCGTCCTGGTGGACGATCACCGCGGCGCGGGCGATGGTGGTGTCGGCGCGCAGCGCCGCCTCGACCTCACCGGGTTCGAGGCGCTGGCCACGCAACTTGACCTGGAAGTCGGTGCGGCCCAGGAACTCCAGCTCACCGGCGGCGTTCCACCGCACCAGGTCGCCGGTACGGTACATGCGCTCGCCGGTGGCGAACGGGTCGGCCACGAAGCGTTCGGCGGTCAGGTCGACGCGCCCCAGGTAGCCTCGGGCGACCTGGTCACCCGACAGATAGAGCTCTCCCCCGACGCCCACCGGAACCGGGTGCAGACGGCTGTCGAGGACGTGCGCGCGCACGCTCGCGCCGGGTCGGCCCATCGGCACGATCGAGCCGGGAACCCGGGTGGCCGGGTCGAACTCGTCGGCGACGGTCACCGTCACGGCGGTCTCGGTCGGCCCGTAACCGTTGCGCACCCGCACACCCGCGGCGGCGGCGCGTTCGGCGAGCGCGAACGAGATCGCCTCGCCGCCGACGCGGACGAACCGCAGCGAATCGGCGAGCGGAAGGCCGGAACCGAGGAAGACCTCGAGCATCGACGGGACGAAATGCGCGACGGTGACACGCTCACGCGCGATCAGGTCCGCGAGGTAGGCGGCGTCACGGTGACCGTCCGGCCGCGCGACCACGATCCGGCCGCCCGTCTGCAGTCCGATGAACGACTCCCACACAGCGACATCGAAGGTCGGCGCCGACTTGTGCAGCAGCACGTCCTGTTCCGAGAGCTCGGCCTCGTCGCGAATCCACCGCAGGTGCGCGGTGACCGCGAGGTGCGAGACCACGACGCCCTTCGGACGACCGGTTGAACCGGAGGTGAAGAACACGTACGCGGGGTGCTCGGGGTGCACGGCCGAACGCCGGTCGGCGTCGGTCAGCGGCACGGCCGAGCCGGACTCGTCGACCTCGTCGACCCGCAGGACGCGGCGTCCGTCCAGCGGCAGGCCTGCCTCGTCCGCGGCGGAGGTCAGGACGCACACCGGTGCGGCGGCGTCGAGCACGTACTCGTTGCGGTCGAGCGGCTGCTCGGGGTCGACGGGCACGTACGCACCGCCGGCCTCGACGACCGCGTACGCGGCGACGAGCGATTCCACGGACCGGCGCATCGCCACCGCGACGGTGGCTTCCGGTCCCACACCGAGGCCGACGAGGGCCCGCGCGACACGGCTGACCCGGGCCTCGAACTCGGCGTACGTCAGCGACCGGTCGTCGTCGGAGACGGCGACCGCATCCGGCGTGCGCAGCACCTGGGCGTGGAAGTCGTCCAACAGCAGTCCGGAGCGGGTCGGGACGGCATGCGCCGACCCGAGTGCGGTGACGTCGGCGATCTCGTCGGCACCGAGCAGGGTCACGTCACCGACCGCGACGGCCGGATCCGCGACCACCGCGTGGAGCAGCCGGGTGAACCACCGGGTGTACCGCGCGATCGTCGACTCGTCGAACAGGTCGGTCGCGTACAGGAACGTCACGTCGTAACCGGCACTCGCGCGCTCGGTGACGGTGACCGCGAGGTCGAACTTCGACACCGCGGTCCTGATGCCCTCGGCGGCGACGGTCAGCCCCGGCAGGTCGATGCGGGGATCGGTGAAGTTCTCCAGCGCGAACTGCACCTGGAACAGCGGCGAGTGTGCGGCGGAGCGAACGGGGTTGAGCACCTCGACCAGCCGCTCGAACGGCACGTCGGCGTGCTCGAACGCGGCCAGGTCACGGCCGCGGACCTGCGCGAGCAGATCCGTGAACGAGGCCGCGCCGTCCACCTCGGTGCGCAGCACCAGGGTGTTGACGAACATGCCGACCAGCTCGTCGAGCGCCTTCTCGCCACGGCCGGCGACGGGTGTGCCGACCGCGATGTCGGACTCGCCGGACACCCGCGACAGCAGCACCGCGAGCGCGGACTGCAGCACCATGAAGGGGGTCGAGCGGTGCGCATGCGCAAGCTCGTCCACGGCGCGGCGGGTCTGCGCGTCCAGCGAGAACTGCACGCGCGCACCGTTGCCCGACCGGACGAGGGGACGTGGACGATCGGCAGGCAACTCCAGCACGTCCGGCAGGCCCGCCAGTTCGCGCGTCCAGAAGTCGATCTGGCGCGCCGACAGCGACTGGGGGTCCTGCTCGTCGCCGAGCATCTTCCGCTGCCAGATCGCGAAGTCCGGGTACTGCACCGGCAGCGGCGCCCACACCGGCGGCGCCGCCTGGGTACGGGAGGTGTAGGCGAGCACCAGGTCGCGTGCCAGCGGCGCCAGCGACCAACCGTCGGTGGCGATGTGGTGCATCACCAGCGCAAGCACGTGCTGATCGGGGGCGAGTTCGAACAGGTACGCCCGCACCGGGATCTCGCGGGTGACGTCGAATCCCGCGGAGCCGATTTCCAGTGCCCGCGTGTGCAGTTCGCCCTCGGACACGGCGATCGAGGCCAGCTCGACACCGACCTCGGCAAGCGGCAGAACCACCTGTTCCGGTCCGTCCGCGGTCTCCGGGAACACGGTGCGCAGCGACTCGTGCCGATCCAGTACGTCGCGCAGCGCCTCGCCCATCGCGGCGACGTCGAGCCGCCCGGACAGCCGGATGGCCATCGGTACGTTGTAGCTGCCGGAACCCGGATCGAACCGGTTGAGGAACCACATTCGCTGCTGTGCCAGCGACAGCGGGATCCGGGCGGGGCGCTCCCCCGCCACCAGCGGAAGCCGGTCCGCGGCGCCGGTGGCGGCGTGCTCGGCACGCAAGGCCAGCCCGCCGACCGTCGGAGCCTCGAACAGGTCCCGGACGCCGATCGCGGTACCGAGCGCGGCGTTCACCCGCGCGGTGACCTTGGTGGCGATCAGCGAGTTGCCGCCGAGATCGAAGAAGTCGTCGGTCAATCCGGCGCGCGAGACACCGAGGACGTCCGCGAAGACATCCGCGACGAGCTCCTCGACCGGCGTCACCGGCGCGACGTATTCCGTTGCGGCGGAGGTGAACACCGGAGCCGGCAGCGCCCGGCGGTCGAGCTTTCCGACCGGGGTCAGCGGCACCTCGTCGAGCACCACGATCGCCGCGGGCACCATGTAGGCGGTCAGCGAACGGCCGACGAACTCGGCCAGCTCGGCGGTGTCGATCGTCGTGCCGGGCGCGGGACGCACGTAGGCGGCGAGCTGCGTCTGGCCGTGCTCGTTGTCGACGCCGAGGGTCGCCGCGAAGTCCACCGTCGGGTGCGCGGTCAGGGCGGCGTCGATCTCGCCGAGCTCGATCCGGAAACCGCGCACCTTGACCTGGAAGTCCGAGCGGCCGAGGTACTCGATCGTAAGATTCTCGGTCCACCGCACCAGGTCACCGGTGCGGTACATGCGCTCGCCGGGCGAGGTCGGACTGGCGACGAACCGCTCCGCGTTGAGCGCAGGCCGGTCGTGATAGCCGCGGGCCAGGCCCACACCCGAGATGTAGAGCTCACCCGTGGCTCCCACAGGAACCACCCGGAGCCGCTCGTCGAGGACAAGCAGGGACACACCGCGGATCGGGCCACCGATGGTGATCGGCTCGCCCGGCGTCATCGGGTCGCTGATGGCCGCCATGATCGTGGTCTCGGTCGGGCCGTAGCCGTTGTGCAGTCGGCGGCCCGGCGCCCACCGGGCGACGATCTCGGCCGGCACGGCCTCACCGCCGGCGACCAGGTGCTGCAGGGTGTCGAGACCGGTCGGATCCACCGACGCGAGCGCCGACGGCGTGATGAAGGCGTGCGTGACCCGCTCGGCGACGATCAGGTCGTGCAGCTCGGCGCCACCGAACACCGTCGGAGGCGAGACCACCAGCGTCGCACCGGTTCCGAACGCCATCGTGTACTCGAGGATCGACGCGTCGAAGCTGGGCGACGCGACGTGCAACACCCGCGACGCGGGCGTGACGTCGTAGCGTTCGCGCTGCTCGACCGCGAAGTTCGCCAGGCCGGTGCGGGTGACGACGACGCCCTTCGGCAGGCCCGTCGACCCCGACGTGTAGATCATGTACGCGGGCTGCTCGAGGTGCGAGGCGCCACGACGGTCCGCGGCGGTCAGCGGCGCGGCGGACCGCTCCGCGGCCAGGGACACGAACTCGTCGGTGTCGATCACCAGCCACTCGGCGTCACCGTCCGGCAGCAGGGACCGCTCGGCGGAGACCGTCAGACCGATCCGGGCGCCCGAGTCGGTGAGCATGTGCTCGATCCGGTCGAGCGGGTAGTTCGGGTCGACCGGCACGAACGCGCCACCGGACTTGAGCACCGCCCACATCGCGACGATCGAGTGCAGCGAGCGGGTCATGCCCAGCGCCACAAAGGTTTCCGGGCCGACACCCCGCTCGACCAGCAGCCGGGCCATCCGGTTGGACTGCTCGTCGAGCTCGCGGTACGTCAGCTCCCGGCCACCGAAGGAGACAGCTGTCCCCTCGAGGTTGGCGGCACACGCCTGCGCGAAGAGTTCGAAGCCGTGCTCGGTCGCCACGGCGGGCAGACCGTGGACCGGTGCGAGCACCGCCCGCTCCGCCTCGTCGAGGATCTCCACGCTGCCGACGGCCGCGGTCGGGTCCGCCACCACCGCGGCCAGGATCCGGGTGAAGCGGGCCATGAGCCGTTCGACCTCGTCGCGGCCGAACACGGTCGGCAGGAACTTGGTGGTGAAGCGCAGCGCCGGATCCTGCAACGCGACCAGGGTCAGCGGGTAGTGGGTGGCGTCGTTGACGCCGATGTCGAGCACGCGCATGCCCGCGATGTCGCTGGCCGCGGCCAGCGCGTCACGGTTCACCGGGTACGACTCGAACACGGCCAGCGTGTCGAACAGGACGCCGAGTCCCGCGGTCCGCTGGATGTCCGTGAGTCCGGTGTGGTGATGGTCGAGCAGGTCCGCCTGCTCGCCCTGCAGCCGGCGCACCAGGTCGGTGATCGACTCGTCCTCGTCCAGGCGCACCCGCACCGGGAGGGTGTTGATGAACAGGCCGATCATCGTCTCGATGCCCGGCAGGTGCGGCGGGCGACCGGACACGGTCGCGCCGAACACCACGTCGGTGCGGCCGGTCAGGCGGGCCAGCAGCACACCCCACGCGGCCTGCACGATCGTGTTGGCGGTGACGCCGAGGTCGCGGGCCAGCGCGACCACTCCGGCCTCGACCTCCGCCTCCAGGGAGACCTCGATCTCCTCCGGCACCGGCAGCGCCGCCACCGGGTGACCGGACGCGATCAGGGTCGGCTCCTCGAGCCCGGCCAGCGCCCGCGCCCAGGCGTCCTCGGACGTCTGCGGGTCCTGCCGGTCGAGCCACTCCAGGAAGTCCCGGTAGGAGCGACCGCGCACGAGCGCCGAACGGTCCCCGGCCTGCGCGTACAACGCGAGCAGGTCCTGCAGGATCAGCGGCAGCGACCAGCCGTCGATCAGCAGGTGGTGGTTCGTGATGGCCAGCCGGTACCCGTCGGCGGCGGTGCGAACGAGCAGCAGCCGCACCAGCGGCGGTGCGGCGACGTCGAATCGCGCGACCCGGTCCGCGTCGATCAACCGGGTGGCCTCCGCCTCGGCGTCGGCCGGGTTCCGGTCCGTCAGATCGATGGTGGTGAACGGCACCACGGCCTCGTCGACGACGATCTGCGCGGGGACGCCTGCCTCGTCGTAGACGAACGCGGCCCGCAGGCTCGGATGCTGGTCGACCAGCGCCTGCCCGGCAGCGCGCATCCGGTCGGCGTCGACGACGCCACCGAGGTCGAGAACGATCTGCGCGGTGTACACGTCCACCGACTGGTCCGTCAGCGTGGCGTGGAACAGCAGGCCGGACTGCAACGGGGACAGCGACCACACGTCGGTCAGCGACGGGTACCGCCGCTCCCACACCTCGATCTGATCCTGTGTCACCGACACCAGTGGCAGGTCGGACGGGGTGTACCCGCCGGTGTGCTCCGACGCGGCGAGCGCGGCGAGTCCGTCGAGGGCCCGGCACCACAGCCGCGCCAGTTCGGCCACCGACTTCTCGTCGAGCAGCCCCGACGCGTACGCGAACGTCGCGCTCAGGCGGACACCGTCGGCGGTGTCGGCGGCGATGGCGTCGATCGCCAGCGCGGCGGACAGCGCCATGTCGGCGTCCCGGTGCGCACCGGTGCCGAGCGAGTCGCCGTCCGGCATCCAGCCGACGGACCGCAGCTCGTCGGGGATGTCGCCGGCGGAGAGCCGGCCCAGGTAGTTGAACGCGATCTGCGGCCGTGACCAGTCGCGCATCCGGCTGGCGGTCTCGTCGTTGAGATGGCGCAGCATCCCGTAGCCGATGCCGTGGTCCGGCACCGATCGCAGCTGTTCCTTGATCCGCTTGAGCGCGGTCGCGGCGGCCCGGCGGCCGGCCAGCGCGTCGTCGAGGTCGACGTCGCCGAGATCGAGGCGCATCGGGAAGACGCTGGTGAACCAGCCGACCGTGCGAGACAGGTCGGCGCCCGGGACCACGGCCTCCTCACGGCCGTGTCCCTCGAGGTCGATCAGGGTGGACGCCCAGTCCTGGCCGCGGTCGCGGCGCCACGCGGCAACCGCGATCGCCAGGCCGGCGAGCAGGGCGTCGTTGACGCCGCCGCGGAACTGCGCGGGCAGCGTGGTCAGCAGCGCCTCGGTGGTCGGGCCGCTCAGCTCGACCTCGATGCGCTGCTCCGTGGCCGCCACGTCGACGGCCGGGTCCAGGGCCCGCGCACCGAGCAGCGGGTCGGGCCCGTCGACGATCCCGCGCCAGGTGTCGAGTTCGGCGACCCGCTCCGGGGCCTGCGCGGCCTCGAGAAGACCGTGCGCCCAGCGGCGCAGCGACGTGCCGACCTCGGGGAGGGCCGGAGCGGCGCCGGCCGCGATCTGCAGCCACGCCGTCGCGAAGTCCGGCACGAGCGCGCGCCAGGACACACCGTCGACCGCGAGGTGGTGGACGACCGCGAGCATCCGGTCCACGTCGACGACCGCATCCGCAGCGGTGAGCCGGACGAACTGGGCCATCACGCCTGCTGCGGGATCGAGCCTGCCCGCGGCAGCCGCGGTCTCGGTCTCGATCTGCGCCGCGAACGCCTCGGTTCCCGGGGCCGCCACCGCGGGGACCTCGACGACGAGGTCCGCGGCCGACACCGACCCGATCGGGAGGGCGCGGAAGGCCACGTCGGTTCCGGAGCCGGTCAGCTGCGACCGCAGCATGTCGTGGCGGTCCAGCACGGCCTGCACCGTCGCGATCACCTGATCGGACGCTGCGCCCTCCGGCAGCACGAGCACCAGTGCCTGCGCGAAGCCCGCGAACGTGCCGAGGTCGAGCATCGAACGCACGATCGGGGTGAGCGGCACGTCGCCGACGCCACCGCCGGGCAGTTCCTCGAGCCGGGCCGCGGCGGCGTCCGCGTCGTCGACGATCCGGGCGACCTCGGCGAGGCCCGCGACGGTGCGACGCTCGAACACGTCCCGCGCGGTGAACGAGAGACCGGCCGCCTTCGCGCGGGAGACCAGCTGCATCGAGATGATGCTGTCGCCGCCGAGCTCGAAGAAGCTGGCGTCGACATTGATCCGATCGAGGCCGAGGACCTGGGCGAAGACCGCCGCGATCCGGTGTTCGAGCGGGGTGCTCGGATCGCGGTGCTCGCCGGCCGCGGCGGTCGGCAGCGGTTCCGGCAACGCCGCGCGGTCGAGCTTGCCGTTGACCGTCAGCGGGATCTCGTCGAGGACGACGACCGTGGCGGGGACCATGTACTCCGGCAGCTGCCTGCCGGCGTGCCCGAGCAGGTCGGCGGTGTCGACCTGCTCGCCCTCCACGGGCAGCACGTAGGCGACGAGGAGGCTCTGCCCGGCCGCACCGGTCCGCACCTGGGTGGTCGCGAAGTCGACGGCGGGGTGGCTCGAGAGCGCGTCGTCGATCTCGCCCAGCTCGATCCGGAAGCCACGGACCTTCACCTGGAAGTCGGAACGGCCGACGTAGTCCAGGTCGCCGGCGCCGGTCCAGCGGACCACGTCGCCGGTGCGGTACATCCGGGCGCCCGGCTCGCCGAAGGGGTTCGCGACGAATCGCTCGGAGCTGAGCGCGGCGCGACCGTGGTAGCCGCGGGCGAGGCCCGGGTTGGCGATGTACAGCTCGCCGGCCACCCCGATCGGGGTCGGTCGCAGCTGCGAGTCGAGGACGAGGGCGTGCACGCCCCGCATCGGGGCACCGATCGTCACCGGCATGTCCGGGGTCAGCGGATCGGTGATGGTGACGATGACCGTGGTCTCGGTCGGGCCGTACGCGTTGCGCAGACGGCCGTCCCAGCGGGCGGCGAGCTCCGGCGGGAGCACGTCGCCACCGGTGATGACGCGGACCAGCTCGTCCAGGCCCTCGGGGTTCAGGGTCTGCGCGGCGGGAGGCGTCGAGACCAGCGTGGTCACGTGCTCGCTGGCGAGCACCGCGGCCAGGTCGTCGCCGCCGAGCACGGTCGGCGGCGTGACCACCAGGGTCGCGCCGTGCGCGAACGCGGCGAGCATCTCACCGAACGCGGCGTCGAAGCTCGGCGACGCGAAGTGCGCGACGCGGGCCTCGGGGGTGACCGAGTAGGTGACGCGCAGGTCCGCCGCCAGGGTCGACAGGCCCAGGTGCGGGACGACGACGCCCTTCGGCTTGCCGGTCGAACCGGACGTGTAGATGACGTAGGCCGGGTTCGCGGGACGGATCGGCGCGAGCCGGTCGGCGTCCGTGACGGGGTCGGCGGACTGCGCGGCACACAGCTCGCCCAGCTCCGCGGAGTCGAGGACCAGCCAGTCCACGCCGTCCGGCAGGTCACCGCGGTGCGCGGCCAGCGTCACGCCCTCGGCGATCTGCGAGTCGGTGACCATGTGTGCGATGCGGTCGGCCGGGTAGTTGGGGTCGATCGGCAGGTAGGCGCCACCGGCCTTGGCGATGGCCCAGACCGCGAGCACCGATTCCAGCGAGCGCGGCGCGGCGAGGGCGACGAAGCTCTCCGGCGCGACCCCGCGGTCGATGAGCACCCGCGCGAGCCGGTTGGCCCGGGCGTCGAGCTCACGGTAGGTCCACTCGGTGCCGTCGAGGGTGACCGCGACGCGGTCGGCGTGCAGCTGCGCACTCTCGGTGAGGATGTCCGCGAGGACGCGCGGCTCGGTCGCCTTCTCGCCCCGCCGGTCCGCCAGCCACACGACCTCCGCTTCGCCGACGTACTCGAGGTCGGAGAGGGTGGCCTCGGGGTCGGCGGCGACGAACCGGGCGAGGAAGTCGAAGAAGCGTTCGTGGTGCCGCGCGACCTCCTCGTCGGTGTAGCGGGCCGGGTTGCCGATGAAGTCGATGTGGGTGCTGCCGGTGCCCGTCTCGTACAGGTTGAGCATCAGGTCGTCGACCGGGCCGGACGAGAGCACGTGCAGGTGCGAGGTCATCTCGCCCAGGCGCAGGTCGCCCAGGCCCATCATGATGTTGACGACGGGTCCGAAGTACGCCCGCTCGGCGCCCTGGACGCCGAGATCACGCCGGATGTCCTCGGCGCGGTACCGCTGGTGCCGCAGGGCGCCGACGAGCTGCACCTGCACGGACTCGACGAGGCTGCCGATCGAGGTGTCCGCGCCGACCGTGACACGCAGCGGCACCACGTTCGACACCATGCCGCCGGCGCGGCGCATCGCGGCGGTGGTGCGCGCGGACACCGGCAGCGAAAGCAGGACGTCCTCGGTGCCGGTCATCCGGCCGAAGTAGGCGGCGAACGCGGCGATGCTGGCGGGCGCGAAGGACGGGCCGGCCTCGGTCATCCGGTCCACGGTCTCCGCGGACAGCGGCGCGCTGGCCACCCGGCTGAGCGCCTGCGCGGGGGCCTGGCGGGGGGCGAAGCTGACCGGCTCCGGCAGCCCCTTCGCGATTTCGCTCCAGTACTCCCGGTCGGTGGCGAAGCGGGAGGAGGTCCGGTACTTGTCCTCGGCCTGGTAGAGCTCGAACAGCCCGTCCTTGCGCTCGGTGGGCAGCTCGGCGCCCGAGAGGGCCTCGGTGTACAGCTCCGCGGTGCGGGTCATCAGCGTGATCGCGCCGAGACCGTCCAGCGCGACATGGTGGCAGCGCGCGTACCAGTAGTGATGATCCGGCCCCAGGGTGAGCAGGGCGCAGAGGATCAGGGGATCACCGAGCAGGTCGAGCGGGGCGGTGTACTCGGCCTGCATCCACGCCCGAGCGGCCGCGGCGGGGTCGGACTCGCCCGAGAAGTCGAGACGGACCATCGACTGGTCGATCGTGCGGTCGACCATCTGATAGGGACGCCCGTCGACGTCGAGGATGCGAAGGTAACCGGAACCGAGTTCCTTGCCGACAACGATGAGAGCGCGTTCGAGCAGGTCGACGTCGAGTGCACCGCGAAGATCCACGTACTGCGCCATGTTGATCGGCACATCGGGATTCAGCTGCTGCGAGAGCCACAATCCGAACTGGGCGGCCGAGAGGGGGAACGCGCCGGCGGGGACTCCCGCCGCCTCCCCCGCCCGTGCTCCCACGTTCGTCGTCGCCTCGTCCACTCGTATCCTCCTCGTTGCCGTCGCCACGGCCTCGTTCGTGAAGGACCCGAACGCACGAATCGAGGACCCCATGTCCCCCGACTCAGCAGGTCCCTCTCGAATCAACTCTCGCGCCCCCGCGTCCGAACATGCCGAACCGGCACGGTTGAACACCAGGGGTCCTTCTCATTATCTCTTGTGGATGTGCAGCCGTTACTTTGGGTCCGGGGTCTGACACATCCGATACAATGCCCACCGACACGGCCTTGTCCTGCGGAAACGTGCCTCAGTCGGGGTTGGGACGGGGCCGTGTGATCGAGTGAATGCACCCACGTGGGCTGCCCTCGATGTGATATCGGTCGAACAGCTGTCATTCGGTCATCCGACCATCACGAAATGGGCACTCGACCCGACTTCCACATCTGCCACCGTCGGGCTCCCGCCACGCCGGCCTCTCGCCGAATCGGCCTCCTCGCCGCGCCGCTCCGTCGAGCAGCGCCTGAAGTTCGATCGCCACCCCGAGGAGCTCGCACCGGCCGGCGCGAGCGGGCAGCCCGGCACGGACCGCTCCACCGGTCCCGTCGACCCGATCCACCCCGACGTGGAAGATCCGGCAGGTGCCGGACGTGCATTGGTATCAGACCGCGCGTCGGTGCCGCAAACACCGAGACGCTGTGTCGCGGCCTCGCGGCGGGAGGTTCATTCGACCGCGGGACACCACGCACCACGGGCCGGCGGAGCGGCGGGGTCGCCGGTGCCGAGTTCCGGTGCAGCTAGTTGGTGTCGACGTTGTCGACCACCCAGCGGTCACCGTCCCGAATCAGGGTGACGACCATCCGGTACTTCTGGGTGTTGCCCTCCGGGGAGACGACGTTGGTCGCCTGCTGGTCGACGAAGACGAGGACCACCGCCCGGTCCTCGTCGAGGGACTCGATCCCGATGTGCCCGGCGGTCGCCGTCGCCTTGCCCTTGCCGTCGGTGACGATCTGTCTCAGGGCGTCCACCATCTCGCTGTACTTCGCCGCGAATTCCGGCGTCGACCCGGACACGATGGCGTCGCGGTTGGCGTCGAGGTTCTCGAAATCGAACGACGACAGTGCCACGGCGTAGTCGCGGGCGGTGTCGATCGCCTCGGTCCGCCGTGCGTCGGCCGAGCTGTCGCCGAGCACGTCGAGCAGCAGTGCCGCGGACACCGCAACGAGGGCGACCGCCAGCAGACCTGCGATCACGGCGACAGGCCGCTTCCAGACGGGCCGGCGCGCGGGTGCACCCGGGGTGTCCTCGCCGCTCCCCGGTTCGGTCCCGGTGCGATCCGTCACGACGGCCTGTCCCGAGCTGTCATCTGCCATTGCCGAGGCCTTCCAGAAGCGATTGCCAGTACTCCAACGCCTCGGTTCCCGTGGGAATCAGAATCGGATCGGCGACGGGCGGGTACCCGATCGGGGTGCCCGGCGTCGTCGCGTTCTGCAGTCCGAGGCCGTTCGGGCGAGGCGCATTGCGCGAGCCTCGCTGCGCCAGGTTGTCCGCAGGCGGACAGTAATACGTCAGGTTCGGCGAGGTGGGGCTTTCGTCGCCGACGGCGCGCCGGACCGTGTCGTGGTAGCACACCTGTCCCAGCGTTCCCACCAGCGTGAAGTTGGCGCGGTCGCCGGTGACGATCGATTCCAGCTTCCCGAGCCCGTGAGGGATGTCGTTCAGCCCCGACGCGAGGGCCGCCTGCCGATCGGAGATGACCGGCGCCACCGTCACGAGGTTTGCCAGCAACGCACCGAAGGTGTCGTGGTAGCGGTCGAACAGCGCGTGCGCCTGGTCGAGGGCGCCCGGCGAGGTGTCGGCCAGGTACACGAGCACCGGACCGTTCGTGTCGAGCTGCTCCGTGAAGTTCCGCGCGGCGCCCATGCCCCGCACGAACGGGGTCGACTCACCGGCCATGGTGGTGACCAGGCTCGCGGTGCGCTCGAGCAGACTCGTGAGCATCGGAGCCTGCTGGTCCATCTGTGCCGTGATGGCGTCGCCGTTGTCGATCAGGCTCGCCAGCGCGGGCCCGAGACCGTCGAACGAGGCGCCCAGTTCGGTGCCGATGTCGCTGACGGCCTGCGGGTCGATGCCGTCGAGGAGCCGGGCGGCATCGGTCATCAGGTCACCCATCTGCACCGGCTGCTGCTCGGCCGGGGCCGCGAGCTGCTCGCCCTCCTGCAGATAGGGCCCGTCGCCGGTGTTCGGGAAGATGTCGACGTTCTGGATTCCCGCGGCGGTACCCATACCGACCTTCGCGACGCTGTCGACGGGGATCTCGACCCCCGGATCGAGTTCGTAGTCGACCCGCGCGCCCCCCGCGTCCGGATCGAGCCGGACGGACGAGACCTTCCCCACCGCCACGCCGCGATAGGTCACGGCCGTGCCCGTCGTCAGGCCGCGCGCATCGGTCATCACCGAGTACACGTGGAGCGGGGAGCCGAGCGCCTGTGGACCGATCACGTAGTTGATCGCGAACGGAATCACGATCGCGGACACGATCGCGAACAGCACCAGCTGGACGAGGACCAGACGTCTCATCGCTGTCCTCCCTTCAGCAGAGCGGCCAGGTCTCCGGCCGTTCCCGACACCGGGGTTGACCCGGCCGCGCCCGGGGCCGGGCCGCCGACGAGCAGCTTGTCGATGCTGCCGGGGACGTCGAGTGCACCGTCGAAGCTGAGGTAGTCGCCGTGGACCGCACTGCCGAAGTTGTCGAGGAACGTGCTCATGTTGTCGAGCGTGGACCCGATCTCGGAGTTGAAGGACGCCAGAGCCGCGATCGTCACCGACGCATCCGAGACCATCGTGCCGAGTCCGTCGGGGTCGTCGGACACGATCGAATTCGCGGTGTCGGTCAGCTGCCTCGACGACTCGAGCAGCGCCGCGATGCTGTCGCGCTGGGCGGTCAGCGCCCGGGCCGCGTCGGGCATGGTGTCGAGGTACGCGTCGACGGTGGCCTGCTGCCCCGCGAGCTGCTGCGAGATGCGCGCCGCGGTGTCGATCGCGACTTCGAAGTCGTCCTGGTTCGTGGTGGCCTTGGCGAGCAGCGTGGTCATGGTGTCGGTGAGGCCGCGGATCTCGCCGGAGCGTCCCGAGAAGGCCGCGTCCAGTTCGTTCACGACCGTCTGCAACTGGGCCAGCCCACTGCCGGTGACGATCGTGCCCAGGGTCGCGAGCATGCTCTCCACCTGCGGTCCGATGGTGGTACGCGACTCGACGATCACGTCACCGTCCTGGAGCGGGCGCGGTGACGGGTCGTTCGGCGGCGTAAGGCGGATGAACGGGCTGCCGAGCGCCGACGGCAGTTCCACCGCGGCGAGTACGTTGTCCGGCAGTTCGGTCGCCTCTTCGAGACTGAGCTGCGCCGTGGCGCCGATCGTGTCCGTCGCGAGGTTCCGGATCCGGCCGATCACCCGCTGGCCGGTGCGCACGTCAGCGCCGAGGAGCAGTCCCTCGGCGGTCGCCAACTGCAGGGTCACCGTGTAGTCCGGCCCGTCGGCGGTGCGACCGAGCGGCAGGTCCTGCATGCCGGCGCTGCACCCCGTGGTGAGCAGGACGGCCGCGGTCGCTGCCGCGAGGGAAATCGTCCGTGTGCGCATCAGTTGCCCCCCGGGGCCTGGGTTCCGCCGGTCACCGTGCCCGCGATGTTCAGCGGGTCGGACGCGCTGACAGGGAACGGGATCGGGTTCGTGAAGCCGGCGCCCGTGCACAGCGGCAGCGGGTACTGCTTGCACAGCGGTTCCGCGACGGCGAACTGTGTCAGGGCGGTCGAGATGTTCAGCCGGATCCGGCCGCGGTTGGTGTCGTCGATGCTGCCTGCCAGGTTCTGCATGAGCAGCGGCACCATGTCCATGAACTCGGCGAGGCCTGCCTGGTTCGCGGTGAGGACGTCGCCGACCGCGTTGAGGTTGTCGACCGCGACGCCGACCGAGTCGCCGTGCTCGTTCATGAAGGTCCGCACCTGGTCCAGGACGACCTGCAGGTCCTGGAGCGGTGCAGCGATGTCGACGTCGGTCGAGGCCCACTGGTCGCCGACCGCGCCGAGGTCACGGACGAGTTCGTCGAGGCTCACCTGTCGGGCGTCGAGGGCGCCCATCAGCGTGGACAGGTTCGTCACGAGGGCACCGATGTCCTCGGCGCGGGCCCCCACGACTCCCGTGGCAGCGCTGAGGTTGCGCATCGCCTCGTTGAACTCCTCGCCTCGCCCATGCCATCCGTCGGCGGCCTTGGTGAGCAGCTGCGCGGTCGATCCGGTCTCGCCGCCCACCGCCTCCGTGAGCGTGCTGATGCTGTTCATCAGCGAGTCGAAGTCGATCGGAGCGTGACTGCGTTCGGCGGGGATCTCCGCACCGTCCTCCAGTCGCGGGCCTCCGCTGTAGGTGGGCCCGAGTTCGACGTGCCGGTCGCTGATCACCGACGGGCTCAGCACGTAGGCGCTCGCGTCGGCGGGCAGTTCCACGTCCGCGGGCATCGACATCGTCACCCGCACCGTGGTGCCCTGCGGCTCGACCTCGGTGACGGTTCCGACCGGAACCCCGAGCACGGTGACCTTGCTGCCGACGTAGATCCCGTTGACGTAGGCGAAGTTCGCGTGCACGGTGGTCGACCGGTCGGTGCGCGCGAAGACGAACCATCCCGCGATCGCCAACACCACCACGGTCAGCAGCGCCGTCACCAGGATCGGCAGGCGTCGCCGCTTCGTCGGTCCGTCACCGCCCCACGTCGTCGTCGATTGAATACTCATCGGCACCCCTGCATCACTCCGAGGGCACACAGCAGGTTGTCCGGAATCACCGCGGCGGGGGCGCTCACGTCCGTCCAGGCGCCGTTGCCGGTCGCGTCGGTGGCGCCGCGCAGCGCGGGCGGCACCTTCTGCATGATCTGGTCGATGTTCGCGGCGTTCTGCTTCAGCGTGCCGGTCACCGCGACCAGGTTCTCCACCATCGGCCCGAACTCGGCCTCGCGGGCGCTCATCGTGGTCGCGAGGGTGTCGAGCACCGAGGTGAGGTTGTCCACCAGATCGGTCAGCGCCTGCCTCCGGACGGCGAGGATCTGCATCACGGTCTGGGTGTTGTGCGCGGTGGTCGTCAACGCGTCGCTCTGCCGGACCATGAGGTCCGACAGGGACCGCGACATGGTCAGCAGCCGGTCGACCTGCTCGCCGTTCTGCGCGAACGCGGCCGAGGCCCCACCGAGCCCGGTCAGGGCCTTGCCCAGCTGCTCGGAGTCGCTGGGCAGCACCTGTTCGAGCGTGGTCAGCATCGCCTGCAGCGATTCGACGTCGACGCCGTGCGCGGCGTCCGTCGCGTCCCGGCTCACTTCGTCGAGGCTGTAGGGAACGGTGGTGCGGGACAGCGGAATCACGGTCTGGCCGTCCTCGACGCCCCCCGGCACCACTTCGAGGTAGCGCTTGCCGAGCACGGTCTTGAGCCGAACCGTCGCGGTGGTCTGGTTGCCCAGCGGCTGGCCGTCGTCGAGCCGGAAGCTCACCATCACGTGGTCGCCGGCGAGTTCGACGCCCTCGACGCGGCCGGCGGGGACACCGGCCACGTACACCGGGTCGCCGCCGGAGAGCCCGCTCGCGTTGGCGAGCTCGGCGGCGTAGGGGTGCGTCCGCATCTGGTACCACACGCGAGGAGCGCCGACCGCTGCGAGCAGCCCGATCAGCAGCACCACGATGCCGACCACGCCGAGTGCCATCGGGGTGGAGCCGCTGCGCCGTTCGCCCTTGAACAGGAACAGGACGATGCCGACGAAGTGGTCGATCAGCTTGACCAGGAACATCATTGGCACACCTGCGAGTGGGTGGTCCCGAAGATGTTCGCCTCCATGTCCCCCGCCTCCAGGGTGAAGTTGCACAGGTAGAGATTGACGAAGCCGCCGTAGCTGCCGATCCGGTTCACGTCAGCACCGAACTCGGGCATCTTCGCGACGAACGCGTTGAACTGGTCGGTCGTGCCGATCCAGGCGTCGGTGAGCGACTTCAGATCGGAAACCGATCGCCCGAAGGCACCGTTCGACACAGCCATCAACCGGGCGAGGTCCGCGAGCGCTGAGTTGCCGCCGTCGAGGAGGGCGATCAGCTGGTCGTTGCTGCCGACGACGGTCGACGACAGCGCCGCGAGACCGGCGAGCAGATCCTCGAGCTGCGGCGAGCGCGCGTCCACCGACGAGAGCAGGGAGGACATGTTGCCGACCAACTGCTCGAGCACCGGTTGCCGCTCGGCGAGCCCGCCGCTGAGGTCGCCGATCTGGGTGAGCAGGGTTGCCATCGACCGGCCCTGACCGGAGAACGTCTCGACGAAGCCACGGGTGAGCGTGTTGACCTGGTCGGGTGCCAGCGCGTCGAACAGCGGACGGAAGCCGTTCATCATGGCGGTCAGGTCCACCGGCGGGGTGGTGCGGTCCAGCGAGATCGTCGATCCCGGCGGAAGAATATCGGCTCCCACCTCCGAATGCGTTGCTCCCTCTGGGGATTCACCCGTGGCGGACACCGGACGCGCATCCGCGCCCGACAGCGCGACGTAGCGGGCACCGAGCATGTCCCCGTAACGCACCGCGGCGGTGACGTCGGCGGTCAGCGGGTGGTCCGCCTCGACCTCGATCTGCACGACGGCCTTGCTGGTGCCGCCGCCCGCGTCGGCGAAGGCGATGCCGTCCACCCGCCCGACGCGGACGCCGGCCATCATCACCGGGTTGCCCGGGGTCAGGCCCTCGACGTCGGTGAACTCGACGGAGTAGCGCTCCGCGTCGCCGCGCACCGGCACGAGCAACGTGTTGGCGACCATGACGCCGCACGCGATGCCGGCGGCACAGAACCCGACGAGCTTCACCACGGGAACCCATCCGAGCTTCATCGGACGGTCACCTCGTTTCCACGTACGAGCGGACCGAGCATCATGACGGTCGCGGGGTTGGGCACGCCGCCGGGCAGCGCGGGCAGTCCCCGCAGTTGCGACTCGAGCACACCGAGCGGGTGGGCCTCCCTGGCTCCGTCGACGACGGGCACCGCCGCGTCGGCGACTTCGGACACCCGGTTCGACTGCTGGCGGGCGGCCTGGGCCGGTGTGGGCGCACCGCTGCAGTACGCGCCGGTCTGGGTGCCGTAGGTCGGGCAGTCCTCACCGGTGTACGGGAACGGGTCCGCGAACGACGGCACGGCGGTGATGTCGAACTTGCCGGAGGAGAACACCCGGGCGCCCGCGGCGCCGAACGACTTGGCGCCGGCGAGGGTGGCGGTCAGTCCGTCCGGATTCGCGGCCGTCGTGGCGAGGATGACGCCAACCGAGTCCACCACGGTGGTGACCGACTGCTGCCGCTCCGAGACGAATCCCGCTGCGGTCGAGGAGAACCCGGATGCGGCGGTGAGCATCCTGCCGATGGAGTCGGAGTGTTCGGAAATGTTCCGCGACACCGACGCCGCCGATGCCAGGGTCGCGACCACGTCGGGGGTCGCGGCGTCCAGGGCTGTCATCACCTCCCGGAACTCCGGTGTGGCGTCGAGGAACTGCTCCGTCGCGGGAGTCATCGTCGTGCTCACCGAGGCGAGCCGGTCGACGACCCGTCCGATTGTCTCGCCGCGGCCGTCGAGCGCAAGACCGAGCGCGGTCAGCGCGGTCTGGAGCTTCTGCGGCTGCATGTGGTCGAGGACGTCGACCAGCTTGGTGTAGATGCTGTAGAGGGCCACGGCGTCCGGCCCCTGGTCGACCACGATGGTGTCGCCGTCGGCGAGGGGGTCGGCCGGAGCTCCCGTCGCCGAGTCTCCATCGTCGACGAGCTGGATGTAGATGTCGCCGAAGAACGTGCGGGGCACAACACGGGCCACGACCGTGGACGGGATCGAGGCGATTGAGCTCTGGTCGATCTGCAGGCTCACCACCGACGACTCGGTGCCCGAGTCGATGCCCGAGATCCGCCCGACGTTGACACCGATGTAGCGCACGGGAGCTTCCCCGGTGATGAGGCCGGCGGAGGCCGGGATCGCGACGGTGATCTCGGGGTCGCGGTGCAGCGAACCGGATCCGCGCAACACCATCACGACCGCGACGACCACGCCGAGCATCACCGCGAGGACTCCGCGCAGCGCCAGCCCGATCCGGGCACGTCCGGTGAACTGGTCCATGTCAGATCCCCAGTCCCGGAATCTCCGGGACGAGGCCCCAGAGCGCGAACGTGAGCAGCACGTCGAGCACGCCGATCGCCAGGATCGCGGTCCGCAGGGCGCGGCCCGCGGCCTGCCCGACCCCGGCCGGACCGCCGGACGCGTAGTAGCCGTAGGCGCAGTGCACCAGCGACACCACCGCCGCGAACACAATCGCCTTGAGCGCCGAGTACACGAGATCTTCCGGTGACAGCGCGAGGTGGAAGAAGTAGTCGTAGGTGCCCGCGGAGGCTCCACCGAAGAACACGATCACCAGCCGGGTGGACAGGTAGCTGGCGAGCAGACCGATGAGGAAGATCGGGATCACGCAGACCATCGCCGCGAGTACCCGGGTGCCGGCGAGGAACGGGATGGAGCGGATCGCCATCGCGTCCAGGGCGTCGATCTCGTCGGAGATGCGCATCGCGCCGATCTGCGCGGTGAATCCGGTGCCGACCTTGGCTGCCAGAGCGATCGCGACCACGACCGGCGCCAGCTCCCGGGTGTTCGCGATCGCCGACAGCATCCCGGACATCGTCGTCATGCCGACGAGTTCGAGACCGCGCTGGGTTTCGACGCCGAGCATCATGGCCGCGGCGAGGGACATCGCGAACACGATGCCGATCGTGCCGCCGCCGGAGAGCACCGAGTTGGTCCCGAAGCTCACCTCGCTGATCTGGGCGAGCACGTGCTTGCGGTAGTGGATGAGCGCGTACGGCATCGACGCGAGGGCCCTGCAGTAGAAGGTGACGTGTCGGCCGATGGACGCGAGTGCGTCGACGATCTGGCGGAACGGCGCTGCGGCGCGACGCAGGTGGAAGCGCGCGTCGACGGCGACCATCAGTACGCCCCGACGGCGGGCACGATGACCGTGTACAGCGCGGACAACGCGGTGTTCACGATGAACACCAGCGCGAAGGCGATCACCACGGCCTCGTTGACGGCGTCGGCGACCCCGCGCGGGCCGCCCTTGGTGTGCAGACCCTTGAACGTCGCGACCAGGGTCGAGGTCAGGCCGAAGACCGCGGCCTTCACGAGCGCCATCACGAAGTCCGACATCCGGCCGTACTGGCTGAACGTGGACATGAACGTTCCGGCCGGAAGATGCTGGACGTAGATGTGATAGAGGTAGCAGGCCATCACACCACCGAAGGTGACCATCGCGCACAGGGCGAGGGAGACGACGACGGCCGCGACGAGCCGGGGTGCGACGAGGCGCTCGATCACGTCGAGCCCCATGACCTCCATCGCGTCGATCTCTTCGCGAATCTTCCTCGACCCCAGGTCGGTACAGATCGCCGATCCGGCGACGCCGGCCATCATCAGTGCGCAGACGAGCGCCGCCGCCTGGCCGACGATGATGAACGCGACCACGGCCCCCGAATATCCGCCTGCGCCGATCCGGCCCGCCAGTTCGCCGACGGAGACCGCGATGAACACTCCGATGGGGATCATCAGCAGCAGTGAGGGTCCGGTGCTGACCCGCCCGATGAACAGGGTTTGCGTGACGGTCTCGCTGATCGACAGCCGGCGGGCGAAGACGGCCCGGATCAACGCCACGATCGACAGGACCGCAAACCCGATGAGATGGCCACCCTGGTTTGCGACGTCCCGAAGCGGCCCCTTCGCCACGGGCAACTCGTAGGTCACCGCTGCTCCCCCCGTTGGTCAACTACATGTGAAACGCATGACATGTGAACCGTGATTCGCAAAACACTATGCGCCGGACCCGCAGCGCGACAAGAGCACCCACGTTGACGACTCGCCACCGGCGAGGCCCACGCCGGCGGTGGTGCCGCGCTCCCCCATCGCGACACCACCGGACGACGGTCAACCGATCCGCACGCCTTCGGTGCCGTGCTCCTTGCGGAGATCGCCCTTGACGACCTTCCCACTCGCGTTGCGCGGCAACGCATCCACGATCACGAGCTCCTTCGGATGCTTGTACCGCGCGAGCACGTCGTCGAGATAGCTCGACAACTCGTCGAGTGTGAGGTCGGTTCCGCCGGGGTCCTTGAGCGCGACGACGGCCACCGGGACCTCGCCCCATTTGGCGTCGGTGCGGCCGATCACCGCAGCCTCCAACACCTTCGGATGGCCGAACAGGGCGTTCTCCACCTCGGCGCAGTAGATGTTCTCGCCGCCGGAGATGATCATGTCCTTCTTGCGGTCCACGACATAGATGAAGCCCTCCTCGTCCTGGCGCACCAGGTCTCCGGAGTGGAACCATCCGCCGGCGAAGGCGTCTGCCGTCTCGGCCGGCTTGTTCCAGTAGCCGCTCATCATGGTCGGGCCGCGGTAGACGATCTCGCCGACAGACCCGACGGGCACCTCGTTCATCTCGTCGTCGACGATCCGGGCCTGGATGGTCGGGATCACGGTGCCGACGGAACCGAGCTTGCGCAACGCGTCCTCGCCGTCGAGCACACAGGTGATCGGCGACATCTCGGTCTGCCCGAACACCGCCACGTTGAGTGCGTCCGGGAAGGTGTCGGACATCGCCCGGAGCACCACGTCCGATGCCGGAGCCGCACCCCAGCTGATCACCCGCAGCGCCAGATCCCGCTGCCGTACCGTGGGTTCCGCACACACCGCCTGCCACTGCACCGGCACGAGGAACGCGGTGGTGACCCGTTCAGCCTCCCAGACCTCGAGCAGTTCGGTGGGGTTGAAGGCGCCGAGCGGGTGGATCACGGTCGGGATGCCGAGCTGCAGGCTGGGGGCCATGCTGCCGAGGGCCGCGATGTGGAACATCGGCGAGGCACAGAAACCGATGTCACCCGCGGCGTGCATGCGGAGCGCCCGGATACAGGTCTGCGCCTGCGCCTGCATGTTGGCGTGGGAGAGAACCGCCCCCTTGGGGCTGCCGGTGGTACCGGACGTGTACATGATCAGGGCCGGGATGTCCTCGGGTAGGTCGACCGCGGGGTGCGACGCGCCCGCCTCTGCGACGAGCTCCTCGTATCCCTCCACACCTTCACCACCGCCCTGCCCGACGACGATGACGGTGCCGAGTTCCGGAACCTGTTGGCGGACAGCAGAAACCAATGGTGCGAGCGGAACGTCCGTGACCACGACCGTGGCACCGCTGTCCGTGACGATGTACGCCATCTCGGGCGGTGTGAGACGGAAGTTCACCGGCACCGCGATGGCCCCGAGGGAGTTGACCGCGAGCACGACCTCGAGGAACTCCGGCCGATTGAGCATGACCACGAGTACCCGATCGCCGAACCCGACACCGCGGCGAGCGAGTGCGTCGGCGAACGACTCCGACCGGCGGTGCAGATCCGACCAGGTGGTGGTGGCGCCCTGGAAACGCAGGGCGACCGCGTCGGGACGCATCAACGCGTGCGTGGCGACCTGATTGTTCCAGTGGTTCCTGCGCGACTGCAGGGGCTGAGAGAGGAGATCGGGTGACATCGTTTCGACAAGCCCTTCCCTGTCACGGAGACTGTGTGGCACGGTATACGCACCCCTCCGGTTGCGATCGATTATGGCAGGCCAGCGGCCGGAATGGGGCCTGTTTGTTAACTACAATTCGCAAATTCGGACATTAGCGGCGGCGCGAGCCGCGGCTTGGCTCAGGCGCCGAATTTCGGCCGCCGCCTGGCCAGCATCGCGGCCGCGCCCTCGAAGAAGTCCGCGGATCCGAGCAGTTCGATCTGCCCCTCGGTTTCCCGCTCGAATGCCTCTTCGACCCGCGCCAGCGTCGCGGCCGTCAGCGAGCGTTTCGTCAGTTCCAACGCGCGGCGCGGGCCGGCCGCCAGCTTCGCGGCCACCGCGTCGACGTGCGCGGCCAGCTCGCCTGCAGGCAGCACGCGGGTGATCAGCCCGGCCGCGTGTGCGTCCGTCGCGCCGAGCCGCTCCCCCAGCAAAGCCATCTCCGCCGCGCGGGCACGTCCGACCGCCGCCGGGACCAGCAGGCTCGACCCGCCGTCCGGCATCAGGCCGACATTGACGAAGGCGAGCAGGAAGTACGCGGACTCGGCCGCATAGGCGAGGTCGGCGGCCAGCGCGAGCGAGGCCCCGACGCCGGCGGCGGCGCCGTCCACCCGCGCCACCACCGGCACCGGGAGAGTGAGGATCTCGCGGATCACCCGGTTCGCGGTGTCCATCACCACGCGCGGATCGGCAGACGGACCGGCCGCCAGGTCGGCGCCGGTGCAGAACGCGCCACCCTCCCCGGCCAGCACCACCACCCGCACGTCCGCGTCCCGGGCGCGGCCCTCCAGCAGATCACCGAGTGCTCGCATCGAGTCGAGGTCGAGCGCGTTCATCCGCTCGGGCCGGGCGATGGTGATCCGCAGGACTCCGCCCTCGTATCCCACCCGCAGCCCGGCGACGCGTTCCTGTGCGATTTCGGTCATCGCGACACCCCGACGATCCGACCGAGGCGACCCTCGACGAGCTGCTCCGCTTCCGCCACGATCCGACCGACCAGCTCCCTGACCGTGGGCACGTCGTCGATGAGACCCTGACACTGACCGGCACTCCAGATGCCTGCGTCGAGATCGCCGTCCTCGAACACCTTGCGTCCCCTGGCCCCCGAGACAAGATCACGAATGTCGTCGAATGTCGCTCCACCCGACTCGATCCGGACCACCTCCCGGCTGACCGCGTTTGCGGCGACCCGCGCGGTGTTGCGCAGGGTGCGGAAGATGAGTTTCGTGTCGAGCTCGCTGTTCGCGACGATCTGCCGTTTCACCTCGTCCGCGACCGGCGACTCCTGCGTGCACATGAACCGAGTCCCCATGTTGACCCCCTCCGCGCCGAGGGCGAGAGCGGCGACCAGACCGCGGGCGTCGGCGATGCCGCCCGACGCGATGACGGGGATACGCACCCGGGCGGTGGCGGCGGGGATCAGCACGAGGCCGGGGACGTCGTCCTCGCCCGGATGCCCCGCGCACTCGAAGCCGTCGATGCTGACGGCGTCGACACTGACCTGTTCGGCCTTGAGGGCGTGCCGGACGCTGGTGCACTTGTGGATCACCTTGACGCCGGCATCCTTGAAATGCGGCAGGTGGTCGACCGGGTTGGCTCCGGCGGTCTCGACGATCTTGATTCCGGACTCGACGATCGCCTGCCGGTACTCCGCGTACGGCGGCGGGGTGATCGACGGCAGGATGGTCAGGTTTACGCCGAACGGTTTGTCGGTCAGGTCGCGGCACCGCGCGATTTCCTTGACCAGATCCTCCGGCGTCGGCTGCGTGAGCGCCGTGATGAATCCCAGCGCGCCCGAATTCGCAACGGCAGCAACGAGTTCTGCTCTCCCGACCCACATCATGCCGCCCTGCACGATCGGATGCTCGACCCCGAATGACTCGGTGAAGCGCGTGGTCAGCATCTCAGCACCCCCTGCCGGACTTCACGGATCCACGTCGAACTGCCCTGGTGATCATGTTTTTTCACTCGCTCCTGTGCGCTCGAAACGGCCCGGCACCCGCCGGATCGACACCGTCTGCACACCGCAGCTGGGACTCTCGAAACAGGCGTGAACCGACATCTTTGGCGAATTGCCGTTAACTTTCATCTACCGGTGACGTACTGTCAAGACCAAATCCACTACCGGAACGGAAAATTGCGATCACGACCGTCCACTCCGGTTCACAGGTTGCTCGCGCGCAGAACGCGACCACAGCGCTCCGATACGATTCGGAGTCGAGATGTCAGGAGGTCCGATGACGCAGTCGACCCGTAGCCGGTCGGTTCCGGAGCCGGCGACGCCCCGCAAGCGACCCAAGAACCGCAAGGCGCAGATCGCCCTGGTCGCCGCTGAGGCATTCAGCGAACGCGGGTACCACGCTGTCGGCGTCGACGACATCGCGGCCACACTCGGAATCTCGGGACCCGCGCTGTACCGGCACTTTCCGAACAAGTACGCCCTGCTCGTCCAGGCCGCGCTGAGCACGGTCGGGTCACTGCGCTCTGCCGCCGAGGAGGCTGCCGAGTCGACGTCGGACGCCGACGCCGAGGAGCGGCTGGACGCGGTCATCCGGGCCCTCATCTCCACGACCGTGGAGAACCGCCGAACCGGCGGCCTGTACCGCTGGGAGGGGCGGTACCTCCACGCCGACGACCGCGCCGTCATGCGCGCGGATTTCGCCGCACTCAACGAACAGGTCACCGGCCCGCTGCACGAACTGCGCCCGGACCTCGACCACACCACCGTCGGCGTTCTCGGAGCGTCGGCCCTCAGCGTGATCGGTAGCATCACCGCACACCGCGCTGCGCTGGCGAATCGACGCATCGAGAAATTGCTCCACACCGCCGCGTGGGCCGTGGCGCGCTGCGACCTGGCCGGCGCCCGTCCGGCGGTGACCGCGGTCGACGACCCCGCCGACGGCGGACCGTCCGTCACGTCGAAGCGCGAACTCCTCCTGACCGAGGCGATGAAGATCTTCAACGTCCGCGGTTACCACGAGTCGAGCATCGAGGAGATCGGTGCGGCCGCCGGGATCAACGCCTCCAGCGTCTACCGGCACTTCCCCAGCAAGGCGGACCTGCTCGCAGCGGTGTTCTACCGCGCGGCGGACCGGCTCGCGGTGGCCACCCGATCCGCGGTGAACGCCGCGACAGATCCGGCCGAGGCGCTCGGCCGGCTGACGGCCGCCTACATCGACCTGGCATTCGCGCATCCCGAGGTGCTCTCGGTGTACTTCGCCGAGATCGGCAACCTCCCCGCCGGGGAACGCACAAACCTGCGGAACGTCCAGCGGCTGCACATCGAGGAGTGGGTGAACCTCCTCACTGCGGCCCGCCCGGACCTCCCCGCACCGGAGGCCCGCTTCCTCGTGCACGCGGCGCTCGGGCAGACCCTCGACGTCGGCCGGCTGATGCGTTTCGACACCGGCGCGCTCGCACGCGGCAGGATGAGGACACTGATGCTGGCGGTCCTGCACAGCTGAGCGGCCCGCTCAGGTCCCGACGTTCACCGGGACGGCGTCGCGGAGCTGCTCGAAGGACCGCCGGATCAGCTCCGCATACCTGCAGGAGTCCCGAAGCAGCGCCGGATCGGCGGTGATGTTCAACGCGAGCGAGTCACCGGTCGAGCCCACCGAATGCGAGATCCCGGTGCCGTCCAATGTGCTTGTGCCGAAGGCGAGAACGGCAGTGGTGTCGACCAGCCGCAGCGCGGTCGAGCGGCGCGGCACACTCGTGACGAACGTGTTGAACGCCCGGGCCCGGACCGGATCGGCGGTCGCTCTGCTTCCGCGGCGAGCCTCCCTCCACCGGGCGAGGCGAAACACCCATCCCGGCAGCACATAGGTGGTCTCCGCCGCCGCCACCTCGGCCGGAACCCTCATCCGCCGACGCTCGGCAAGCACCGTCTCGTGGACCGCCCGCGCACGGTCCACGGGATCGTCGAGGTCGGTCCTCAAGTCGACGGTCATCATCACGAACTGGTTGTTCGACTCCAGTGCGGCTCCCGACGACCGGAGCGTCATCGGTACCGACGCCGCGAGCGAACCCGACACCAACTCCCCTCGCTCGAGGAGGTAGTCGCGGATGGCCCCACCGACGATCGTCAACGTGAGGTCGTTCACCGTGACGTCACCAATCCGCGCCTTGATCGCCTGCAACTCGGACAGCGGGAAGAACTCCACCTCGTATACCCGGCCGGGACCTACCGGACCGTCGACCACAGTCGGCGTACGACGTTGCGGAGGAAGTGGATACGAGCCGTTCTCTCGTTCGGCGACAAGACGTCGATGTACCGCACGAGCGTCCCTGACACCACCGACGAACCGGGCCGCGGTGCGGGGTGCGGCTGCCAGAGCTCGCACAACCAGCCGGACCGTACCGGGTACCTGCTGACCGCCATCGCACACGGGGCCGGGCTCGGGAAGGTCCGCACCGAACAGGGTTGTCGTGACATGGCCACTCGCGATGCCGTCGGCCATCACGTGGTGCATCTTGATCGCCGCGACCGTGACCGGCCCACCCGTGCCGGGTACGCCGTCCACCCGGTCGACGACGTGCAGTTCCCACAGCGGTCGTGTCTGGTCCATAGGCGCCGCCGCGAGGTCCCCCAGCATCGCCCGCAGGTCGTCCCAGCTCTGCGGGTCATGGAAGTGCAGGTGCCGGGCCACCGAGAAGTCCGGATCCTCCGCCCAGTACGGGTCGTCGAGATCCAGCGGAACCCGTACCAACCGCCGCCGTAGGACCGGTACCGAGGCGCGGGCCTCGACCCACGCCGCGATCTCCTCCCTTCCGGGTAGCCCGCCGCCGCGGTGGTCGGGCACGAAGGCGTACACCGAGACGAACGCCTGCCGGAACCTCGGGCTCTCCGCGTACACGAACCACGCGTCCTTCGGCGTAACCTGCTGCACTGCTGAGCCCTTTCGGAGGAGTCGCACTCGAAGTGCGGTTGATGGCAGGGATGAAGCGGCCGGCGGCTACCCGGTCAGGCCTCGACAGTCACCTGGGCCGCGTCCCGAAGTTCGTTGTACGACCGGCGAATCAGCTGCGCATACCGCGCGGAGTCCCGAAGCAACTCGGGATCCGCGGCGATGTTCAGGCCGAGCCGGTCTCCCATGACACCCACCGAGTGCCCGGTACCGGTCCCGTCCAGGGGGCCGATCCCGAGGGATCGGACATCGGTGGTGTCCGCCAGCCGCAGCCGGGTCAGCTCCCGGGGCACACTGCTGACGAACGTGTTGAAGGGCCGACCCCGGAGCTCGTCACCTCGCCGCGCGTCACCCTGCCACGCCCGGATGCGCCGAGCGACGCGAAACATCCAGCCAGGGAAGACGAAGGTGGTGTCCGACACCGCCGCCTCGGCAGGCACGCTCATCCGCCTCCGCTCGGCGAGTACCGCCTCGTGGACCGCCCGCGCACGCGCGATCGGATCGTCCAGACCGGAGTTCAGGTCTACAACCAACATGACGAACTGGTTGTTCGACTCACGGACCGCTCCCGCGGACCGGATCGACATGGGCACCGAGGCGGCCAGCGAACCCGGCACCGACTCCCCTCGCTCGAGCAGGTACGCACGCATGGCCCCGCCGACGACGGTCAGCATCAGGTCGTTGACGGTGACCCCGCCGATCCGGGCCTTGATCGCCTGCACCTCGGCCAGCGAGAAGTACTCCACCTCGAGGACCCGACCGGGGCCGACCGGGCCGTCCAGCACCGTCGGCGTGCGCCGTTGCGGGGGAAGCTGATACTCCCCCTGCGCGCGCTCGACCTGGACAGCACGCCAGTTGGCACGAACCTGCCTGATCGCGGTGACGATCCCGACCGCGGTGCGCGGACCGCGAGCGAGCGCCCGAAGCACCAACTCGACAGGCCCGGGCACCCGCTCGACAGGGCCGCGCCCGGCGTCCGGTGGCGGCGCCTGCTCACCGTAGAACGCCGACATCACGGCGTTGCTCCCGATGCCGTCGGTCATCGCGTGGTGCATCTTCATCGCGACGAAGGTTGCCGGACCGTCCACCCCGGGAACGCCGAGCACCCGTTCGACGACATGCAGTTCCCACAGCGGCCTGGTCTGGTCCATCGGCACCGTCGAGATTTCGGCGACCAGGTCCCGGAGTTCGTCCCAGCCACGGGGCTGGTGGAAGTGCAGGTGTCGGGACACCGCGAAGTCCGGGTCCTCCGCCCAGTAAGGATGGTCGAGATCGAGCGGAACCCGCACCAGGCGCTGCCGCAGCATCGGAAGCACGGCACGCGCCTCGAACCACCGGGTGATCTCGGCCCGGTCGGGCAGGCGACCGGTTGCATCGTCGGGCGCGAACACCTGCGCGGACACGAATGCCTGACGGAATCTGGGGCTGTCCACGTACACGAACCAGGCATCCTTGGGTGACAGCTGGCGCACGAGGTGGCCTCCTCCCGAAGCGGTCACCCCCGTCGCGGGTGACGGTCGGGCAGGAGCGAAGCGTACAACCCTTCACGGACTCCGGCGACCCGAGCGGATCGGGCCGCCCGCGCCCGATCCGCTGGTGCCCGATCCGCCGGCGGTACCCGACCGGTCAGCGGCACCCCGGTCTGTCAGTGGCGGCCGTTGTCCTGGTCCGCACCCAGGTCACCGGGGCGGTAGCCGGCCGGGTAGCCCGGGTACGTGCGGTTGCCCGATTCCCGGGTGATCGTCGACGTCGACCGGGGCGGGAAGAAGCGCAGCGCGCGGGCCCGTGCATCGAGCGCACGATCGGCGACCACTCGCATCCATCCGGGCGCTGCGCGGAAACCGAAGGCCGACAGCATCATCGGGTCGAGCATCGCACTGACCCCCACGGCAACCACCGGCTGCAGTGGCCGCGGGAACCACGAACAGAACAGGTCCCGGGTGTACACACCGACGGCGTGGACGTCGGGCGTGTTCCGGAAGTGCGCGCGCTCGTACGCCATCTTGAAGTGGTGCAGATCCTGGAAGTCGGTCGGGATGTCCCGGATACCCATGCGGGAGCCCACTTCCCGGTAGAAGTGGAACGCCGCGAGCCGCTCGTTCGGGTGCAGTGCTCGCCACCCGTACCGTTCGATCCAGTCCAGCGGCTCGTAGATGAACGTGGTGAGCACGTACAACATGTCGTCGTTACTGATGTCGTACTTGCCGTGCATCCGGTTGACCACCCGCAGCGACTCCTTGCCGCGTGGCGAGTCGTAACCGTGCTCGAGCAGTTCGGCCATCAGGAGCGAGGTGTCGTCGTACCGCTTCTGCGGGCGGTTCTCGAACTCACCGGTGCGTTTGAGCAGTTCGGCGATGCTCGGCACACAGTAGGTGCGGAACAGCGCGAACTCGAGCGCCCGGGTGTAGTCCCAGGGGAACTCGAATCCGGCCGTGATCCGGTGGATCTCCTGGTGGTCGCGGACGGGGTCGAGGGTCTCGATCCGGTGCAACCAGCCGTACCGGCCCCGCGGCGCCTTTCCGCCGTCGATGAGGAACACCTCGCTACCCCCGGCCGTGCATGGTGCGCAGCATCCAGGCCGCGATCTTCATGTCCCGCGCCTTGCGTTCCATTGTCAGCAGGTTCAGCGGGGCCTTGAACTTCTGCCGCGTCACCGCCTTCGGGCGGGCGAACTCGCGGAGGCCGTCGGCGCCGTGGATCCGGCCGAAGCCGGACTCGCCGACACCGCCGAACGGCAGCGACGGGACGCCCGCGAATCCGAGCACCGAGTTGATCGAGACCATGCCCGTGCGCAGGCGCTCGGCGGCCTGCAGCGCCTTGGCCTTGTCCTTCGTGAAGATCGATGCGCCGAGTCCGTAGCTGGAACGGTTCGCCTTCTCGACGCCGTCCTCGAGGTCACGCATCCGGTTCACCGCGACGATCGGGCCGAAGGTCTCCTCGGTCATCGCGGTGCTGTCCTCCGGCACGTCCGCGAGGATCACCGGTTCGATGTACGGCGCGTGCAGCGATTCCCGCCCGCCGAGCACGGCGCGGGCGCCCTTGTCGAGGGCGTCCTCGACCTGTCCGCGCACCACGTCGTTCTGCCGGTCGAGGGTCATCGGCCCGTAGGAGGCGCCGGACTCGCCGCCCGGCCGCAACCGGGTGGCCTTCTCGGTCATCTTCCGGACGAACGTGTCGTACACCGCGTCGGCGACGAAGATCCGCTCGACGCCGGCGCAGGTCTGGCCGGCATTGCCCATGCCGCCGAACACCGCGAAATCCGCGGCGGCGTCGAGGTCGGCGTCGGCCGCGACGAGCATCGCGTCCTTGCCGCCGCACTCGGCGACCAGTGGCGTCAGGGTCTTCGCGCAGGCGGCCATCACCTTCTTCGCGGTCGGGCCGGACCCGGTGAAGGCGACCTTGTCGACCCCCGCCTCGACCAGCGCCCCACCGGTCGCGCCGAGCCCGGTCACGACCTGGAGCACCGGCTGGTTCGGGACGAGTGAGTTCCACTTGTCGGCCAACCACACCGCGACACCGGGGGTGAGTTCGCTGGGCTTGAACACCACCGCGTTGCCCGCCGCCAGCGCGTAGGAGATCGACCCCATCGGCGTGTAGACCGGGTAGTTCCACGGCCCGATCACGCCGACGACCCCGAGCGGCTGGTATCGCAGCGTGGACTCCTGATTCGCACTGACCAGACCGGACGACACCTTCTTGCGCCCCAGTACCTTTGCCGCGTTCTTCGACGCCCAGTCCAGGTGCTCGACAGCGAGCATGATCTCGAGGATCGCGTCGTCGACCGGTTTTCCGGTCTCGGCGGCGATCACCGCCGCGAGGGACTGGGCGTCCGAGGCGATTGCGGACTTCCACTTCTGCAGCCACTTCTTGCGGCCGTCGAATCCGAGGTCCGCCCACCACACCGCGGCGTCACCTGCCCGTTCCACCGCCTGCGCGACCTGTTCGGCGTCGTGCACCGGATACTCGGCCAGCACGTCACCCTTCCGCGGGTCCAGTGAGGTGAAGGTGTCCGGGGCGGCGTGGGCGGGCGCCTCGGTCTTGCTCGGCTTGCGGTCGGTCCGCTGGGACATGGGGGCATTCCTCCATCGGTGTGGCGCGGTCGGCTGGCCGGTCGTGTGGAAGGTGCGCGCACGCGGGTTCCGCGTCGCTCGGCGTGCCTCGATCCTTGCCTACTCGCACCCTTCCGAACCGGAATCACATCACATATATTTGATTTGTCGTACTGTCGTGGGCGTCACAGTAGGCCGTGCCGGAGCGGCAGGCAAGAGCCCGGCCACCGTTCACGCCACGCAATCCATCACCTCGCAGGGGAGATCACACCGATGAGCGTCGAGTTCACCACCGAGCAGCGGGCATTCGCCCAGGCCGTCGCCGACTTCTGCAAGCGCGAGGCCGGCACCCGGGAGAAGCGGGACCGGCTCACCGACCACGGCAAGCACAATCACAGCCCGGAGCTGTACAAGAAGATGGCCGACCTCGGCTGGCTCGGCCTGACGGTGCCCGAGGAGTACGGCGGGTCGGACGCGACGATGGTCGACATGTGCATCCTGCTCGAGGAGACCGCCCGGGGGATGGCGCCGATCGGCGCGATCGGCCCGACCCTGATCACCGGCGGAGCGTACGCCAAGTTCGGCACACCCGAGCAGAAGGAAACGGTGCTGCGCGGCGTCGTCAGCGGTGTGTCACAGTCGATTTCGATGTCGGAACCGGAGGCGGGATCGGACGTCGGCAACCTGAGCACGAAGGCGGAGAAGACCTCCGACGGCTGGCTGATCAACGGACAGAAGACGTGGTGCTCGAACGCGCACATCTCGGAGAACATCCTGCTCGTCGCCCGCACCTCACGCGGCGAGAGCAAGCACGAGGGCATGACGATGTTCCACGTCCCTGTCACCACACCCGGCCTCAAGATCAGCGGCATCGAACTGATGGGCGGACACAAGGAGACCAACGACCTGTATTTCACCGACTGCGTCCTGCCCGAGGACGCGGTGGTCGGCGAGGTCGGCAACGGCTGGCGGCAGTTGATGACGGGACTGAACTTCGAACGGCTGATCCTGTCCGCGATGATCCTCGGCACGGCGGAACGAGCCTTCGAGGACACCCTCGCCTTCGTCACACAGCGAAAGCAGTTCGGCCGGCCGATCGGCTCGTTCCAGGCACTGCGGCACCGCATCGCCGATCTCGCCACCGAGATCGAGTGCACCAAACTGCTGGTGTACAGCGTGGCGCGCGAGGCCGACGCCCACCCCGACCGGATGCTGGCCCGCGAGGCGTCGATGGCCAAGCTCAAGGCCACCGAGACGGCCAAGCGGGTCGCCCTCGAGGGCATGCAGATGATGGGCGGCTACGGATACGCGACGGAGTTCGACATGGAGAAGCACGTGCGTGCCACCCTCGTCTCGACGATCTTCGGCGGCACCAGCGAGATCCAGCGCGACATCATCGGCAAGACGTACGGGCTGTAGACCCCGCGCGACCATGACCGATGGGCCGCAACCCGGCGCCTATGCTGAACTGCCGTGACCAAGGAGTACCCATGACCACGACCCGCAAGGCCGACGACCGCGCGCTGCGTCGCAGGCCACAACTGTCGGACGATGTCGCGGCGCACGTGCGCGGCGTCATCATGTCCGGCGGGGTCCGGCCCGGGGACTTCATCCGGCTCGACGAGACCGCCGCCGAACTCGGGGTCAGCGTGACCCCGGTGCGGGAAGCGCTGCTCACCCTGCGCGGAGAGGGACTGGTCGAGCTGGTGCCACACCGCGGCTACGTGGTGGCCCCGCTGACCCGCTCGGACATCCACGATCTGTTCTGGCTGCAGGGACAGATCGCCGAGCAGCTCGCGATCCGTGCCACCGCCGCCGTCACCCCCGAGGTGCTGGCCGAGATGCGCGATGCCAGGGACCGGCTCGCCGAGGCCGTCACGACGGGCGACACGGCACAGGTCGAGGACCTGGAGTTCGCGTTCCACCGGCTGCTCAACCGGCTCGCCGGCGCGAACAAGCTGTCCTGGTTCCTGCTCAACGCGGTGCGCTACACCCCGGCTCACCTGTACTCGTCGGATCCGCGGTGGGGCGAGGCCGCGGTCGCCAGTCACGACCGGCTGATCGCCGCTCTCGAGACCGGTGACGCGGAGGAGGCGGGCCGCGTCACCCGCGCCCACTTCGCCGACGGCGCGGACCGGCTGCTCGCTCACCTGGAGAGCACCGGCATCTGGGACTGAACCCCGTTGCCACCCAACGGAAAGTGGCCGCGCCCGGATTCCCGGACGCGGCCACTCTCCGTTGTCGAGCCGACTACCAGACGACGGCGATGATCACGTTCACGACGGCGAGGATGCCGATCACGTGCGCCAGCGTCGCGGTCGAGGTGGCGGTCGCGACCGCGCCCTCACCGGCCGGGGACGCGGCCACCTCCTTCTCCTTGCGCAACCCCAGCACCGCTGCGACCAGGATCACGATCGCGATGACGAGCTTGATGCCGACCTTCATGTGGTTCAGGTCCGCGTCGTTCGCCTCGTTCAGCCCGACCAGGGCGAGACCGGAAACGACCTGCAGGATGGCGCCGTGCAGCATGCCCGGGATCACCCGCGGCGCCTTGAGCACGGTCATGTAGCTGCCGATGATGGCTGCCAGTCCGATGAAATGCAGGATCAGGAAGATGTCGATGGCTGCGGTCATGACTGCATCGAACAGGCCCGAGCCCCTCCCTGTAAAGGAAGGTTTACCTTTCGAGTTGCCCGACATTCGCCAAAGTAGGGGTGGACAGGTGTCCAGAGGATGTTCGCGAAACCGGACCACCGGGTACCTACCCAAAGGTAGTGTCACCGCGACCGCAGCGGTGTGAGGCGCCCCACAGACATGTCGACGGCCAGTGTCCGCGCCGACGGGTGTGCGCACCGTCTTCGGACCCCATGCGACAAGGAGTGCATTTCTCGTGTGTTCGATCCTCGGAATCTTCGGCATCAACCCCGGCGAGGACCGCGCCGCGCTGCGTGCCCGGGCGGTCGAACTGTCCCGCCGGCAACGCCACCGCGGACCCGACTGGAGCGGCGTGTACGTCGACGACGGAGCCATTCTCGTCCACGAGCGTCTCGCCATCGTCGACCTCTCCAGCGGCGCACAACCGTTGCGCTCGACGGACGGTCACCTGGCGCTGACCGTCAACGGCGAGATCTACAACCACCGCGAACTCCGCGCCGGACTCGACTACGACTTCACCACCGCCTCCGACAGCGAGGTCATCAACGCGCTCTATCGCACCGGCGACGACGACTTCGTCGCCCGCCTCAACGGCATCTTCGCCTTCGCCCTGTGGGATGCCGACCGGCAACGCGTCCTCATCGCCCGTGACCCGATCGGCGTGTGCCCCCTCTACTGGGGCCACGACAGCGACGGGCACCTGCTCGTGGCGTCGGAGATGAAGGCGCTCGCCGACGTCTGCGCCGACGTGGCCCAGTTCCCGCCCGGGCACATCTACGACAGCGCCACCGGGGAGCTGCGGCGCTACTTCCGGAAACCGTGGCGCGAGTACGAGGCCACAGCCGGCACCGACGTCGACACGGCAGCGCTGCGCGACGCCTTCGAACAGGCCGTGCGTCGCCAGCTCATGACCGACGTGCCCTACGGCGTCCTGCTCTCCGGCGGCCTCGACTCCTCGCTGGTCGCCGCCTGCGCCGCCAAGTTCGCCCGCGACCGCATCGAGGACGACGGCCGCACCGAGGCCTGGTGGCCGCGACTGCATTCGTTCGCCATCGGGCTCCAGGGCTCCCCTGACCTCGCCGCCGCGCAACTGGCCGCGGACATGCTCGGCACCGAGCACCACGGCTTCGTCTACACCTTCGAGGAAGGCCTGGACGCGCTACCCGAGGTGATCCGCCACATCGAAACATATGACGTGACAACGATTCGCGCCTCGACGCCCATGTTCCTGCTCGCGCGCCGGATCAAGGCGATGGGCGTGAAGATGG
>NZ_JBSFRT010000020.1:0-106462 GCF_053589375.1 Rhodococcus sp. NPDC003348
GTTTGCGGGTCCCGGGACCCGCAAACCACGCACGAGCGCCGGAGGCGCCTATCGTGGGCCGGTGCCGATCCGGAAGACCACGACCACCCTCGCCGACGGGCGCGAGCTGATCTACTTCGACGACACCGAGCCGTATGCCGGTGGTGTCGCCACCCGCGAACTGCGTGACGGACGCGACCTCGCCCCGGTCGCGGCGACGTCCACGATGCGCTACGACGTGCTCACCGGCGAGTGGGTGACGCTCGCCTCGCACCGCAACAGCCGCACCTTCCTTCCCTCCGAGGCCGAGTGCCCGCTGTGCCCGACCCGGCCCGGCGGGCCGGCGACCGAGATCCCCGCCGACGACTACGACGTCGCGGTGTTCGAGAACCGCTTCCCGTCGTTCGCGCGTACCGCCGAGCCGGTGACCGACCACGTCGACGGGATGGACCTGTGGCCGCAACGCCGCGCGGCGGGCCGGTGCGAGGTGGTGTGCTTCACCAGCCGCCACGACCTCGGCTTCGCGGACCTGCCCCTGTCCCGGGTGCGCACCGTGCTCGCGGCACAGGTGGACCGGACCCGCGCACTCTCCGCGCTGCCGGGCATCGCGCAGGTGTACTGCTTCGAGAACCGCGGCGAGGAGATCGGGGTGACCCTCGGCCATCCGCACGGCCAGATCTACGCCTACCCCGAGCTGCCCGCGCGGACCGAGGCACTGCTGCGACAGTCGCGCGCCCATCACGCGCGCACCGGCCGGGTGCTGCTGCGCGACGTCCTCGACGCCGAACGCAAGGCCGGCACCCGGATGGTGATCGAGGCGCGCCACTGGAGCGCGTACGTCCCGGCAGCCGCCCGATGGCCGGTGGAACTGCACCTGGCCCCGCACCGCGACGTCGCCGACCTCACCGAACTGACCGAGGACGAACTCGACGAACTCGCCGTGGTGTACCGCGACATCCTGGCCCGGCTGGACCGGTTCTTCGAGGGGGTCGACAAGCTGCCCTACATCGCGGGCTGGCACCAGGCCCCGGTGGGGGAGGGCAGGGAGCTGGGACGGCTGCACCTGCAGGTGTTCTCTCTGATGCGCGGGCCGCACCGGATGAAGTTCCTTGCCGGCTCCGAATCCGGGATGGGGGCGTGGATCTCCGACGCCACGCCCGAGGCGGTCGCCGCCCGGTTCCGCGCGATCGCGCCCGGGGCGGCCGCGTCCGGAGCCGGCGCACGGGAAGCGGGGGAATCGTGATCGACTGGCTGACACCGGCTTCCGACGCCGAGCTGGCGGCGGCGGTCACCGCACGGTTCGATGCCGAGTTCGGCGGCCTGCCGGACGGGGTGTGGACGGCGCCCGGACGGGTGAACCTGATCGGCGAGCACGTCGACTACGCGGACGGGCTGTCGCTTCCGATCGCGTTGCCGCACCGCACCGCCGTCGCCGTCCGCGGTCGCGGTGACGGCAGGCTGCGGTTGCGGTCGGGGCTGGATCCGTGGGACGGCGCGGCCGCGGACGTGGCGCCCGGCGTGCCGTCCGGCTGGGCGGCCTACCTCGCCGGGGTGGTGTGGGCCATGCGCCGCGACGGGCTGATCGGCGGCGAGTTCGGGGTCGACGTGGCCGTCGAGTCGTCGGTCCCGATCGGGGCCGGGCTGTCGAGTTCCGCGGCGCTCGAGTGCGCTCTGGCGATCGCGGTCGCGGACCTCGCAGGCCTGCCCACCGACGATCGCGGCCGGGCCCGGCTGGCGTCCTGCTGCGTGGCCGCGGAAAACGACATCGCGCTCGCCCCGACCGGTGGGATGGACCAGGCGATCTCCCTGCGCGCCACGGCCGGTCACGCACTGCTCGTCGACTCGGCCGACGGCACGGCGGCGCCGATTCCGTTCGACCTCGCCGGCTCCGGGCTCGCGCTGCTGGTGATCGACACCCGCGCCCCGCACCAACTGGTGGACGGGCAGTACGCGCAGCGCCGGAAGTCGGTCGAGGCGGCGGCGGCGTCGCTGCGCGTTCCGTCCCTGCGGGTGGCCGCCGACGAGGGTCTCGAGATCGGCGGCCGCGGCGACCAGGAGCTGGTGCGCCGGGCCCGGCACGTCGTCACCGAGATCGGCCGGGTGCGAGAAGTGCTGCCGCTCCTGGAATCCGGACGGCTCCGCGAGATCGGTCCGCTGTTGACGGCCTCGCACCGGTCGCTGCGCGACGACTTCGAGGTGAGCTGCCCGGAACTGGACAGTGCCGTCGACGCCGCGCTGGCCGCGGGAGCACACGGCGCCCGGATGACCGGTGGTGGCTTCGGCGGCTCCGCGATCGCCCTGGTCGAGGCGCCCGAGGTGGACCGGGTTGCCGCAGAGGTGCTTTCGGAAGCCCGCTCGCGCGGGCTCGGCGACCCCGCCTTCCTGCGTGTCGACGCCGGCGGTGGTCCCGCCCGTCGCATCGGCTGATTCCGGGAAGTGGGAGTTCGGGCCACCGCCGTGGCACGCGCCACCTATTGTCGCGTGATGCACGAACGCCCGGCGGACCGCCGCCTCTGGACCTGGGTGGTCCTCCTCGGCCTGACCGGCCAGCTGGCCTGGACGGTCGAGAACATGTACCTCAACGTGTTCGTCTACGACACGATCACCGACTCGCCGACGGCGCTGGCGACCCTCGTCGCGACCAGTGCCGTCGCCGCGACGATCGCGACGTTGCTCGCCGGAGCCGCGTCGGACCGCACCGGCCGGCGCCGCGAGTTCATCGCGGCCGGCTACGTGCTGTGGGGCGCCTGCACCGCGGGATTCGGACTGGTCAGTGTCGACTCCGCCGCGTCGATGCTGCCGATGCTCGACGCCGTCGTTGTCGCGGTCGTCGCCATCGTGCTGCTCGACTGCGTGATGAGCGTCCTCGGGTCGACCGCGAACGACGCCGCCTTCAACGCGTGGGTCACCGACTCCACCCACCCCGGCAACCGGGGCAAGGTCGACGGCGTCCTCGCCACGATGCCGCTGCTCGCGATGCTGGTGGTCTTCGGGGCGCTCGACCCGATGACCCAGGACGGCCAGTGGAGCCTGTTCTTCGCGATCATCGGCGGCGTCACCGCCCTCGTCGGCGTCATCGCGTGGTTCGGACTGCGCGAGCCGCGGCACCCGAAACCCGGTGGCAGCTACCTGTCCTCGGTCGTGCACGGACTGCGGCCGAGCACCGTGCGCGACAACCCGCGCCTGTACGTGGCCCTGCTCGCCTGGGCCGTCCTCGGCACCAGCACCCAGGTGTTCCTGCCGTACCTGATCATCTACGTCCAGCGGTACCTCGACATCGACGGGTACGCGATCGTGCTCGCCTCGGTCCTGCTCGGCGCGGCCGTGATCAGCGTCGTCGGCGGGCGGGTGCTCGACAGGGTCGGTCCCTCGCGGGCGATCCTGCCGGTGGCGGTGATGTACGCCGTCGGGCTCCTCCTGATGTTTCCCGCGCGCGGCATGCTCACCGTCATCGTGGTGGGGATCGTGATGATGTCGGGGTTCATGCTCGGGGTGGCCGCCATCTCGGCGACCGTCCGCAACCTCACGCCGCCCGACCGGGCCGGGCAGGTGCAGGGTCTGCGGATGATCTTCGCCGTCCTCATCCCGATGGTGATCGGCCCGTTCCTCGGCGCCGCCGTGATCGCCGGCGCCGACGAGACCTACGTCGACCTCGGCGTCGTGAAGCAGGTGCCGACCCCGTGGATCTTCCCGGCCGCTGCCGTCGTGGTGGCGCTGATCGTCATCCCCGTCCTGCTGCTGCGGACGATGGGTACGGACCCGACCCCCGAGCCGAAGTCACTGGAGGCCACCTCGTGAAGACCGTGTGGGGCGACGCCCTCGACCCCGACAACGTCCTGCCCGAGTACCCGCGCCCGCAGCTGGTGCGCGACTCGTACCTCAACCTCAACGGCCGGTGGGAGCACGCCTTCACTTCGGTCGGGGTCACCGCGCCGCCCGGCCGGTGGGACGGCGAGATCGTGGTGCCGTTCTCACCCGAGGCGCCGCTGTCCGGCGTGAACCGCACCCTGCAGCCGGACGAGGCGCTCTGGTACCGCCGCACCGTCATCCTGCCCGACGGTTTCGTCCGCGACCGGGTGCTGCTGCACTTCGGCGCGGTCGACCAGGACTGCGAGATCTGGGTCGACGGCACGTCGGTCGGCGGGCACCAGGGCGGCTACCTGCCCTTCGCGCTCGACATCACCGACGCCCTCGACAGCGGCGACACCCACGAGCTGGTCGTCAGGGTCCGCGACGTCACCGACACGTCCTGGCGCAGCCGGGGAAAGCAGAAGCTCGATCGTGGGGGCATCTGGTACACGCCGCAGTCGGGGATCTGGCAGACCGTCTGGCTCGAGTCGGTCCCGGAGCGGTGGATCGACCGGCTCGAACTCGTCCCGCACCTGGAGACCGGTGAGGTCGAGGTCTGCGTGGTGGCCGGCGGGACAGGCGCATCCGTGGCCGAGGTCGCGGTCGGCGCCGGCGGGCGCGAGGTGGTCCGCGAGACCGTCGCGGTCGGTGCCCGGACCCGGCTGCGGCTCGGGGAGGACGTGCGCCGGTGGTCGCCGGACGACCCCTTCCTGTACGACGTGGAGGTGACGCTCGCCGCCGACCGCGTCTCGAGCTATGTCGGGATGCGTTCGTTCGGGCTCGGGCCCGACGCGTCCGGTCGCACGCGGCTGCTGCTCAACGGTGCGCCCTACCTGCACGCGGGCCTGCTCGATCAGGGCTACTGGCCCGACGGCCTGTACACCGCGCCGTCGGACGAAGCGTTCGTGCACGACATCCGGACGGCCAAGGAACTCGGTTTCACGATGCTGCGCAAGCACATCAAGATCGAGCCGATGCGCTGGTACCACCACTGCGACCGGCTCGGAATGCTCGTCTGGCAGGACATGGTCAACGGCGGCCGCAGCTACCGGACCGCCGTCGTGACCGCGCCCGTGCTCCTGCCGGTGAAACTGGACGACTCGCGGTACGCGCTGTTCGGACGGCAGGACGCCGCGGGCCGGGCCGAGTTCCTCGAGGAAGTCGACGCGACGGTTACACTGCTGCGCTCGGTTCCCAGCATCGCGGCATGGGTGCCGTTCAACGAGGGCTGGGGGCAGTTCGACGCCAACGCCACCACCGAGCGGGTCAAGGCGCTCGACGCGACCCGGCCCGTCGACCACGTCAGCGGCTGGCACGACCAGCGCGGCGGCGACATGGCCAGCCGGCACGTCTACTTCCGGCCCTACCGGCTCTCGCGCGCCGACGCCGAGGACGAGCGCGCCGCCGTGCTGTCGGAGTACGGCGGCTACTCCCACCGGGTGCCGGGACACGTGTGGAACGACAAGGAGTTCGGCTACCGCAAGTACGCCGACCGCGGGGCCTTCGAGCGCGCGTTCCTCCGGCTGCAGCACGCGCAGGTCGGGCGTGCCGTCGAAGAGGGCCTGACGGCCTTCGTCTACACCCAGCTCGCCGACGTGGAGGACGAGACCAACGGTCTGATGACCTACGACCGCCGGGTGCTGAAGGTCGACGCGGAGGCGGTCCGCGCCTCGAACCGGCGTCTGCGCCAGCGGCACGACCACGCGTCCGGCGGGCCGGCGCTCCCGCTCGCCGTGTCCGAACGCGAGATCACCGAGCCGGTCCCGCTGACCCTGCCCGACGGGCGCCTGAACCCCGACGCGGTCGGGTGGACGCGGACACCCCTGATCACCACGGACGGGATCGGCCGCGGCCGCGTGGGGAAGGGTCGCAACAAACGGTGGGAGTACTGGGCGGTGACCACGCCGACCCACGTCGTCGCGCTCGTGCTCTCCGACATCGACTACGCGGCCGTGCACGGCATCTGGCTGCTCGATCGGACCACCGGACAGGCGATCTCCTACGACGCGATCGGCGTGGGCGGACGCAGCGCCACCCTGCCCGGGACCCTCGGCGCCGGCCCGGCCCGCTCCCGCACCAAGAAGGTGCGGATCGACATCGACGAGGTCGACGGCGGGACCCGGCTGCGGGCCCGAGGCGAGCGGGTGGAGATCGACGTGATCGCCCACCGGCCCGACGGACACGAATGCCTCGGCGTGGTCGTCCCCTGGACCGAGCGGCTCTTCCAGTACACCGTCAAGGACGTCGCCCGGCCCGCGACGGGAAGCATTCGCGTCGACGGTGTCGCCCACGATGTGCCCGAGGGCGAGTCCTGGGCGACCCTCGACCACGGTCGGGGCCGCTGGCCGTATTCGGTGCGCTGGAACTGGGGTGCCGGATCGGGCCGCACCGACGGCCGGGTGATCGGCATCCAGGTGGGCGGCCAGTGGACCGACGGCACCGGATCGGTGGAGAACTCACTGCTCGTCGACGGACACCTGTCGAAGATCAGCGAGGAACTGGTCTGGACCTACGACCGGGGCGACTGGATGGCCCCGTGGCGAATCGCCGGGGAGACAGTCGATCTCACGTTCACCCCGTTTCACCTCAAGGAGTCCGTCACCGACCTCAAGGTCTTCGCGTCCAAGACACACCAGTGCTTCGGCCACTGGTCCGGGAAGGTGCGGGACGACTCGGGCGCCTGGGTGCGCGTCGAGGACGTCGTCGGCTGGGCAGAGGACGTCCACAACCGCTGGTGAGTCGCGTTCGGTAGCCGGCTCCGGCGTCTCGGCCGGAGACAGGGGAATCAGGGGATCATCAGGTTGCCCTTGACCGTGACACCGAATTGGGGTCGCAGCTGGGTCCAGCTCGCGTTGGTGAAGGTCGCCTGAACGGAGATCACGGCGAGTCCGGAACCGGGAACGACCTCGCTGCGCACCGTTTCTCCCGGCCTCTCACCGAAACGCAGGGGGACCGATGCGACCTGGGCGACGCCGAAGGCGGTTCCGTAGACGATTTCGGCATCCAAACGGCAGTACGGATCGGCCGCCCAGTCCGGGGTCAGGCCGTGCATGCCGCGCGAGGTGAACACGACGGTTGCGACACCCGGGCGGGCGGGGTCGGTTTCGATCGACGTGTCGATCAGCCCGTGGCAGAACGAGTTCTGGCCGATCGCCGCCAATGTCGGGCCGGCCAGCGTCGAGTACACGACCGGCGCGGGCGTCGGCGCGGCGGTCGCGGTGGCGCCGGCGCCCGTGAAAGCAGTGGCGGCGATGGCAGTGGCCCCGAACGCGCGCACGGCACAGCGACGGATGTTCATGGATTTCCCCCTGTATTCGTCTGTCGATTCCCCCGGCCGAGCGAGTGGACGAGTCGGTCCGCCGTCGGCGCCGGCTCATGCTGCCACACGTTCGATCGCAAGCCCAACCGGGCGGTGCACCGGGAAGAATGCGGAAGGGGAGGTCCGTGGCCGGGTTTCACGCGAAACCGGGCCGCGGACCTCCCCTCCACAGGCGGTCAGTCGGCGGCGCCGACGGCGACCGCGGTCGCCTCCTCGACGCTGTGTGGCGCGGGGTCGCGGTCGTCGACGTGCGCGAGGATCTTTCGACCGGTGGACAACACGAGGATCGCGGCCACCGTGCATGCCGCACCGACCCAGAACGGCAGGTTCGCGTGGTGCTCACCGAGCCTGCCCGCCACCCACGGGGCGGCGGCGCCGCCGACGAAGCGGACGAAACTGTAGGCCGCGGAGGCGGTGGACCTCTCGACCGGCGCGGAGATCATCACGGTCTCGGTGATCAGCGTGTTGTTCACGCCGAGGAACAGGCCGGCGAGGACGACGCACACGATCAACACGGCCTTCGTCTCGGTGAACATCGCCATCACCGCGAGGTCGGCGGCGAACAGTCCCAGCGCCACCATCATCATCGGGAGCGTGCCGAACCGGCGCTGCAGTCGCGGCGCCAGGAAGACGGACGAGATCGCCAGTGCCAGGCCCCATCCGAAGAAGATGAAACCGATCGGGTACGCACCCATGTCGAGCGGGAACGGCGTGTACGCGAGCAGGGTGAAGAAGCCGTAGTTGTACAGCAGTGAGGTGATGGCGACGGTCAGCAGTCCTCGGTGGCGCAGTGCGAGGAACGGCGCCGCGAGCGAGGTGTGCCCGGACTTGGGGACCGGGGTCGCCGGGAGCATCGCCACGATCAGGATGAACGCCACCGCCATCAACGCGGCGACGCCGAAGAACGGTGCACGCCAACTGATGTCGCCGAGCACGCCGCCGACCAGAGGGCCCACCGCGATGCCGACGCCGAGTGCCGCCTCGTACAGGATGATCGCCTTCCCGACACCGCCGGACGCGGCGCCGACGATCGTCGCGAGGGAGGTGGCGATGAACAGGGCGTTGCCCAGGCCCCAGCCGGCGCGGAAGCCGATGATGCCGCCGACGGTGTCCGAGGTGCCCGCCAGTGCGGCGAAGACGACGATGATCGCCAGACCGGACAGCAGCGTCCTCTTCGAGCCGATGCGACTGGAGATGGCGCCGGTGACCAGCATGGCGACGCCGGTGACGAGCATGTACGAGGTGAAGAGCAGTGAAACCTGGGACGGTGTGGCGTGCAGGTCCTCGCCGATCGGCTTGAGGATCGGGTCGACCAGACCGATGCCCATGAAGGCGATGACGCTGGCGAAGGCGACCGCCCACACCGCCTTCGATTGATGCAGGATGCTGGTGTCCTCCGCTTCGGATGCGGGGGCCGTGGCGGTGGTGGTCACGGACACCTCCTTTGTGTGAAATCGTGTGCTATTGCTGTTTTCTCGACTCCTTCACGACCTCGCGGAGATCGCGAAGGCTGAGGGAGAGTCGTTCGATCTGCCCGGCGTCGATGCCCGGCAGATGCTCGGCGAGGGTGGCGCCGATGTTGTCGCGTGCCTCGGCCAGCCATGCGCGTCCGGCATCGGTCATCTCGATCATCACGGCCCGGGAATCCTCGGGATCACGTTGCCGCCGAACCAGTCCCGCCGCGCCGAGTTGCTTGAGCAGGGCGGTCGCCGTCGGCTGCGAGGAACTGTCCAGTCGGGCGACCTCGCTGACGCGCAGCGCGCCGTACTCCTCGAGGAGGGACAGCGCGCGCATCCACGGCCGGGACCACGTGTCGGCGGACATGGACGAGGCGAGTCGGGTGAAGCGGGACGAGTTGGTCACCAGTTCCGCGAGCACTCGGCGCAGGTGGGCCTCGGTGTCGCTGACTGCCTCCGGGTCGCCTGTCGTCGCCATGAGTCAAGATTATTGCATAGGTAAACTATGTATGTAAACCGTGTGTGAGACCCAGAGCAGGGTCGGAAATGGGTCAGGTGCCGGAGCGGACCGCCGCCGCGAAGGCCGACATCAGCGCGGGATCCTTGACGCCACGGCTCGATTCGATGCCACTGGACACGTCGACCCCCCAGGCCCCGGACGTTGTCACCGCCCGCGCGACGTTCTCCGGGGTGAGTCCACCGGCCAGGATCCACCGGCCGGACGGCAGGGCACTGCGGTCCTGCCAGTCCCACGTCACCCCGGCACCCGCGACGGCGCCGTCCACCAGCAGCAGGTCCGCTCCGAGATCGTCGGCCAGATCCTCCGCGCCGCCGGTGTTGACCGCGCGGATCACCGTCAGCCCGGCGTCGTGCAGCGCCGACACATCCGCGGCCGAGCGCAGGTCGTGCACCTGCACGTGGTCCAGATCCGCGGCCGTGGCGGCGGCGACGATCTCGTCCAGGCCCATCCGGACGAACACCCCGACCGGGAGAACCGCCTCGGGAACCCGGATCCGCAGCTGCGCCGCCTGCTCCGGCGTCACCTTGCGGGGGCTGTCGGCGAAGACGAACCCGACGGCGTCGACCCCGAGCCCGACCGCCAGATCCACGGTGGCCTCGTCCCGGAGTCCGCACATCTTGATGAACGTCATGATCCGAGGATATGGCCATCGCCCGGCAGCTACCCTCACCGCAGTACCCGGATCCGGAGGTGGGGATGAAGCTCGAACATGCGGTGTTTCTCGGTGCGACCGCGGCGACGGTCGTCGGTGCGGTCGTCGAGAACGAGAAGCTGCAACTGGTCGCGAAGCCGTTGATCGCGCCGGCGCTGGCCGCGCGGGTGCTGCGCCGGCGCGGCAACATCGACCGCGTCGACACCGCCGTCCTGCTCGGCTCCCTGGCCGCGGCCACCGTCGGTGACGTGTTCATGATCGACCCCGACGACGACACCCGGCTGATGAACGGTGCGCGCTCGTTCGCGGTCATGCAGGTCGGGTACTCGACCGTGCTCGCTCGGCGGGGCGCCCGCCCGACCGCCCCGGCGCTGGTGCCGCGGCTGCTCGGGTGGCTCGGCGCCGCCGGGTTGCTGCGAGCGCGGGCGCGTCGGGTCGCGCCGACGCTGACCGCGTACGGCGCGGTGCTCGGCACCACGTCGACGCTGTCCGCGGATCCGTCGCTGGCTCCGGGCGCGCGAGTCGTCGCGGGCAACGTGGTCCCGAACGCGGACCCGCGCAGCCGGCTCGGTCTCGGCGGGCTGCTGTTCACCGGATCCGACGCGCTGATCGTGGTGCGGCGCCTCTTCGTGCGCGGGACCGCGGGCCGGCGCGCCGCCGAGGGCGTCATCCTAGCCAGCTATGCCGCAGCACAGGCACTGCTCGTCGAGGGGATGACGTCCTAGGGGAACAGGACGATGCGATCGCGGTCGCGGGGGTCGACGCGGATCGACACGACCTTGCCGGGGGCGAACCGCTTGTCCATGCCCTCGGGTACCTCGTAGACGATGCTTCCCGAGTACGACTGCTCGCCGGGCACCGTCAGCTGCAGGTGCAGAGAGGTGAGGTGCCCGTGGCGCGGCGTAACGGCGAGGAACCGGGAGCGGTCGATGGTCGCCCAGCCCTCCAGACCGCGACGCTCGATCCGGCGATCGGCGCGCGGTGGCCGATCCGCCCAGATCATGCCGAGACCGAGCGCCGAACCGTATGCGGCGAGCAGTCCGCAGAGCTGGAACGGGATCGTCGCCGGCGGGGTGTGCGGCAGCAGCCAGCCGAGCCAGAACCCGAGGATCACGAGATACCCGGCGGTGACGGCCAGCACCACGCGCGCGATCCGTTCGTGGAACATCGAATCCTCCACCTCCAGGGTAGGCGCGCGAACTACCCTCGCGACATGACGAAGCGAGCGGTGGTCATCACCGGTGCGGCAGCCGGTATCGGACGTGCGACGGCTCGACGATTCGCCCGCGACGGGTACCTCGTCGGGGCGTTCGACGTCGACCGACCGGGGTTGGCGGTGCTCGCCGACGAGATCCGCGCGCACGGTGGTGCGGTGCACACCGGCACCCTCGACGTCACCGATGCCGCGCAGTGGCGGCAGCGGCTCGCCGAGTTCACCGCGGACTCCGGAGGCCGGCTCGACGTCCTCGTCAACAACGCGGGCGTGCTGTCCTCGGGCCCGTTCGCGGAGACCGACCCGGCCGCGCACCGGGCGATGGTCGACGTCAACGTGGGAGGGGTGGTCGCGGGATGCGCGGCCGCCCACGAGTATCTCGCGGCAACGCCGGGCGCGGTCGTGGTCAACCTGTGCTCGGCTTCGGCGATCTACGGGCAACCCGAACTCGCCACGTACAGCGCGACCAAGTTCGCCATCCGCGGGTTGACCGAGGCCCTCGAATTGGAGTGGCGGGCATCGGGAATTCGGGTGCTCGCGATCTGGCCGCTGTTCGTGCGCACCGCGATGACCGACGACATGGACACGCGGGCGGTGGCCTCGCTCGGCATCCACCTGACCGCTGACGACGTCGCGGACGAGATCGCGTCCGCCGTGCGCCGACGGCCCCGGGTGTTGCCGAAGGTTCACTATCCCGTCGGGGCTCAGGCCCTCCTGATGCTGCTCGCGTCCCGGTTCGCGCCGGCATGGGCGAGCCGGGCCCTCAACCGCCGGATCACGCACACCTGACAGTGGGTTTCGCCCGACCGACGGCAGGCCGTAGGGTCGTTCGCGATCCGTACGGAAGGGGAGTGCTGGTGGGTTCGCGTCGAGTGCTGGCGGTACTGGGAACGGCGGCCGCGGCAATGGTGGTGACGGCCTGCGGCGCCTCCGATGCCGACGAGGCAGCGCCGACGACCACGACCACCGCGCCGGTGACCACGGCCGCACCGACAACGACCGAGGTACCGACCACGACGACCACCGTCACCACCGCGCCGCCGACCACCACCACCGCGCCGCCGACCACCACCTACCGGCGCAACGAGGCGGTCTACTTCACCGCCCCGGCCGGTGGATTTCAGTGCGGCATAATCGAATTGGCCACCCGCACGGAGGCGGGCTGCCAGGGGACCACCACTCCGGTCCCGCCGCGACCGGAGAACTGCATGGTGAACTGGGGCAGCGGCATCCGGGTGACCGGCACCGGCCCGGCCGAGTTCCTGTGCTCCGGCGGGCTCGTGTACACCTCCGGCGGTACCGACCCGGTGCTGCCGGTCGGGCAGACCGTGGCGTCGTTCGGATTCACCTGCGTGTCCGCGGCGGACGGGATCACCTGCCGCAAGGACGACACCGGGCACGGCTTCCGGATCTCGTCGAACTCCAACGAGACCTTCTGACCGACCGTGTGGGTCAACTCACATTCGAGCGTGTTGAGGTAAGCCTATCCTTGCCCTTACTGTTCAACGCGTCGTCGTCGCCATCCGGTGATGCGAAACCTCCACGGCCCAGCCGTGCTGACGCGAAGGACGCTCATGGACATCGATCAGATCATCGGCCTGCTCTCCGCTCTCGGCGATTTCGGCAACCTGCTCACCGGTTTCGGTGACGCCGCCTCCGGCCTCGTCGAGCTGGGCGGCTCGGTCGCGAGCCTGTCCGCCGACGCCGCCTGAGACCAGGCCGGGTAACGCCCCCCTCTCGACTGTGGGCGGGTGTCGCGACTGCGCGGCACCCGCCCACAGTCGTGTCTCCGGGTGCCCGGACTTCGGAGGGTGCGAGGCGGGCGGGACAATGAACCCATGAGCACGAGCGGTTCCGACGGCGTCGACGGCAATCGGCCCGAACACGGCGACGAGCCCGGACCCACCGAATGGGGCGAGCACCCGCACGGTGTCGGACCGTGGCTGGTCGAACGCGGCGAGCCGCTGCCGGACGACCCTCGGTACGACCCCGAACTGCTGATCTCGGGGGACCGGCGAAACGTGGTCGACGCCTACCGGTACTGGAGCCGGGACGCGATCATGGCGGACATCGACACCCGGCGGCACCCGTTCCACGTCGCGATCGAGAACTTCGGGCACGACGCCAACATCGGCACGGTGGTCCGCACCGCCAACGCCTTCGCCGCGGCCGCCGTGCACATCGTCGGTCGGCGACGGTGGAATCGGCGCGGCGCCATGGTCACCGACCGCTATCAACACATCGTCCACCACCCGACCGCCGAGGAACTGTTCGAGTACGCCGCCAGTTCGGACCTCGCCGTCGTGGCCGTCGACAACGTGCCCGGTTCGGTCCCGCTGGAGACGGCGAACCTGCCGCGCGAGTGCATCCTGCTGTTCGGGCAGGAAGGCCCGGGCGTCAGTGATCATGCGAAGCGGTCCGCCGCGATGACTGTCTCGATTGCGCAGTTCGGTTCCACCCGAAGCATCAACGCCGGGGTGGCCGCGGGGATCGCGATGCACGCCTGGATTCGGCAACACGCCGATCTCGGCCGGTCGTGGTAGCGAATCGTCCCTCGAATAGGCAAGATCGGTTGTCATGCAGCACGAGTGGTCGGCGCGGGCGGACGCCGCCGAGGAGGCGGTGGTCACCCGGCATCTCCGGCGACTGTGGGCGCTGCCCGGCACGAGTCTGGCGGTGGTCGCGTGGCCGCCGGTTCGCCGGGAGCGGTTGTTCTTCACCTGGCACTACTGGTGGCAGGCCCATCTGCTGGACTGCGTCATCGACGCCGCCGACCGGAACCCGACCTCGCGCCGTCGTCGCAGGATCACGAAAATCGGTCGTGCCCACCGGATCCGGAACATCACCGGGTGGACGAACCAGTACTACGACGACATGGCGTGGCTCGGTATCGCGCTGGAACGGGCGCAGCGGCTGCACCATCTCGACTTCCGGGTCGCGATCGGCGACCTCGAAACGCAGGTGTTCAGCGCGTGGGCGCCGGAGTCCGGGGGCGGCATCCCGTGGCGCACCCGCTCGGACTTCTACAACGCGCCGGCCAACGGTCCCGCCGCGATCCTGCTCGCCCGCACCGGTCGCCTGCTGCGGGCGCAGGCCATGGCCGACTGGATCGACGACACGCTCAAGGATCCCGCGACGGGCCTGATCCTCGACGGGATCCGGTTCCCCTCCGGCAGACCGGTGCCCGCCGGCGTCCTCGACCGCGCCGTCTACACGTACTGCCAGGGGGTCGCGCTCGGCATGGAAACCGAGCTGGCGTTGCGTCTGGACGAGCCACGGCACCGGCGACGGGTACACGATCTCGTGGACGCGATCGACAAGCACCTGACCGTGGACGGGGTGATCGCCGGCGGTGGGGGCGGCGACGGCGGCCTCTTCGACGGCATCCTCGCCCGGTACCTCGCACACGTCGCCGCGCGGCTGCCCGGCGACAGCGAGCCCGACCAGCGGGCACGGCGCATCGCCGCCCAGATCGTCCTCGACTCCGCGGAAGCCGCGTGGGACAACCGGCTGCAGATCGAGGGCCAGCCCCTGTTCGGCTGCGACTGGACCCGAACGGCGCGGCTGCCCGGCCTCGGCGCCGGGATCGCGACGTTCTCCGGCGGAACCGTGCACGCCTCCGACATCGCCGAGCGGGACCTGTCCGTCCAGTTGGGCGGGTGGATGCTGATGGAGGCCGCGTACGTCGCGGCCGGCACGCTCGAGCCGCGGCCGACCCGCCGGTTCCGGGTCTGAGCAGCTCGGACCCGGTCACGCCTCGGCCCGGATCAGCCGGGTCACGGCCTCGATCAGCGCGAGGTGGGTGAACGCCTGGGGGAAGTTGCCGAGCTGTGCGCCGGTGAGCGGGTCGATTTCCTCGGCGTACAGCCCGAGCGGGCTGGCCAGGGACAGCAGTCGCGCACACAGCCGGTGCGCTCGCTCGGTCTCGCCGATCATCGTCAGCGTCGACACCAGCCAGAACGAACACATCGTGAAGGCTCCCTCCGGGTCCGTGAACCCGTCGTCGGTCCCCGCCCGGTAGCGCAGCACGAGCCCGTCCGACGTCAGCTCCCGTTCGATCGCCGTCACCGTCGCCCGGACCCGCTCGTCCTCGGGCGGCAGAAACCCCATCAGCGGCACGAGCAGCGCGGACGCATCCAGCGCGGTGGCCCCGTAGTACTGGACGAACACGCCGCGGTCGTCGACGCCGTGCGCGCACACGTCGGCGTGGATCTCGTCGGCGATCGCGCGCCACCGCGCCGCATCGGTGGCGTCGCCGCGGTCGGCGGCGAGCCGGGCGCCCCGGTCCAGGGCCACCCAGCACATCACCTTCGACGCGGTGAAGTGGTGTGGCTCGCCCCGCATCTCCCAGATCCCGCGGTCGCGTTCCCGCCAGGCCGCGACCGCACCCTCCACCAGACTCGTCACCAGGGTCCAGGCGGGCGGACCGAGTCGGCTGGCGTGCCGGACGTGGGTGGCGATCGAGTCGAGCGTCAGACCCCACATGTCGTGCTGGCGCTGCGCGTAGGCGCCGTTGCCGACGCGGACGGGGCGGGCTCCGTCGTAGCCCCCGAGGTGGTCGAGGGTGCGTTCGGTCAGGTCCCGTTCGGTGTCGATGCCGTACATGATCTGCAGTGCGGCCCCGGATGAACCGTCGCCGGGCGAGCCGCCGGTGATCGCGTCCATCAGGAACTCGAAGTACTCGACCGCCTCCCAGTCGTGTCCGAGATCGAACAGTGCCCGCAGGAGGAACGACGAGTCGCGGATCCAGCAGAATCGGTAGTCCCAGTTGCGTTCTCCACCCGGAGCTTCCGGCAGGGACGTGGTCGCCGCGGCCATGATCGCGCCGGACGGCGCGTACGTCAGCCCCTTGAGAGTCATGACGCTGCGCTCGAGGTGCGGCCGCCACGGGTGATCGGGCAGCGCGGCGTGCCGCAACCACGCCCGGTGGAGTCGCCCGGTGGTCTCGATCCGCTCTTCCGCCTCCTCGAACGTCCGCGGCGGCGCCAGGTCGCCCCATGACAGCGCGACGAACGCGTGCTCTCCCGCCATCAGGTCGGTGCGCCCGCCCGCCCTGGCGCCGCCGATCGCGAACCGCAGGTTGCTCGTCAGCGTGAGCGTCGGGTCGGGCGCGGCGCCCACGGCACGGCACCGCAGGTGGCCGTAGCCCTCGTCGACGTACGCCCACGATCCGGCGTCGCGACCGTAGTCGAACAGGGGCAGGCAGTTCGCCGTGGTCTCGACCGTGCCCTCCACGCACTCCGCGGTGCGCACCATCATGCCGAGGGCGACGAAGTTGCCGGGCGGCCGCCGGTGCCCGGGGATCCGGCGCGCACCGGACCACGTCCCGATGGCGAGGGCGTCGCGGACCACCAGGCACCCCGTCGGCGTGCACCACGTCGTCTCGACCACGAGCGTCCCGGGCAGGTACCGGCGCTGCGACGGCACAGTCATGTTCGCCGGCGACAGCCTGAAGAACCCCGCGGATCGATCCAGCAGCGAGCCGAACACACTGGCCGAGTCGGGGCGGGGCAGGCACAGCCACTCGACGCTTCCGTCCGGGGCGAGTAGTGCGACGGTCCGGCAGTCGGACAGAAAGGCGTACTCCGCGATCGGCGGGAATTCGGACATCGGTGACGTCCCTTCGTGGTCTCGTCGTCGCGAGGAGACGGCGACCGGGAACCGTTGCCGGGGAAACCCTTGCTGCGCAGCCAGTTTATCGAGGGAGCCCGGGACCCGTCCCGGGAAACGCTTGCACCCCACGCAGCGTGAGGTTCTACCGTGGCCGGCATGAGCACATCGCAGAACACCTGGACACTCGACGAGGCCGTGGCCCGGGCGGCCGCGATGGACGGGGTCCGGATCCTGGTCGCGGGAGCGGAGAACGGCGCACCGGAGGTCGCGTGGGGGGACGTGTTCGTCTACGCCGATCGCGGACCGGCCGACGGAGCCCCCGACGACCGGTCCCCGTTCGCGACGATCGTCACCGGTGACTACCCCGGGTTCGACACCGCGTCCGACCTGGACCGCCCCGGCGTGTACCGGCTCAACGTCCACGTCGGCCGAGACCGGTTCCGGGACCTGCTCGGCCACGGACCGGAGGAGCACGCCGACCATCGCCGCGAGTACGACTACCGGGAGGCGGACCGGCTGCTGCCGCATCCGGTGTACGCCGCGCAGTCGTGGATCTCGATCCTGAACCCGGGTCCGCGGTGCGGGCAGCTCGCGGTGGACCTGCTCGCCGAGGCACTCGAGCGAGCCCGTCGCCGTGGGTGAGTACCCGGTCGGGCAGGTCGCGAAGCTGTCCGGGACGTCGGTGCGCACCCTGCACCACTACGACGAGATCGGGCTGCTGACTCCGCACGCGCGCACCTCGGCGGGCCACCGCCGCTACACCGACACCGACCTGGACCGGTTGCGGCGCATCCTCTACTACAGGGCGCTCGACTTTCCCCTCGACGCGATCGCCGCGCTGATCGACTACCCGGACCCGGACACCCACCTGCGCCGCCAGCACCGCCTGCTGCGACAGCGGCAGGCCCGGACCGCGCACCTGCTCACCGAACTGGAACGGGAGATCGAGGCCCGGCGCCTGGGCATTGCACTCTCACCGGCACAACAACTCGAGATCTTCGGCACCGACCGGTTCGCGGATCTGTTCGCCGCCGCCCGCGGCACCGGCGGCGAGTGGCGGGCCACATCGGCGTACACCGCCGAGGACTGGCACGAGATCAAGGCCGAGGCGGAGAGTGCCATCGCCGCGTTCGCCGAGGCGATGGCGGCCGGCGTGCCCGCCGACGGCGAGCAGGCGATGGACGCCGCCGAGCAGCATCGTCGGCACCTGGAACGCTGGTTCCACGACTGCGGCGCCGACCGTCACGTCGAAGTGGCGCGGGAGTACGTCGCCGACCCCGCCGTCGTCGATCAGTGGGACGGGATCGCACCCGGATTCGCGTGGTACGTCCACGACGCGATCCTCGCGAACACCCGGCGGGCTCACTCGACCGCGTAGTCCTCCGGCGGCTTCTCGAGTTCCTGGCGGTACTGCCGCACCCCGACGACCGTCCCGACGACGAGCGCGGTGACCAGCACCGCCAGCACCGCGGGCATCAGCCACGGCACCTGTTCGAGGAACTCGCCCGCGTAGAACCCGAGCAGCAACAGCACCGGCGCCCACGCGAGCGCCCCGAGCGTGCTCGCGACGGTATAGGCGCGGTGATTCATTCGGGCGGCGCCGGCCACGAGCGGGCACAGGGTCCGCACCCACGGGATCCACCGGGCGACGAGTACCGACCAGAACCCGTGCCGATCGAGCAGCGCGTTGACCTTGTGCAGGTTCGTGGTGTTGAGGTACTTGCCGTCACGGCGGGCCGCCAGGTGGTGTCCGCTGCGGTGCCCGATCACGTAGCCGACCTGATTGCCGGCGATCGCGGCCGCGGCCGCGCCGGCCGACAGCGACCACACGTGCGCCGTCCCCGCCGAGTGCCCGGCGAGCACGATCCCGGCCGTCAGCAGCATCGAGTCACCGGGCAGGAACAGTCCGACGATGAAGGCGCACTCGAGGAAAACGAAGGTCACGACGAGCAGCCACACCACGACCGGCCCGACACTGTCGAACGGTCCGAGGTCGGCGACGGCCAGCGGCATCGACTACGGCGTGCGTTCGTCGGCGACGGTGGTCGCCGGGGCGTCGGCGGCGGGGGCGCGACGCGACGCGAGGTAGCGCTTGCCGACCTCGACCGCGATCGGGATGACGGAGACGAGCACGATGACGATGAAGATCAGGTCCACGTTGTCGCGGATGAAGCCGATCTGGCCGAGCAGGTAGCCGAGCAGGGTGACGCCCGCGCCCCAGGCGATGCCGCCGACGATGTTGTAGGTGAGGAACACCGAGTACTTCATCTTCGACGCGCCCGCCACCAGCGGAGCGAAGGTGCGCACGATCGGCACGAAGCGGGCGAGGAGAATGGTGATCGGGCCGTGCTTCTCGAAGAACGCGTGCGACTCGTCGATGTAGCTCTTCTTGAAGAACTTCGCGTCGTCCGACTTGAACAGGGCGGCGCCGCCCTTCGCGCCGATCCAGTAGCCGACCTGGTCGCCGAGGATCGCGGCGATCGGGATCGTCACCAGCAGCACCCACAGCGGCGCGAACGGTTCCACCTCGGTGGACTTCGACGCGGCGATCAGGCCCGCGGTGAACAGCAACGAGTCACCCGGCAGCAGCGGGAACAGCAGGCCGGACTCGATGAACACCACCAGCAGCAGGCCGACCAGCACCCAGGTGCCGAACGAGTTCAGAAGGTTCACCGGATCCAGGAAGCCCGGCAGCAGTGCCAGGTTCGTCACGGAGTCCCGGCCATCGGTCACGAGGTCAGCGGCTGCCTGCACAATCACGCGCATCAGCGTACCGGCGGTGTCTGAGAGGGGGCTTAGTGCCCGATCTGCGGACTCGCACGAGACGTCGTGGGTCGCAGTTGCCATACTGCTAGGACCAGGTGCGCACCGACACGACCGACTGCGCCCATCCGACACGCCGACATGGAGGTCAGCTGCCGTGCCCATCGCAACTCCCGAGGTTTACGCCGAGATGCTCGGACGGGCCAAGGAGCACTCCTTCGCCTTCCCCGCCATCAACTGCACCTCGTCCGAGACGATCAACGCGGCCATCAAGGGCTTCGCGGACGCCGGCAGTGACGGCATCATCCAGTTCTCGACCGGCGGCGCGGAGTTCGGCTCGGGCCTCGGCGTCAAGGACATGGTGACCGGCGCGGTCGCACTCGCCGAGTTCGCGCACGTGATCGCCGCCAAGTACGACGTCACCATCGCGCTGCACACCGACCACTGCCCCAAGGACAAGCTGGACACCTTCGTCCGCCCGCTGCTGGCCATCTCGCAGGAGCGCGTCAACGCCGGCCGGAACCCGCTGTTCCAGTCGCACATGTGGGACGGCTCGGCCGTGCCGATCGACGAGAACCTGCAGATCGCGCAGGACCTGCTGAAGCTGTCGAAGGCCGCGAACATCATCCTCGAGGTCGAGATCGGCGTCGTCGGCGGCGAAGAGGACGGCGTCGAGGCCGAGATCAACGACAAGCTCTACACCTCCCGTGAGGACTTCGAGAAGACCGTCGACGCGCTCGGCGTCGGCGAGAACGGCAAGTACCTGCTGGCCGCCACGTTCGGCAACGTGCACGGCGTCTACAAGCCGGGCAACGTCGTCCTCAAGCCGGAGGTGCTCAAGGAGGGCCAGGAGGCCGCGACCGCCAAGCTCGGCCTGGCCGCCGGCTCCCAGCCGTTCGACTTCGTCTTCCACGGCGGCTCGGGCTCGCTGAAGTCGGAGATCGAGGACTCGCTGCGCTACGGCGTCGTGAAGATGAACGTCGACACCGACACCCAGTACGCGTTCTCCCGCCCGATCGCCGGCCACTTCTTCACCAACTACGACGGTGTCCTGAAGGTCGACGGCGAGGTCGGCAACAAGAAGGTCTACGACCCGCGCAGCTACCTGAAGAAGGCCGAAGCCGGCATGACCGCTCGCGTCATCGAGGCCTGCAACGACCTCAAGTCCGCGGGACGCTCGGTCTCCGCCGGATAGTTCTTCCCCCCGAAAGTGCAGTTCCCGTCGCGGCCACCCGGCCGATGCGACGGGAACTGCACTTTCGTCTTTTCGCGGCCGTAGGGTGGGGACATGAGCGAGCGGATCGCCGTCTCCGGGGCCGGCGGGCACATCGGTGGGGGAGTTGCGGATCTGCTCGCCGAGGCCGGGACGCAGGCCACGCTGATCACCCGCGACCCGTCCCGCCTCCACGGCAGGCAGGGCGCGACCGCGATCCGGGCGAGCTTCGGCGACCCGGCGCTCGTCGACGCGCTGCGCGGCGCGGACACCTTCTTCATGGTCTCGGCGACCGAGAGCCCCGACCGCGCCGACCTGCAGCGGCGGGCCGTCGACGCGGCGGTCGCCGCCGGGGTGCGACGCATCGTCTACGTCTCGTTCGTCGGCGCCGCACCGGACTGCACGTTCACCTTCGGGCGCGACCACTGGCGCACCGAGCAGGCCATCCGTGACAGCGGCCTGGTGTTCACGTTCCTGCGCGACAACCTGTATCTGGACCTGATGCCCGCGCTGGTCGGTCACGACGACCTCATCCGCGGTCCGGCCGGACACGGACGCGCCGCGATGGTCGCGCGCGCCGACGTGATCGAGGTGGCCGCCGCCGTGCTCGCCGGCGACCGCCACGACGGGCACACGCTGAACCTGACGGGCCCGGCGGCGCTGTCACTGGCCGACGTGGCGGAAGCGCTGACGGCGGCGCTGGGCCGGCCGATCCGCTACCACCGCGAGACGCTCGACGAGGCGTACGCCTCGCGTGCCCGTTACGGGGCGCAGCAGTGGGAGGTCGACGGCTGGGTCAGTTCCTACACCGCGATCGCGAACGGTGACCTGTCCCGGGTCAGTGGTGACGTGCGGCGGGTGCTCCATCGCGACCCGGCAGGTGTCGCTGCCGTCTTCCCTCCGCTGTCGGACCTGTGACGGCCCACGTTCTCAGCTGCACACCTTCCACACGCCGTCCTGCCGCTCGAGCGCGAACGAGCGCACCGAACTCGAGCCCGGATCGTTCGCGGTGTGGACGGTCACCTGGGCGAGGGCGGTGTCGTCGGTGACGGACACCGCGTCGATGCTCGTCACGACGGGGACCGCACGATCGGAGTTCGCCGACCGGTACACGTCCGCGAAGTCGGCGTCGGTGACCTGTCCGTAGTAGGCGGCGAGTTCGCCGCAGCTGCCCGCCCGCAGCGCCGCGAGGTCGCCGCGGTCGAGGGCGTCGACGAAATCGGTGATCGCCGCTCGGACCGCGGTCTCGGTGCCGTCACCGGAGACGCGGTCGTAGAGCAGTGCCGCGCCGGCCGCGAGCGCGCCGAGCAGCACGAGGGCCCCGAGAACCAGCGGCCACCGGCGCCGCCGGGACGGTGCCGATGGCGGTTCGGGGATCCGGGCCGCCGCAGGCGCCCCGCCCGCGGCCGTTCCGGGGCCGACCCGGGTCGGCGTGGCGCGGGTCGCGTGCGGGATGACGGTGGTCGCGGCGTCGGACGGATCCGGGGCAGCCTCGTCGGGGGTGTCCGCCGGGTCCTGCCCGGACTCGGGTTCGTGGTTCGGCACGGCCTTCGCCCCCTGGTTCTGTGACGGTCTCGGGTGGCGCGGACCTCGCGCACGGTCAGCAGCCTACGACGTGAGCGACCCGGTCCGAGGCGTCGTACGCGGGGTGTCGGGGCGCAGCCGAAGTTGGGCTGCGCGCACAATGGTCGGCATGACCTCTTTCGGTGATCTGCTCGGCCCCCAGCCCACTCTGTTGCCCGGCGACGAGGACGCCGAGTCCGAACTCCTGAACAAGGCCGACCCCAAGCAGGTGGCCGCCGACCACCCGACCGCGTCGATCGCCTGGGCGTACCTGGCGGAGGCGGCGCTGGCGGACGGCGAGACGATCACGGCCTACGCCTACGCGCGCACCGGCTACCACCGCGGGCTCGACCAGTTGCGGCGCAACGGCTGGAAGGGCTTCGGTCCGGTTCCGTACAGCCACGAACCGAACCGCGGGTTCCTGCGCTGCGTCGCCGCCCTGGCCAGGGCCGCGCAGGTGATCGGCGAGTCCGACGAGCACGCCCGGTGCCTGGACCTGCTGGAGGACTGCGACCCGCGGGCTGCCGAAGCACTTGGCGTCGAATAGATTTCCCGTCTACAGCCGTGACCGGGCGCGGAAACGGCTGCGGGCCTCCGCTGCTCGTGTCCGCGCCTCCGCGTTCCCGGTGCTGCAGTGCGCGTTGGCGGCGGGCCTGGCCTGGTTCGTCGCCAACGACCTTTTCCACCACCACAATCCGTTCTTCGCGCCGATCGCCGCGGTGGTGTCCCTCGGGCTCTCGCTCGGGGCCCGGGTGCGGCGGTCGGCCGAGCTGATCGCAGGCGTCACCGTCGGTATCGGTGTCGGTGACACCCTGATCTCGATCATCGGCACCGGAGCCTGGCAGATCACCCTCGTCGTCGCCCTGGCGATGTCGACCGCGATCTTCCTCGACGGCGGCCCGATCATCTCCATGCAGGCCGGGACCTCCGCGGTGCTGGTGGCGACGTTGATCCCGCCACAGCAGGGCGGCGGGGCGGACCGGATGATCGACGCCCTGATCGGCGGCCTCGTCGGTTTCCTGGTCGTCACCCTCGTGCCGTCGCATCCGGTGCTGCGAGCCCGCAAGAACGCCGCGGACATCCTCGGCACCGCGTCCGAGGTGCTGCAGCTGGTCGCGGACGGACTCGTCGCCAACGATCCGAAACCGATCAAGGAGGGCTTGAAGAAGGCCCGTGCCACCCAGTCCTCCATCGAAGGGCTGCGGTCGAGTCTGAGCGGTGGGCGGGAGATCAGCCGGCTCTCGCCGCTGTACTGGAACTCGCGGTCCCGGTTCGACCGGCTCGCCGCGGCGGCGGACCCGATCGACAACGCGATGCGCAACATCCGCGTCCTCGCCCGCCGGTCGCTGACCCTGGTGCGGGACGACGAGATCCTCGACCCGCGGCTGGTGGACGAGGTGGAGAAGCTCTCGCACGCGGTCGACGTGCTGCGGCGGGTGGTGCTCGCCGACCCGGGGCAGCAGCCGGACCGGGCGGAGGCGGCGCGGGTGCTGCGCTCGGTCGCGGTCGGCGCGAAGGCGGAACTGGTGGAGAACGCGGGCATCTCGGCGACCGTGGTGTTCGCGCAGATCCGGTCCCTGATCGTGGACCTGCTTCAGGTGGCGGGGTTGAGCCGGATCTCCGCGATCGCGACCCTGCCGCCGACCGTGCCCAACCCCGCCTACCCGCCGGAGTAGCCCTTTCGATATATGCGAATATGTGCATATGATGGCTCCGGGTCCGGAGAACACGGGCCGACCGAACGAGCGAGGAGCCGGGTGATGGGCGTCGGACACGGACACGCGCACGGCCACGGCGCCGTCGAACCCGGCATCGCGGGACCGCCCGCGGCGCGAATCCGCCGGATGGTCCTCGCTCTCGGCATCCTCGTCGGATTCCTGGTGCTCGAGGTCGTCGTCGGTCTCGCCATCGGATCGCTGGCGCTGCTCGCCGACGCGGGCCACATGCTCACCGACGTGGTCGGCATGTCCATGGGTCTGGTCGCACTGCTGCTCGCGCGGCAGGGGTCCAAGGCCGCCGCCCGCACCTTCGGCTGGCACCGCGCCGAGGTCCTCACCGCGATGGCCAACGCGGTCCTCCTGCTCGCCGTCGCGGCGTGGGTGATGTACGAGGCGATCGGGCGGATCGGCGACGCCCCCGAGATCCCCGGGCTACCGCTGATGCTCACCGCCGCCGCCGGGCTGGCCGCGAACCTCGTGGTGATGTGGCTGCTGCGCGGCGACGCGGAGGACTCCCTCGCCGTCCGCGGCGCCTACCTCGAGGTGCTCGCCGACGCCGTCGGCAGCGTCGGCGTCCTGATCGCAGGCGCCCTGGTGTTCGCCTTCAACTGGACCTACGCCGACATCGTCGTCGGCGTGCTGATCTCGCTGTGGGTGGTGCCGCGGGCCGTCAAACTGGCCGCCGCCGCCCTCCGCATCCTCACCCAGGCGTCACCCGCGAACGTCGATGTCGACGCCGTGCGCGCCGACCTCCTCGCCCTACCCGGGGTCACCGACCTGCACGACCTGCACGTGTGGACGCTCACCACCGGCATGGACGTGGCGACCGTGCACCTGACCACCGACACCGACACCCAGTCCGTGCTGCGGGCAGCGAAGACGGTCCTCGACGGTCACGGGCTCGGGCACGCCACCGTGCAGGTGGAGTCCGCCGCCGACGGCAGCCGCTGCGCGGAGAACCTCACCTGGTGACACGGGCGGCGGACGACCGAGCCGAAGTGGGTCAAAATTCGGCCACCTCGACGTCGCCGTGGACAACATCAAACCGGACACCGATCGTCCCGACAGATCGCCGACACACACCCGGAACCGGGCACTGCCCGCTCCCGGAAACGTCTTCACCCGATGGGGTCGGCCCCGTCCGCGAGCCCGAACTTCGTCAGCTTCCGATACAAAGACGATCGTGAAATTCCGAGCGCACGAGCAGTTTTCGCCCTGTTCCCGCCGGTTCCTCGCAGTGCTTTGGTCACCACGTCACGCTCGGCCGCTTCGACGGCGCTCAGTTGGCGTCGCGGCCCGTGGTGACACCATTCGGGCAGATCGTCCCGCGTGATGCGTCCAGCCGGTCGTAGCGCGACGGCACTGCGTAGCGCAGCCTCGAGCTCGTGGATGTTGCGCGGCCACGGGTAGCTCACGAGCAGGCGCATCGCGTCGGGCGTGAGCTCGCGGCTCGACGATCCGGTGATCACCCGAAGCACCTGCTCGGCCACCACGGGGATGTCGTCGGTGCGGTGCCGCAGCGCGGGCACGTGCACGGTCCGTTCAAGCGCGTCGAGCAACGGCACGAGGAACTCCGGCGCTGGATCATCCGAATCCTGCATGGTGGCAACAACGAACACGTGGTCGGGACCGGGCTGAGCCAACACCGCCGCCAGGGTCGCCACAACCGGCTCGGGCATGGATCGAAGGTTGCGCAGCACGTACAGAGTTGGCGTCGCGGAGTCGACGGCGAGCCCGGAGAGGTCGGCGCCGCTGCCGTCCACGAGGATGCTGCGCCCGCCCGGCACCACCGAATGGAAGATCTCCGATGCCAGCGACGCCTTGCCCGTGCCCGGCTCCCCGGTGACCAGAATCCGTTCCCCCGCGCGCACCGCGTCCTCGATCTCGCTACAGGCCCGGGTCCAGAGGGCCGAGCCGCCGCCGGCCCGCAGCGTGTCGGTTCCTGCGGCGGCCAGGCCGGCAAGATACGGGCGCATCCGGGGCGAAGCGACGGGGCGGACCGCAGCCGGGATCGTGGCCGCCGCGGCGGTCGATTCGGACACGTCGATCAGGTATCCGGCGGTGTCCTCTCCGGCTCGGATCCGGGTGGCCCGCACCCGGACGAAGACGCCGTCGGGCAGTTCGACATTCTCGTCGATACGGTCGCGATGCCCGATCATGTAGTCGACGTGCTCGCCCACGCGGCGCTGGTTCGCCGGCCCCAGGATTGCGTGGGCGAGGGGATTCGCCAGCGACATCGCGCTGCCCGTGGCGAGCAGCGCCGTCTCACCCCGCGCGTCGGCGCGCACGAACGCATCGAACAGCGCGTGCTGGCGGGCACTGCGGTCACGGAACAGGTTGAGTTCGATCTCGGATGCGGCGCTGCGCACGACGCTCGCGAGCAGCGGCGAGGAATGCTCGGCGAGACAGCTCAGGTCGACGACACCCGCGATACGACCGCTGAAGGGGTCACGGATCGGGGCACCGGAACACGCGAACGGTTGGAATCGGTCGTGGAAGTGCTCGGCGCCCTCGATCTGGACGGCCTGTCCGGATTCGAGCACGGTGCCCACGCCGTTGGTGCCGATCTCGCCCTCGCGATAGTCGAAACCGGGGGCGAGTGAAACCCGATCGAGGAGACGCCCGATACTTCGGGCACCGTCGATCCTCATCAGCACCTGCGCCTTGGCGTCGGTCAGTGCGATGCTGACGGGAACGTCGACGATGTCCGCCGCGAGTTTGTCGAAAACGGACATCGCACATTGCACCAGCCGGGATTCGCGATTCACATCACCGACGAAGCCGACGTCCCCGCCGGAAGGCTGCACCCCGGCCGCCTGCGACCGCTGCCACGACGCGGACACGACCGAAGACACCAGAGAGTCGTCCGACTCCCCGGATTCGAGGAACCCGGCACGGGCGACGGCCACCTGCAGCCGTCGGTCTGCATTCTTCATCGCGTTCCCCTCGCCCGTACCGTTGTGGCCCGACTCACACGAGGGTATCCCGCGGGGTCCGCGGGATACCGGGCCGTGGTCACACCGTCGCGGTCCCGTCACCGACCCGGTCGAGGTCGGACAGCCTGGCCAGCACCGTTTCGGGCACCGCTTCCGCGGGGAGCCGGGCGAGCCGGAACGTCCCGGACGCTGCGGGCACGGCGGCGTTGTCGGCGAGCCAAAAGCCTGCGCCGAGCACGTCCCCGCCGTGTTCACCGAACGTCACGCTCGGGTCATCGCGCAACCCGAGCTCCCACCGGTAGTGCATGGCGACGTTGGCGATCGGCGCATAGGCGTCGGCGGGCACGTCGGGCACACCTCCGGCCATACGCTCGTCGAGCAGCAGCGCCGCGACGGGCACGTCGGCGAACCCGCGAAGCCAGTCCGCGACGTAGATCGCCGCGTTCTCCACCCGGTCGGCGTCGAGATCGTCCGTCGTTCCCGGGTGCGTCTGCTCCAGCCATGCCCGCGGAGACGGGATCTGCAGGACGAGCGGCAGCCGTGTCGTACCTGCCACGGTGGCAACCAGCGTCACCGCCGCCCGGCCGGCGTCCGCGTCACCGAGCAGTACGCGCAGCGCGTATCCGGGACGCGACCGTGCGGTCATCGCCTCATGCAGACGCAGCTCCCGAGCGAGGATCCGGTAGTAGGCGCCGAGGTCGAGCAGAGTGACGTCCGGGCGCAGCAACCCGTGTGCCTGGTTGAGCAGGTTCGACAATGCAGTGGGGTCGTCCCAGGGAATCGGGTTGCCTCGCAACAGGACCTGCCGACTGTAGTCGAGATGATCGACGATCAAGGGGGTCCTGCGCCCCGAGGCCGGTGCATCGAGAAACTCGGGCTTCGAAGTGGTCATCGTGTCGTCTCCGGGTTGAAGGGGTGCCCGCACTCACAGAGTGCGGGCACCCGGGCGGACGGGTCAGAGGGGTGATCAGGACTTGCGGTGGACCACCTCGCCGTGCTTGGCCTCGAGTTCCTTCACCCGCGCGGTCAGCTCGGCAATCTTCAGTTCGCGACGATCGGGCATCATGATGATCGGCATCTTGTCGATCGTGGTGGTGACCCGCTGCGCACCGTGGACGGTGAAGTGGGTAGCGGTCAGTTCCTCGGTGTCACCCCAGGCGCCGTAGTAGAGCAGTTCCTTCGGAGGTTCCGGGGTGACGAACTGCTCGACGAACTGCGCATAGGGAACGCCGCGGGCGATCCGCGCACGGCGCATCGAGGCTCGCAACTCCTCAGTGGCCGCGACGTCGACGACGAAAGTCTGCGGCTCGTACACGACGCCGTAGATGTCGTGGGCCACCTTCCCCGAGATGCGGTCGATCTCGAGATCGGCCACCACATCCTCCGGGGCTCGTTCGAGCGGGTCTCCGTATCCGCCGCCGGTGCCCTGCGACATCATGTACAGCTCACCGTCCTTGGCCACGTCGAACTGCAGACCCATGTGGCTCGTGATGTACTCGGCCCCCTCGAACGGTTGCTCGTTCATCACCTTCTCGATGGACAGGTCGAATCGTTCAGGATTGCGCCGCAGCTCGTCGTAGACGTTGACGCCCTTGACCATCGCCAGCGGGTAGGTGTTGCAGCCGTAACCACCGAACTGTCCGGAGACGGACGAGAACTTCGCCCCCGAGGTGACGGTCATGAAGCCCCACAACGGGGTGCCTTCCGCCGCCACGATCATCTCGTAGCCCATGCCGCCGCGGTGCTTGCCGAAGCCCTGGTTGTCGCGGACGATCCGCTTGCTCACCAGCTGCATGAAGGGCACCTCCTCCTCCATGACCTCCTGCTCGGCGGTGTCGGCCATCGCGCAGAACAGGGGCGATACGGCGTCCTCACCGTCCCGGAACGCCTTGGCGCCGCCACCCATGCCGTTGAGGTCGGCGCACAGGTTGCCGACCTGGTCACCGTGCTGGGTGACCCCGCCCCACAGGAAGGTGTTGATCTGGTTGAACCACGGGGCGATGACGTTGGAGAACTTCTCCGGGTTGGAGAACTGCAGCTTCGCCCACGGGTTCTGCAGGGCCGAGAATCCGCGGAACGAAGCCTGCAGGGACTGACCCATCGGAGCGTCGTAGCCGGCATCGGACCAGGTGTGCTCGTCGGAGATGATGTCGATCGGACTCATCGCAGACGTGCAGCGCGGCAGATCCGGCCACCAGAACGCGAGGATGGCCTGCATCATCATCGACTTGACCGAACACAGAGGCGAATTGATGGCCCGGTTGAGGATTTCGGGTCCGCTTCCGCGCAGATCGATCGTCATCTTGTCGCCCTGGACGGTGATCGCACAGGAGAGCTTGATGAGGATGTTCTCCTTGAGCGTCGAGTCCATGAACTGGTTGAACCGGACGGTGCCGTCGGGCAGCTCGCGGATGCGGCGACGCACCTCGGCCTCGACGTCCTCGACGGTGGTGCGCAGTGCGGCGACGAAGGTGTCCACCCCGACCTCGTCGATGATCGCGTCGATGCGTTCCTGGATGCGTTGTACCGCACCGATCTTCACCTTCAGGTCGGCGAGCTGGAGCTTCGGATCGCGCACCGAGTGCTGCAGGAAGGTGAGCAGGTCGCGGCGTAGCTCGCCCCGCTCGACGATCTTGAACGGGCTCATTCGCAGGCCGTCGTCGAATGGAGTCTCCGAGCCGGAGGGCATGCCGCCGGGCTCGCAAGCGCCGTTCTCGCCCTCGTGGATGGTGGCGGCCACCCACGCGATGATCCGGTCCTCGCGGATGATCGGCATGATCATCGACTGGTCGGTGTTGTGGACGTTGCCGAATCGGGCGTCGTTGTGGATGAAGCCGTCGCCCGGGTGGATGCCGACGGTCGGTTCGTCCTTCCAGTACTTCATGATGTAGCGGATCGGGTGGTGCAGGATCGCCGAGAACGCGATCACGCCGTGGCAGGACAAATAGGTCACGTCGCCGGCGGCGGTGTAGATGGCGGTGGTGAGGTCCCCCCATTTGGCGCCCGGTGCCGCCCCCATCGCCTCACACATCTCGAAGCCCTCGTCGAGGGCGCCGGAAAGGCGCTTGCGGATGCGATCCACCTGGAGCGGGTCGACGCCCTTGGCGATGCACTCCTCCTCCAGCTCGCTTCGGGAGGTGATGTGGTGCGAACGCATGATCTCCCGGTCGGGGCCGAGGAACAGCGTGGTCTCGTCCATGAATTCGTCGACCCACCGCTGTTCCTGCTCGTCGAGCGACGCGAGGCGTTCGGCGGCGGCGTGGGCGAGGTCGTCGTGCACTGTGGTCATGACATTGTCTCCTGGTGTTTCTGCGCTAGTCCTTCAGGAACCAGACGGCACCCTGCGGGGAGGGTTCGAGGCGCCAGCCCGGCTCGACGAGATAGGTCGTGTTCTCGGTGGTGACGATCGCCGGGCCAGGGATGACATGCCGGGCGTCGAGGGCCTCGGCGTCGTAGACCGCGGTGCTGATCTCCCGCTGGTGCCCGACGAAGTGCACTTCCCGATGCTCGATCGGGACGGGCAGCGTCCGCTCCCCGTCGTGGTGCAGGGAGTCGAACTCCACCGTGTCGCCGTTGACGTACGACGCGACGCGGATGGTCTGCACGCGGATCCCCGCCTCGGGTGCGGCCGACCCCTGCCCGTACCGCTGCGAGTAGATGTCGGAGAAGGTGCGGATCAGGTGTAGAACGTCCCCGACCCCGTGGATCCGGTTGATGTCGAAGGACACCGCGGTCGTCACCAGCTGATTGCCGTACCGCAGGTCCATCTCGAGGCGATGCTCGATCACGTCGTCGGCGATGCCCTGCCGACGCAGATCCTCCGCGCCGCGTACCTCCAGCGCGGTGACGATGTCGTTGAACTCCTCGTAGCGGTCGTAGAGTCCGCGCGTGGTGGCGTTGTAGAGAACCACGTGCACGCCGCGTTCGTGGATGTGCAGCTGCTTCATGTTGCCGGCGCCGCACGCGGAGAACACCGACGAGAACGGCGGCGCGAGGATCCGGCGGATGCCCGCGTGGTCGGCGATACCGCACGCGTGCAGCGGGCCGTTGCCGCCGTAGGCGAGCATCGTGAAGTCCTCGGGCAGGTAGCCGCGCACCCGCAGTTCCTTGGCGATACCGATCGCCATCTGCTCGTCGACGGAACTCTTGATGACCTTGGCGACGTCGATGACGTCGAGGTCCAGTTCGTCACACAGGTTCTCCTCGACGGCAAACGCCGCGCGCTTGCGGTTTAGCTTGATGAAGCCGTTCGCGTAGTTGTCGGGGTCGAGGTAACCGAGCAGCAGGTCGGCGTCGGTCACCGTCGGGCGCAGACCGCCGCGGTCATAGCACGCCGGGCCCGGGTCCGATCCCGCAGACTCGGGGCCGAGCCGCACGGACTGGTGGATCCGGTCGTAGCTGGCAATGGAACCTCCTCCGGCGCCGAGGGTTTCGAGGTGAATCATCGGCACGGACACCAGCCACCGGTCGATGGTGGGTTGGAAGTCGTAATGCCTTACACCGCCGGCAGGCACCAGACCGATGTCGAAGGAGGTACCGCCCATGTCGGTGGTGATGATGTTGCCGATGCCCGACGACTCCGACAGGTGTTCGGCGGCACTGACCCCCGCGACCGGACCCGAATGGATGGTCTGCAACGCATCGGTCGAGTTCATCTGCGCCATGCCGCCGGAGTTGTGAATGATGAGCATCGGCTTGTCGTAGCCGGAATCGCGCAGGTTGTTCGCCAGCTGACTCATCGCGTGGAACATGATGTCGTGCAGGAAACCGTCGACGATGGTGGAGGTGGCCCGCACGTACTCGCCTTTGCGGCCGGACACCTGGTGGCCGAGCAACACCGGGATCGCGCCGAGCTGATGCTCGGGGTACTCCTCCTGGATGATCTCCATGATCCGCAGCTCGTGCGCCGGGTTCTCGGTCGAGTTGACCAGCGACACCACAAGCGCCTGAGCGCCGGCGTCGACGAGTTCGCGCACCATCTCGCGAACGTTCTGTTCGACGAGCGGTACGACGATGGTGCCGGCCGAGTTGACTCGCTCCTGCACAGAACGGATCAGGCTGCGGTGCACCAGCGGCTCGGGTCGTTCGGCGGCGGGCAGGTTCTGCTGCATCGACGGGTCCAGGCCCTCTCCGTAGCCGCGACCGCGGGAGAGCGGGATGGTGTCCTCGAAGCCGTGGGTGACGATGGCGCCGACCCGCGGTCCCTTGCGTTCGATGAGCGCGTTGGTGCCGAGGGTCGTGGCGTAGCGCACCGAATCCACTTGGGAAAGAACATCATCACGGTCGAGATCGGCGCGCCGGCAGGCGAGGTCGAGTGCCTCGTTGAAGCCCTGCGCAAGGTTGTGGTGGGTGGTGAGGGCCTTGGCCTCGACGTACTTGTCGTCCCAGGCGAAGAAGCAGTCGGTGAAGGTGCCGCCGATGTCGACGGATATGCGTTTCATGGTGACGGGAATCCTTGCGGTCGAGGTGATTCAGTGGTGGTTGCGACGGCCTTCGAACTCGCCCTCTGCGTCCTGCCCGGGGCCGTAGGTGATGACCTGTTCCGGGTCGGTGCCGCGTTCGAGCCACTGGGCGCGCAGGGCGTCGATGTCCCATTCCATGTCGACGGTCGGCGGATGACCCGGCGGGATGTACTCGGTCTCCATCTGCGTGCCGCACCCCGGGCAGTAGTACTCGAGAATCCGGCAGTAGTCCGGGTCCGGGGAGAAGGTGAACTCGTACCGGTCCGGGTCGATGATCGGCTGATGGATCTCGCGCGGGTCGCGGTCGTAAACCAGGGTTCCTTCCTTGTAATTGCCGCGGGCGCTGCCGAGTTCGTGGCGGCACACCCGGCACACCCACAGTTCGGTCTCGAGGTCGATGACCAGGTATTCGGTCATGGGAATTCGCATGTCGTGCATCCTTCGAAGCGGTCGGAGCAGGCGTCGCGCCTGCCGATCAGTGGGTGTCGGTGAGCAGCAGGTCACCGCCGGCGGTGACGTGGAAGGTCCAGCCGTCCTGCACCCGGGCGGTGAAGAAGGGGCCTTCGACGATGGCGGGGCCTGCGGCCGTGGCACCCGGCCGCTGATCGGTGAGCGTGTACACCGGAACCGCGGCGCGTCCGGCGGCGCCGAGCACGGTGCGAGCGCCGGTCTGCTCCGGTTCGCGGGCTTCGGCGAACGAGCCGTTGGGCAGCGCGATCCGGTTCATCCTGCGGGTGACGACGAGGGTCAGCGCGGTGGAGGCGCCGGCGACGACTGTCACGGGCTCGCCGGGCCGGTAAGCAGCCTCGTCGACGGTGATCCCGCGCTCGTCCTCTGTGGTGACGGTCCACGACAGCGCGCATTCGCCGAGGGCGTGGCCCTCCTGGAACATGTCGCGTTCCGCCTTGGCGAGCAAATCCGCCGCGGCGGCGCCGAGGGTTGCGTCGGTGGTGTCCGTGAGATCGGCTTCGTAGCTCTGCCCGATGTCCGAGAAGCCGATGCCGAACGCCGAGAACACCGCGGCCAGCTTGGGGATCAGCACGCTGCGCACCCCTGCAACGCGGGCCGCGCCGCAGGCGCTCATGGGACCGGCGCCGCCGAAGGCCGCGATCGTGGTCTGGTCGCTGTCCCCGACCGCGGGCGCGACGGCGGTACCCATGGCCGTGAAGTAGGCCTGTTCCATCGCCAGCAACGCCTCGTCGAGGGTGAGACCGAGCGGTTCCGCGACGGTAGCAGTGACGACCGCGCGGGCCCGGTCCGCGTCGAGGGAGAAGCCGCCGTCGAGGTAGGTGGCCGGATCGAGGACACCGAGCAGCAGGTTGACGTCGGTGATCGTGGCGGAGGTGCCACCGAAGCCGAAGCAGGCGGGACCCGGTGCCGCGCCGACGCTCTCCGGGCCGACAGTGATGACGCCGTCGGTGACCGCGATGACGGAACTTCCTCCGATGCCGGCGGATTCGACGTTCGACATCGGGAACGAGATGGGGATCCCTGCGATGGATCCGCGTCGATCGGTGAGGATTTCCCCTCCGGTGACAGTACCGATGTCGGTGGTGGTGCCACCGACATCGATCATGAGGACGTGCTTGAGTCCGTAGATCTCGGCGAGCGCCCGGGTGCCTTCGAGACCGCCGCGCGGTCCCGACGAGTAGGTTTTGAGGGCAACGGATTTCGCGACTCGTGAGGAGGCACCGTCGTTGCGATAGATCAGCAGCGGATTGCGGACGCGATAGTCGCGCAGCCGGTGCTCGGCGTTGTACAGGAATCTCTCCATCGTCGGATGCAGGAACGTGTTGATCACCGCCGACCAGATGCGCCGGGCCCGGGTGCGGTCGGTTGTGAAGTCCCACGAGTACAGGAACGGCACCGACCCGAGCAGGTGCCGCGGAAACCTGCGCAACAGGACCCTGCGGACCTCCCGTTCGCGGCCGTCGTTGGTGTCACCGATCGCGACGACGATGCGGGCCGCGCCGTCGGTGATGAGCCGATTGACCTTCACCACGAGCTCACCGTCGAGGTCGTCCGCGGCGGTGTCGATCACCGCGACCCTGGCGCCGACGAGGTCGTCGAAGAGGGCGCGCTGCTCGGGGCTACGGCGCAGCTCGTCGGCAGTGTCGGGTGAGTCGGTGATGATGCCGACACGGGGACCCTTGCGCTCGACGAGTGCATTCGTGCCCTGCGTGGTCGAGTATCGGATGTGCGCGGTCGAGTGCAGCAGCTCGGGCAGCTTCTCGGTACCGTAGATCTCCCTCGACACCTTGGTCAGGCCGTCGAACAGGCACTGAGACAGGTCGAACGGGGTGGTGAGCGTCTTGGTGAAGCTGAAATCGTGGCCGTCCCACGCGCAGATGTCGGTGAGGGTACCGCCGTTGTCTATGTTGATCAGTCTGTCCATGGTGTCCTCGGTCCAATGCGGTGTAGCGATGCGGATAAGAAGATCCTGAGACCAACGGCGAGATGTGAAGTGTGTCACTTGCGCACACCCGGTGTGATGGATGACTCAACCAGGTGTTTTGGTATGTCGGATACCTCGCGAGGGGCGAGCGCGACCTGTGCCGGCGGTGTGTCGGCCGCCGCCCGCGCGAACGACATTTCCGCAGGGAAGAGCCCCGGGCAACGCGGTGGTGACGCCCCGCCGGAGAGAATGTGTCCGGATTCGGGACACTGCGGGCGCGGTCGTAACCCGCCGCTGCAAACTGCCAAAGAGAGTCACACTGGCCGGCCGAGCACCGCGCTTGGTTGGTAGCTGCCGACGACCATGGGAAGCGCATCGGCTAGATCGCCGCCACCGCACGTGGAGGCGTCGATGCTCTTCGACCCTCAACGCTCCAAATCAGCGGGGATGCCTGAATACCCCGCCCGCTTGCATCGTTCTCGCCCCTTCGCGAAAGGCGAAGGCTCGGCAGCCGCACTCCTGTGGACCGGCGGGCCACCCTTCCGCCCGCAGGGGTGCTCAAGTAGCCTGCGAATCAAGCGCCAGTCCGGTGAACTCGTACATGACCTGATCAACCAGCATGGGATCGGTCCGGCTGTCGACAAGCTCGAACCCGACATCGAGCCAACCTTCGCCTCGAGGCGAGTTCAGTTTCCTGACCACTGTGCCCTCTCCTTTCTCGGGAACGCAGATACCCCGGCCCGGAAGTCGTTGCTGCCGTACACGTGACGGACGGTGTCGGCTGATTCAGGCAACTCGGTGTTACGGATCCGCCGGAGCACTTCACGGGTAGCGGATATCGTCAAGGGTGCGGCTGCGAGGAGATCTCTCACCGCCTGCTCTTCCAGGATGTTGACGTTGTCGCGCTCCGCCACCTCTGTGACGAAGCCGATGTCAGCCGCCTCAGTGGCACCGAGCATCCGTGCTCGCGCCACCATGGACGTGAGCCGCGAGGATCCGATTCGGTCGGCGAGCAGGGCAAGAGGATATGTGGACATTGCATTGCCCAGTTCGTGCGGTCGGCAGCCCGAAGGATGAGGCTGGCGTCGGGATCCGGACGTCGCACGCGGCCGCCAACAATAGCCCCGATCCTGCGCAGGCGCCGTCGATCACCGCGAGTGTCGGTACTCGTACCCTCTCCAGTGTTTCGAGGACCGGCACGAATTGATCCTCGTATGCCAGCCCGTCTTCGCCGGTTGCGAAGGACCGGGAAGATGTCCAGCATCGTCTCCGACCGCAGCCAACCCGGCGTCACCGCGACCGCCGAGCCCCCGCGCGGCGCCAGTTCGTACTCCTGCGCCGTGGTCATCCGCTGCACCGCGGCCTTGACCAGGTCGTACCAGAAGCCGACCTGGTGCCGGTAGACGACGTTGGAGTCCGCGGTGCCGTCGGTCATCTCGACTACCAGCCCGCCCGGCCTGCTGATCAGCAGGGGGAGCGTGAGGTGGCTGGTGCGCTCACCGGCTGCGCCTGGTGACGCCGGCGCCGGGCAGCCACAGGTCGACGTGCAACTTGTCGTCCGACACGGTGGTCAACACCACCGAGTCGATGTCGAGTTCGAAGAAATGGGCATCGCCGCCCGGATCGTCCGGGTAGCAGTCACGGATCGCCTGCTTCTCCTCCCCGACGAGTTCGCGGGCACGCCCCGAGATCTTGGCGTCTCCGCCCTCCATCGTGTGGTGGCCAGGGTTCGAGTGCAACGCGTAGCGCGGGTCGCGCCGCAGGTCCAAGACCTTGCGGGCGTTCGGCATCGAGCCGAGCACGAGCAGCCCGAGGAATGTCTCCACCTCGGTGCCGCTGACCCGCGGCGACCCGTCGGCCCGCAGGGTCGCCAGTACGTGGTGTTTGTGTGCGGTCAGGCGGGCCCGGATCGCGTCGGCCAGGTCGGGCGCCTCGTCGGAGAACTGCTGCCAGGTCGTCATGGCGTCCAGTCTGCGGGACAATTCCTGACATCTTCTGTCATGAATTGTTCGTAGACTCCGCCCGTGCGATCCAGCAGACTGCTCGACCTGATGCTGCGCCTCCAGGGTGGGCCCGGCAGCACCGCCAACCGGCTGGCCGAGCAACTGGGTGTCTCGGTGCGCACCGTCTACCGCGACGTCGCCGCGCTGCAGGCCGCCGGGGTGCCGCTCTACACCGAGACCGGGCCCGGCGGGGGCATCAGACTGCTCGACGGCTGGCAGTCCAAGCTCAGCGGGATGACCGCAGCCGAGACGTCCGCGCTGATGCTGCTCGGCATCCCGGCGCTCGCCGCGGACCTCGGGCTGGGGGAGCAGACCGCGTCCGCGGAGGCGAAGTTGCTCGGGGCCATGCCGCTCCCGCTGCGCGCCGGGGCGCAGCTGTGGCGGTCCCGGTTGCACGTCGACGCACCCGGCTGGTTCGGGACCCCCGATCGGACAGCGAATCTCGCGGTGGTGGCCCGGGCCGTGCTGGACGGGACGCGCCTGCGGATCGGCTACCGCAAGGGAACCCGCACCACCACCCGTACCCTCGACCCGCTCGGCCTGGTCGCCAAGGCCGGCGTCTGGTACCTGGTCGCGGCCCACCGAGGCAGGGTCCTGTCGTTCCGGGTCGAGCGGATCACCGACGCAACGATTCTCGACGGCCGTGCGCACCGCCCCGACGGCTTCGACCTGGCAGCCTGGTGGGCGTCGTCGGCCGCCGAGTTCGACCGCTCCCTGCTGCGCTACCCGTGCCGGGTGCGGTTGTCCCCGGCCGCGTGGCGATCGTTGCCCGCGGTGGTCGGGGCCGAGGCCGCCCGGGTGACACCCGGTCCCGCGGACGCGGACGGCTGGGTGGAGGTGGACCTGCGACTGGAGGCGGAAGACGTTGCCGTGCAGCAGCTCACCGCGCTCGGAGACGGTGTCGAGGTGCTGACGCCCGCGGCGCTGCGCGCCGGACTCCGCGCGATCGGCGAGGCGCTGGCCCGGCGCAACCGCTGAGCCGTCACAACATCCGGCGTCGCCGGTCCAGCGCGGAGGCGCGGCGCACCGCCACCCGAGACCACACGGCCTGCTGGATCGCCAGGGTCGCCCACCCCGCCAGGGCCATCCCGGTCAGGTTCAGCAGCAACTGCTGGGTGCTGCCCCAGATCTCGTGGCCGGCGCCGAACGCGATCCCGAGACCGACGTTGCCCGCCGCGGGCACCGTGGTCACCGAGATGAACACCCCGGACAGCCCGCCCAGCTTCGACGACGTGAGCGACAGCACACCGGCCGCCGCGGCGATCACCGCGACGATGAACGACCACTTGTCCGGGGTGTAGATGAACGCCGTGTCCGGGCGCGGGCCGGTCACGTCCTCGAGCGTGACCCAGCCCAGCGCCCGACCGGCCAGCGCCGCCAGCGCGGTCGCCACGATCGCGACCACGAACCCGACGGCCAGGGTGCGCACCGCCGTCGCCAGCAGCACGTACCGGCGCCTGACCAGGGCGACCCCGAGCGCCGCGATCGCACCGAATTCCGGACCGAGCACCATCGCGCCGATCACCAGGATCTGCGAGTCGGTGATGATCGCGATCCCGGCCAGCAGCGTGGCGAGGGTCATGAAGCTGAGGTACGTCCAGTTGAGCTCGACGTCCTCGTAGGAACGTTGCGCCACCTCCGCCCACACCACGGTGTCGGCGCTGCTGCCCGGGCTGCGCAGTTCGGCGTCGAGTCCGTCGCGGGACAGCCACGCGTGCACCGGCTCGATCTCGATGCTGCCGCGGTGGTGCAGGCCGGTGCCTCGCAGCGCCTCGATCACCTCGTTGGCGACCTCGCGGGCGATATCCGCGTGCACGATGTCGCCGACCGGGCGCACCGCCACACCGCGCAGCACCGCGAGTCCACTGACCCCGGGTTCGTCCTCGAGTATCCGTACCGCCTCGTCCGTCAGATCGGACGGAGTCAGGATCCGCAGATGCAGCATGCGGTCAGTGTGCCGCTCGGGGCGGCCCGGGTGCGGGATGCGGCGCCGCGCCGGAATTCGCTTCCCGCGCGGGGGTGCGCTCGCTAGCATTCCCCGCCATGGCTACCCCACATCCTCGCGTGTACTTCGGTGACCGGATCGTCGACGCCTCGGAGGCGGCCCTGGGCGTGGCGACGTCGGCGCTGCTCTACGGCCTGAGCGTGTACACCGTCTTCCCGGTGCACGTGGACGGGGACCGGCGCACCGCGTTCCGGCTGCCCGACCACTTCCGGCGCATGGTCGAGTCCTGCAAGATCATCGGGATGGACGGGTTCGCCGCCGACTGGGACTACGACCGGTTCGTGTCGGCGGCAACCGAACTCGTCGCGGAGAACGCACCCACCGGGGACGTGTTCGTGCGGGCGAGCGTGCACGTCGACGAGCCCATCCCCGGCACGCGGGTCCGGGGCTGCCACACCACCGTCAGCATGTTCGTCTACGACGCCGTCCCGATCGTGCCGCAGAACGGCATGCGCCTGAAGACCAGTCAGTGGCGCCGCATCCCGGATTCGGCGATCCCGTCCCGCGCGAAGGTCAACGGCGCGTACGTGAACTCCGTACTCGCCAAGCAGGACGCCATCGACGCCGGCTACGACGACGCGGTCTTCCTCGACGGCAACGGGCACGTGTGCGAGGTCAGCGCCGCCAACATCTTCCTGGTCCGCGGCGGCACCCTGATCACCCCGGACCCGTCCTGCGACATCCTCGACGGCATCAACCGGCGTACCCTGCTCACCCTCGCCGCCGAGGACGGCATCCCGGTCGTCGAGCGCACCGTCGACCTCACCGAGCTGTACATCGCCGACGAGGTGTTCGTCACCGGCACCTCCGCCGGCGTCGCCCCCGTCCTCGAGGTCGACGGTCGCGTCGTCGGCACCGGCCGGCCGGGCGCGATCGGCGAGGCGCTGCGCAAGCGGCACGCCGCCGCCCTGCGCACCGACACCCTGCACGGCTGGGTCACCGAGCTGTAGGCAGCTCCGTCCCCCGCAAGCGGGAGGTGCACCCAGCCCGTGCGCACTTTTGGTGGTGGGAGCCACCAGAAGTGCGCACAGGTGGCGCAGCCGCCTGCGACGGATCGGGGTGGACGAAGTAACTTCGGATGATGAGCATCGTCAACGAGTCGGCCCCGAAATGGTTCGTCGACGCCCTCGCCGCCCCGGTCGAGACCGGCCACGTCACCGTTGCAGGCGCGTCGATCGCCTACCGCGCCTGGGGTGAGGAGAACCGGCCCGGCATCGTGCTGGTGCACGGCGGCATGGCACATTCGCGCTGGTGGGATCACGTCGCGCCGCAACTCGCGGTCGGTCGTCGCGTCGTCGCACTGGACCTGTCCGGCCACGGCGACAGCGACCACCGGCAGGACTACACCCTCGACCTCTGGGCGGAAGAGGTGCTCGCGGTGGCAGTCGCGGGCGGGATCACCGGGCGCCCCACACTCATCGGCCACAGCATGGGCGGGATCGTCTCGTACCACGCGTCGACCCGCTACGGCGATCGACTCGACGGGGTCATGATCCTCGACTCCCCGATCCGCGATCTCACACCCGAGGAACAGGAGATGCGCAGCCAGCGGCTGACCGCGAAGACGAAGGTCTACCCCAGCGTCGACGCCGCCGTGGCCCGGTTCCGGTTGGTGCCGCCGCAGGACACCGCCGAGCCGTACGTCTTCGACCACATCGCCCGGACCTCGTTGAAGGAGGTCGACGGCGGCTGGAGCTGGAAGTTCGACGGCAGCCGGATCGGCAAGGGCGGACGCAGCAGCCTCGACGGAACCACCGCCGGATGCCGTGTCGCCTACTTCCGCAGCGAGAACGGCATCATCACCCACGAACTGCTCGACCAGATGCGCCCCATGTTCGGGCCGGACGCGTTGGTGGTGGAGCTGCCCGCAGCCGGACACCACCCGGTGTTCGACCAGCCCGTCGCGGTGGTCACGGCCGCGCGGATCGTCCTCGACGCCTGGAGCCGATCCGCCTGACAGGTGCGGTCACAACCAGAAGCGCATCAGGTAGTTGCCGTACTGGGCCCACACACCCGGCACCCCGGACAGCTCGAACAGTCCGTAGACGGCGTCGAAGAAGACCCGGTTGATCGACGGCACGAACAGCAGCGCGATCAACGCCAGCATGCCAAGGCCCTTGTACTGCTCGAGGGCGTGGCGGGTCTTCGGCGACAGTGACGGCTCCAGTGCGGCATAGCCGTCCAGCCCCGGGATCGGGACCAGGTTCAGCACCGTCGCCATCACCTGCAGGAACGCGAGGAAGCTGAGTCCCCACCAGAACACCGGGTGGCTCTCGGTGTCGGCGAACAACCTGATCACGGTCAGCAGCAGCACCGCGGCGAGCGCATTCACCGCCGGCCCCGCCAGCGAAATCCGGCGGGCCGCCCCGGGCGGCAGCAGGTCGGTGCGCAGGTACACCGCCCCACCGGGCAGGCCGATGCCGCCGAGCGCGATGAACAGCACCGGCAAACCGATCGAGAGCAGCGGATGGCTGTACTTGAGCGGGTTCAGCGTCAGGTAGCCGCGGGCCGCGACCTCGTGGTCGCCGTACCGCCACGCCGTGTACGCATGGCCGAACTCGTGCAGGCAGACGGTGACCACCCAGCCTGCGACGACGAGCAGGAACACCCCGACACTCGCGGCCGTCGACTTCGGTGCCGCGCGCCACGCCACCACTCCGCCCGCGACCGCGACGGCCAGCACCGCCAGGAACACCGGGCTGGGCCGGACCCGCGCACGGCGGGTGTCGGGAAACGTCATGACCCCAGTATCGCCGCGGCGCCGACGGCACCGCCGTCAGCCGTGGATCGACGGCACCGCCGTCAGCTGCGGATCGACGGCACCGCCGTCAGCGGACCAATCGACGGCACCGCCGTCAGCGGACCAGCAGCCACTCCCGGGTGTCCCGATAGAAGCTGCACCGCTTGAGCGCGCGCGGGGTGGTGACGCCGTCCCGGGTCACGACCGCGCCGACCGCGCCGAGCTGCACCGCCCGGGCGGGCAGCCAGTGCTGCCGCAGCAGGCGTTTGCCCGCGCTCGCCCGCACCCCGGGCAGTTCGACGGTCGGGGTCACGCGCAGCACCGGGATCTCCCCGGAGAACACGCGTTCCGAATCGGCGTACGCCTCGCCGACGAGCGCGCCGCCGTCGGGCCCGGTGATCGTCGCCTCGCCGACGAGCGCGGTGCCCGAGTCGTCGCGGATCAACGGCAACGCGGCCGCCGCGCCGTCCAACGCCAGGCGCGCCGCCCGCTCGCCGGTGGGCAGCCCGTACAACCGGGTGCCGGGGGTTCGCTCGGCGGCGACGTACGCAACCTCGACCTGCAGTCGCTCGCTGCGCATCAGCCGGGTCAGCGTCGCGGCGAGGGCGCCGTCGTTCCCGACGACGACGAGCCGGGCATCCGGGTCGTCGTCGAGAACCGGTAGCAGAGCGTCGAAGTCGGGCTTGGCGGGGACGGCCGGTGCGGCCGTGAATGGCAGCGACGCCAGGGGCGCGGGCACCGCCGGATCACCACATGCGAGTACGTGAAGGGTCAAGGTCAGCTCCGGTCGGTCCGCGGCGTCGGTCGCCCCCGACGATACGAACGCCGCCGCGACGGTCTCCATCCGGTGGTCCGATGGTTGCCGAATTGCCGGTGTGTTCGAGACCTGGCGGTTCTATCCTGATAGGTGCGGCCGGACCCCTTGCCACAGCGGCAGACCGGCTGCAACAGCCGACAATCGGAGCATCCGATGCTGACCACCGACGCGACCCGCCGCTCTCCCACCCGTGTCACCCGGTTCTGCCGATCCGGGCTCACCTCGGTGGTGAGCGAGATGCGAAGAGGCGGCACCGCCGAATCCTCGGCGGACCTGCGTGCCGCCGAGGATCTGCTCGAACTGGGCATCGGGCAGATGTCCACGCCCACCACCGCTCTCAGTCACCCGTTCCAGGTTCAGCCGGCGATCGGCTCCCACGTCGTGCATGCCGACGTCGAGCGGTCCACCGTCGAACCGGACGTGGTGCACGTCACCGCGGACCTGCCCGCCGACTCGCCGCCGGGGCCGGTGCGGGTGGTGTGGTTCAACATGCTCTCCCTGGTCGGCGGGACCGCAACCGTGGAACCGCGGCCGGGTCCGGAGGGGACGTACCGGGTGGACGGTGCCGTCCGCTCGGGTCCCGGGGTGGTGATCGCAGGCATCGTGCCCGGCGACAACGACGGACGACCCGGGTTCGCGTTGGTCGCCGAGTGACCGTGTCCGCGCCGGGCGGTCGAACGTTCGGTGCCCCCAGATCGTGAGAATCAGTGTGTGACCCAACCGGACGACCCATCCGAGGTGAGATCCGATGACAGCCGTCAGCGTCACCATGGTCAACACGACGAACGAGGAACTGGTCCTCGACCCGGAGGAATCGGCTCAGGCCGACGACGTGCCAGGCGCCCCATCGCGGATCGCCGCGCACGGGACGGGCAGGTTCCGGATGAACGCCTGTATCAGCTATCTGCTCGGCGGTGACCCGGACCGCCCGATCTATGTGCAGCCCGACGGGGCGGTGTGGGCGCCGCCGACCTGCGTCGTGCGGTCCGCCACCGACGAGGCGGGGTTGGCCGTCCAGGTCAGTCCGGCGCCGTGGCTGCACGAACACTCCGCGGCCTGAACCCGGATGTGATGCGCGCGTCCCGAACCCGCTGGGCTAAACTGTCGTCCCGGCCACTGTCCACGGACGGCTGGCCTCTGCGCTGAGATGCGCAGATGTCTGTCGACTCTAGGAGACGTCATGCCGGCAATCGTCCTCATCGGAGCCCAGTGGGGCGACGAGGGTAAGGGCAAAGCTACCGATCTACTGGGCGGCAGCCTGCAGTGGGTCGTGCGGTACCAGGGTGGCAACAACGCCGGCCACACCGTGGTCCTGCCGAACGGCGACAAGTTCGCGCTGCACCTGATTCCGTCCGGCATCCTCACCCCGGGCGTGACGAACGTGATCGGCAACGGTGTCGTCGTGGACCCGGGAGTGCTGCTCGAGGAACTCGCAGGTCTGGAGGAGCGGGGCGTCGACACCTCGAAGCTGCTGCTCTCGGCCGACGCGCACCTGATCATGCCGTACCACGTGGCCATCGACAAGGTCACCGAGCGCTACCTCGGCGCCAGGAAGATCGGCACCACCGGCCGCGGAATCGGCCCCTGCTACCAGGACAAGATCGCCCGCGTCGGTGTCCGTGCCGCCGACGTGCTCGACGAGAAGATCCTCACCCAGAAGGTCGAGGCCGCACTGGAATTCAAGAACCAGGTGCTGGCGAAGATCTACAACCGGAAGGCCCTCGACCCACAGCAGGTCGTCGAGGAGGTGCTGACGCAGGCGGAGGGCTTCAAGCACCGGATCACCGACACCCGGCTCGAGCTGAACCGTGCCCTCGAGCGTGGCGAGACGGTGTTGCTGGAGGGATCGCAGGGCACCCTGCTCGACGTCGACCACGGCACCTACCCGTACGTGACCTCCTCGAACCCGACCTCGGGTGGCGCCGCCGTCGGCTCCGGCATCGGCCCGACGCGGATCACCACGGTGCTCGGCATCCTCAAGGCGTACACCACCCGCGTCGGCTCCGGTCCGTTCCCGACCGAGCTGTTCGACAACCACGGCGAGTACCTGGCCAAGCAGGGCGGCGAGGTCGGCGTGACCACCGGCCGCGCCCGCCGCACCGGCTGGTTCGACGCGGTGATCGCCCGCTACGCGACCCGCGTCAACGGCATCACCGACTACTTCCTCACCAAGCTCGACGTGCTCTCCACCCTGGACACGGTGCCGATCTGCGTCGCCTACGACGTGGACGGGGTCCGCTACGACGAGATGCCGATGTCGCAGACCGAGATCCACCACGCCAAGCCGATCTACGAGGAGATGCCGGGCTGGTGGGAGGACATCTCGCACTGCCGCACCTTCGAGGAGCTGCCGGTCAACGCGCAGAACTACGTGCTGCGGCTCGAGGAGCTCTCCGGTGCGCGCATCTCCTGCATCGGTGTCGGCCCCGGTCGTGACGAGACGATCGTCCGGCACGACGTGCTCGCCTGATCGACCGACCCGGTCGTCGCGTCGGTGTGGCCGTCAGGGGTACGGCAACACCGACGCGGCGCGCGCGTTCAACGACACGGTCATCAGGGTGAGCTCCTGACGCTGGTCCTCGATCATCGCCACCGCCCGGGTACGTACGGCGGGGAGGTCCGTGGTCCGCGCAGTCTCCGCCGCCATCTCGATTCCGCCCTGATGGTGGCGGATCATCAGTTGTAGGAACAGCACGTCGCGCTCGACTCCGGCGGAGCCGGCGAGGCGGGTCAGCTCCTCGCCGGTGGCCATGCCGCCCGTTCCCTCGTGCCGGTGGCCGTCGGACTCCGGAGACTGCGGTGTTCCGGCCAGCTCCAGCCAGCCTGTCAGGGTTCCGATCTCGCGCCACTGCGCAGACCGGATCTGTTCGGCGAGTGCTCGTACGTCGGGTGCGGCCTCCGGGCCGAGCATCTGCACCATCGTGATCGCCTGCTGGTGGTGCGCCGACATCTGTTGGGCGAACGCGGCGTCCTCCTCGCCGAGCACGGGCAGCGGTGTCGGCTCCGGTTCGTCGCCACCGACGGCGACGCCGACGGCGAATCCCACTGCGGAGCACAGTACTGCTGCGACGATCGCCCGGGCACTCATCGCGGGTAGACCGCGCGATCCAGTTCCAACGCCATGAACCCGTTGTCCATGCAGGCGACGTAGAGCAGGTTGCCGTGGAACTCGGGCGGGGACAGACACCAGTCGGCCGACAGGTCGGCACCCACCAACCGGCTCTGGTCGTTGACGATCCCGTCGGTACCCGTCTGGCCCTGGATGACGGCCCGGGCCGTCGCCAGGGTGCCGATCATCGGCGGACCGAGGATGGCGCCGAGCGTCGCGTGCAGCGAGTTCGGCAGCTCACGATGCCGCCCCGTCTGGGCGGGTGGGTTGAAGTACGCGATCTCCCGGAAACGGTCCGGGTCGCGCACGTCGAACACTCGGATGCCCGACTGGATCCAGCTGCACGCCAACGTGGTCGGATCGTCGACCCGGTCCACCGAACAGTAGTGGGCGTCGTATCCGAACAGGCCGTTGCCCGCGGCGCTCGCCGCCCAACGATCCTGATGCTCAGGAAGATTGATCGCGAGTTTGGCACTGGTGCGCCACCTCGGGGTGGCCGGGTCCGCGATGTCGAACAGCTTGACCCCGCCGGATCCTCCCTCGTCGACGGCGAACAGGTGCGGCCGGCCGTCGTAGGTGACGTGGATGCTGTGCTGACTGATCTGCCCGTCGGTCCAGAACTTCTGCCCGAGATGGGGGAGCGGATGGCCGATCACGGTCCGGGGTGCGCGGTTCTGCACCGCGGAGACGTCGATCACGGACAGGCCCGCCAGGTTCGACAGGAACATCGTGTTGCCGTCCGGTGTGAACCCCATCCCGTGCGCGGCGACCCCGGTGAGCCCGCCCCATACGACCATGGGCTGTGCGGGGTCGGTCAGATCGACGGCGCTGACCCACCCCGGTGCGATGCCGGACGCCCAGTAGGTGTTGCCGTCCGGCGAGAACGCCCCCTCATGGGTGGTGATCGCGATCGGCATGTTCGGCAGCGACCCGGTCGTGGTGTTCAGCAGCCTCGGGTGGGCGCAGTCCTGGGAGATGTCGTACACGGAGATGAATCCCCCGCCTTCGATCAACCCGACACCGGTGCCCACCAGCAGCCCGCGTCCTTCGTGCACTTTGAGCGATTCCCACGTGCCGCCGAGCATCGCGGGTTCCGTGAGCACGGCCGTGCGGCGTGGAGCGGTCGGATCGCTCACGTCGACGACGTGCACGCCCGCGTCGGGGCCGAGCAGATTGGTCGGGAACGTCGACGCGATGTACGAGCAGTGCCGGTAGCTGGGGCTGACCGGCCCGGCGCCAACGCCCTGGTACTGCCCGACGAGGTCGATGTTGCAGCCGTAGCCTTCGCGGCTGCGGCCGGATACCCGGTCGGCGAGCGGAACCTCGCCCTGGATGCCGGTCTCGACAGGGTCCCCGGGGCGGCAGGTCGCGGGGTCGACCGCTGTCGGCCACACACCGGTGAAGTCGTCGAATCCTTCCGGCGGTGCCGCGTGTACCGGCGTCGCCCCCAGGACGGCGATCGCCAACGCCATCGCGGACACGATACGGGTCGCCCGGAACATGGTGTGCCTCCTGGTTCGGATCATCGGGCTGCCTCGGCGACCGATGCGGGCGTGGCGAGGTCGCGGAGGGCGGCTGTCACCACGTCCGGCCGTTCGAGCGGTGCGCAGTGCCCGCTGTCGACCTCGTGCAGTTCGAGTAGGGCGGGCAGCCGTTCGGCGATGTACCGGGACCGGGGGAGTGGGGCGATCCGGTCGTGCCGCCCGGCGATCACGACCGTCGGCACCGTGACTGCCGCTGGGTCGAGGCTGTCGACCAGGTCGACCAGCATCGTCCCGTAGCCGCGTCGGCCACGGGCGGGAGTAGCTCCGATGACGCGGTCGAGCCGGCGCCCGACGGTGGCGTCCGCACCCGCGGCGACGGAGACACGGGCCACCAGCTGTCGGCGGAGCGGAATCCGTTCGGGCAGGGGAAGGCCGGCAAGGGGTGCGGCCACGTGTGCGACCCGGCGGCGGGTGCCGCTCAACACATGCGGGCCTCGAAGGAACCGCACGTGGTCGAGGATCTCGCCGGGCGTGGTGTTGACCAGGGCGACTGCGTGGGTCTTCGCGGAGACGTCCTCCGGATAGCGCGCCGCCCAGTGCATGACGGCGATGCCGCCCATGGAATGCCCTGCGACGATGGCGGTCTCGCCGTCGGGAACGGTGGCTGCGAGCACCGCGTGCAGGTCGGCGGCCAGATGGTCCAGGCTGTAGTGTCCGTGCTTCGGCGCCTCGCTGCGTCCGTGGCCGCGGTGGTCGTAGGCGACCACCCGGAAGTCGTCGGCCAGGTCGCGAATCTGGTTGTGCCAGAACTCGGTCGAGCACAGGACGCCGTGGGCCAGGACGACGGTCGGTCCGGTGTCGTTGCCGTGGATCTCGGTGTGCAGGCGGGTTCCGTCGGCGCTACGGATCGACAGCACCTCGTACGGAGTCGCGCCGGTGTGGGGAAGGTCGGCCGAGCGTGCCGCTGTCACGGCTTTGCGCGCCTGCGGCACCAGGCGCAGTGTTCGTGGCAGCCGCGGGAGCACGGTGCGGGAGACGGCGGCGACGGCCGTGAACGCCAGGTGGTGTCCGCGGGTCCACCGAAGCCCGAACAGCTCCCGGAGTTCGGGTGTCAGCAGCCCGGCGGTGACCAGGGTGAGGACCGCCCCCGCGATCGGACGGACGGTGTGGTTCCACAGGACCGGCAGCCGCAGCACCGGAATCGGGGGTGGTGACGGCGAGCCGGCCACGGCGAGCACCTGATCGGTGACGTCGGAGCGTTCGAGGCGGGACGCGGTCATCTCGCCGAACCAGGCCAGGAAGCTCGGCCAGTCGGCGGGCATGTCCCGTTCGCGGATCCCGTACATCCGGCCGACCCGACGCATCTCGAGGTAGAACTGCTCGGCCTCGCCCGGTCGCCAGCCACGGCCCAGCACCCGCTGCTGGACGTGAACGCCGTGGACCAGGCTGGCATGCACCCAGTGGAACGCCTCGGCGTCGAGCGAACTCCATCGTCTGCCGTCGGGACCGCGGCCTTTGATGTCGCGGTGCCGTTCCCTGAGCGCCCGCGCCGCGGCCAGCGCATCCTCGCGGCCGTAGACGACCCCCATGATCATGTCGAGGGTGCGCTGCGCACGTCCGTAGGGGTCGGTCGCGAACACCGAGAACTCGCGGACACCGGTCGCGACGGTCGGGTGGGCGACGTCGACGAGCAGTCGGTGGGTCGCACCGAGGACGAAGGTCAGGTCGCCGAACACCGACCAGGCGACCGAATCGGGGCCGAGTGGTGCTGTGTCGCTCGGGATCTCACGGTCAGTGGCGGCCGATCCTGCTGTCATGCGACTATTGATAGCATAATAGTCGCATGGTCGATACTGGTCGCGTGACTCGTCCCGGTGCCTCGCTTCCCCGTCTGTTCGAGCGTGCGATCGGGCATGCGGGATCGCCGGAACCGTCGGAGTTGGAGGACGTCGCCGTGTACGACGCCGCGCTCGGAGTACTCGCCGAGCAGGGCACGCGGGCGGCCACGATGGACGATGTCGCCGCGCGGTCCGGAATCAGCCGCGCCACCCTGTTCCGCCGATTCGGTGGCAAGGATTCGCTGTTCGAGGCGGCCGTGGCCCACGCGTTGCGGGCCTTCCTCGACCGGATCACCGACACGTTCACGTCAGTCACCGACCCGACGGAGCGGATCGCGGAGGCATTCCTGGCCTGTCTGCGGTTGCGGCGGCGCTTCGTGGTGCGTGGGGTCGACCGTGGCGGGGAGTTGCTGGCGATGCTGTCGACCGGAACCCCGTCCGCGCTCGAGATCGGACATCGATTCATCGCGGCCCGCATCGTCGCGGCCCAGCAGGAAGGCCGGCTGCCCGGCGGCGACGCCAACCTGCGTGCCGAGGCGGTCATCCGGGTGACGTTGGGCTATCTGCTGGTACCGAGCACCCACCTGGACCTCGACGACGACGCGGCCGCCCGGGATCTGGCGCGGCGGGTCATTGCGCCACTCGTCACGGGCGCGATGACCTGACCGCTCCGGTTCGACCGCGGATCAGAACAGGGTGGGGTCGTCGAAGCCGGGGGTGTGCTCGGCGGCGAGCAGGGCGCGTTTGGTGATCGTGCCGCCGGCCGCGGAGAACCCGCCCACCGCCCCGTGCGCGGCGAGCACCCGGTGGCACGGCACCAGGATCGGAATCGGGTTGCGTCCCAACGCCTGCCCGACGGCCTGCGCGGCGCCGGGGCTGCCGATCGCGGCCGCGACCTCCCCGTAGGTCATGGTGCGGCCGGGGCCGATGGTGCGGGTGACGGCGTAGACCCGGCGGTCGAAGTCGGGGACGGCGGCCAGGTCGACGTCGACGTCTGCGAGCGGGTCCGGCTCGCCGGCGAGGAGCGCGGTGATGCCGGTGACGGCCCGGCGGGCGGGAGCGTCGGGTTCGTCCGGAGTCGCGTCGGGGAAGCAGTCGCAGAGGCGGGCGACGGTGGCCGTGTCGGAACCCTCCGGCAGCTGTACCCCGACCACACCGGTCTCGCGCCACACCACGGCGCAGCGGCCCAGGGCGCTGTCGAAGAGCGCATAGCGGGTCACCGGTCCAGTATGCGGCTCGGGTCCGACAGGTCCAGTTGTCGACAACTGGACTGGTTCAGTGTCGGGCAGCGACACGGGAGGCGGGTGCCTCCCGGTGCGAGCGGGCGGCGTCGAGGTCGCGGACGGCGCGGTCCGCGTCTCGGTCCTCCGGAATCCGTCCCACCAGCGGAGCGGCCGGTGCGAACTGGTCGATCCGGAAGACGTTGCGGCCGCGGCGGCGCGCGATCTGGCACCCGCAGGCGAGGAGGGTCAGGACTGCGACGAAGGTGAGTGCGGGCAACATGCGTCCACTCTGCGCCGCAACTGGTCTTGAAAGACAGGTCCAGTTTGCGAATACTGGCTCTCATGACGCGACACGGAGGTTTCCCATGCGGGTGATCGGCGCGAGCTCCCTGGCCCGCGACCTCGGCCGGTGGCAGTCCGACGAGACGGTGGGCCGGACCGGGCGCCGCCCCGCCTACCGCGCCCTCGCCGACGCGATCCGGCTGCTGGTCGCCGACGGCCGGATCCCGCTGGGGGTCGCGCTGCCCAGCGAGCGGGACCTGTCCGCCGCCCTCGCCCTCAGCCGCACCACGATCACCTCCGCATACGCGGTGCTGCGCGAGGACGGCTACCTGGCGAGCAGGCAGGGCTCGCGCAGCACCGTTGCGATGCCGGACGGCGCGGCCTCGCCGCGCACCGGCCGGGTCGCACCGCCGCGGGGCGGCCCGGCGCCGGGCCGGGTCCTCGACCTGACCTGCGCCGCGATGTCCGCGCCCGCAGACGCGATCCGCGACGCCTACGCCGCGGCCCTCGACCGGCTCCCCGGACAGCTCGGCACCCACGGCCTCGAACCACACGGGCTGCCCTCGTTGCGGGAGGCGGTCGCGCAGCGCTACCGGGACCGCGGCGTCCCCACCGATCCCGAGCAGATCATGATCACCACGGGTGCCCAGCAGGCGTTGGTGCTGCTCCTGGGGCTGCTCACCGGGCCGGGGGAGCGGGTACTGATCGACCATCCGACCTACACCAACGCCATCGAAGCGATCGTCCGGCGCGGGGCGCGACCGGTTCCGGTGCCTCTGCTGCTCGAGGCTCGGGGCTGGGACCTCGACGGTCTGCGCACCGCGGCCCGTCAGACCGCGGCGAAACTCGCGTATCTCGTCCCGGACTTCCACAATCCCACCGGGTTCTGCCTGGACGACGCGGGCCGCGCCGAGCTGGTGCGGATCGCGGGTGACACCCGGATGACGCTCGTGATCGACGAGACGATGACCGATCTCGGCCTGGACGCCCCGACGCCGACGCCGGTGGCGCGGTTCGCGATCGGGGCTCGCGCCGACGTCGTCACCATCGGATCGATGTCCAAGGCGTTCTGGCCCGGGCTGCGGATCGGCTGGATCCGGGCGGACGCGTCGACGATCAACGGGCTGCTCGCCGTCCGTGCCGCCCTCGACCTGGGGACCGCGGTGCTCGAGCAGCTCGCCGCCGCGGAACTGCTCTCCGAGCCGGACCGGGTGCTGCCGGCGCGACGACACCGGCTGTACGGGCAGCGGGCGGCGCTGCTCGACGCGCTGGCCGCCGAGCTGCCCGACTGGCGCTGCGATCCCGGCCCGGGCGGGATGGCGCTGTGGGTGCAGATGCCGCAACCGCTGTCCACGGCGGTCGCCGCGACCGCGCCCGCGCACGGCGTGCAGCTGGCCGCGGGGCCGCGGTTCGGTGTGGAGGGCGCCTTCGAGCGGTACCTCCGGTTGCCGTACGCCCTGGACGAAGGCGAACTGCGGGTCGCGGTTCGAGGTGTCGCCGCGGCCTACCACGCGCTCAGCGGCGGGGCCCGAGTCGCCGCCGCGGTCCCCGTCGTCGTGTGACGGGGCGCGCGGGCTCACGGGTCGCCATCGAATGCGTGACGACCCGTGAGCTCCCCGCCGGTGTTGTCGGTCAGACGCGACCGAAGTACGCGTCCTTGAGGACCGCGATGTCGTCGATGTCCGATGCCGGTGCGTCCATGACGACCTTGCCGATGTCGAGGACGGTGACGTGATCGGCGACGCTCATCGCCGCCTCGACCGCCTGCTCGACGAGGAGGACGGCCAGGCCGGTCTCCTTGAGCAGCTGGACGCGTTCCATGACCTCGTTGACGATGACCGGGGCCAGACCTCCGGACGGTTCGTCGAGAAGCAGCAGCGTCGGGTTGGCCATCAGGGCCGCGCCGATCGCCAGCATCTGCTGCTGGCCGCCGGACATGGAGCCCGCCAACAGGTTCCGCTTCTCTCCGAGGATCGGGAACATCTCGTAGATACGGTCCACGTCGGCCCGGAGGGCGCTGCGACGCTTCTTGCGGGTGTAGCCGCCGAGCAGCAGGTTCTGCTCGATGGTCTGCTTGTGGAAGACCCGCTTGCCCTCCTGCACGTAGGCCATGCCGCGACGCACCCGCTGGTGGGCGGACACTCCGGAGATGTCCTGGCCGTCCATCTCGATGCTGCCGGAGTGGATCTTGTTCAGGCCGGAGATGGCGCGCAGGGTGCTCGTCTTGCCTGCACCGTTGCGTCCGAGCAGTGCGGTGACCTGGCCCGGGAAGACGTCGAACGAGACGTCCCACACCACCCGCAGGTCCCCGTAGCCGGACTGCAGATTCCGTACGCTCAGAACCGGTTCCATCACTTCACCTTCTCCAGCTCCACCGCGGCTCCGCCGTCGGGGTCGATGCCGAGGTACTCGCTGAGCACTCGCGGGTGATGCTCGATCTCCTCGGGCGGACCGGACGCGATGACCTGACCCTGCGCCAGCACGACGATGGTGTCGGCGAGCGAGAGCACCAGGCGGAAGTTGTGTTCCACCAACAGGACGGTGGCGCCGGCGTCGCGCAGCGCCCGGATGAGGACAGCGAGCCGGACGAGCTCGTCCTCGTCCATGCCGGAGGCGATCTCGTCGAGCAGCAGCACCCGGGGCTCCGCGATCACGGCACGCGCGACCTCGAGCATGCGCCGCATACCGAGGGGCAGTGAAGTCGCGACCTCGCCCTTCAGGTGCGACATCCCGACGAGTTCGAGGACCCGCTCGGCCTCGTCGACGTCCGCCTTCGAAACCTTCCGGAAGCTCGGCAGTCTCAGCACGGCCGAGAGCATCGAGGCGCGGTCGGTCATGTACCGGCCCGACGCGACCGCCTCGAGGACAGTGACGTTCTCGGGGATGTTCGGGGTCTGGAACGTGCGCGCCACGCCCTCACGGGCGACCTTGTGCGGAGCGAACGTCTGGACCTCGGTGTCTCCGATGACGATGCGACCCGCGTCCGCGGTGTAGAAGCCGCAGATCATGTTCAGCATCGTCGTCTTGCCGGAACCGTTGGGGCCGATCAGCGCGGTGACCTGGCCTGCTTCGGCGCGAAGCGTCGCCGACTCGAGGGCCTGGTTGCCGCCGAACGCCTTCGAGATGCCGTCGACCTCGAGCGTGGATCCGGCGATCGGCGCCACGACGGGCACCTCGTTCGGATCCCGCGGTGCCCCCCGCTCCGCCACCCCGATGCCGGCCTTGCGGTCGAGCCTGGCCGCCAGATTCCGGAACACCTTGGTGAGGCCGCCCGAGAGCAGCACGCCACCGAGGATGAGGAAGCCGCCGTAGAAGATCAGCGAGTATTCCTGGAACGCGGTCGACTGGTTGGGGCCGAACTGCATGACGGCCGCGCCGATCACCGCGCCGTAGACACTCGCCGACCCACCGAGGATCGACGCCGCCAGCACCGCGGTCGCGAACGTGAACCCGAACGCCTCGGGGGAGATGAACAGGTCGGTGTTCGCGAACAACGCACCCGCGAGTCCGGCGGGCAGGGCGCCGATCGCATATCCGAGCAGCTTCATCCGGTACACCGACACGCCCTGCGACTGGGCGAGGACCGGCGACTGCTTGAGCGTGCGGAACGCGATGCCGTGGCGGGAGACCACGAGATTCCGCATCACCACGAACCACAGGATCGTGACCGCGACGACGACGTAGTAGAAGTCCTTGTCGACGTCCTGCCCGAACAGCGTCGGAGGCTCCATGCCGGACAGGCCGTTACGGCCGCCGGTCTTGCCGCCGAAGATCGCGAGGATGTCGGGCACCAGCAGGATCAGGAAGAACGACGTCATCGCGAGCGACCAACTGCCCAGTCGCAGACCGGGAACGCCGGTCACGATGCCCACCACCAGTGCAACCGCACCCGCGGCCACCAGTTGCAGCAGGATCTCGGTGTGCCCGGCCTGCGACATCAGACCGGCCGTGTACGCACCGGCCGCGTACATCGCGGCCTGACCGAGCGCGAGTTCACCCGCGTACCCGAGGCTCAGGTTGAGGCCACTGACCACCAGGGCCAGGATGCACGCGAGCTGGAGCTGACGCGTGTTGGTCGCGTCCAAACCGAGGATCGGCGCGAGGAACACCACGGCGCCGAAGACGAGCGCGAAGATCCAACTGGGGATTGCGCGGAGAGTCCGCCAGATCTGCATGGCTACACCACCCGTTCTTTCACCGTGCCGAACAAGCCGGCCGGTTTCACCATCAGGATGACGATCAGCACCAGGAACACCGCGATGTTGCTGTACTGGCTACCCGCCCACAGCGCCGTGAACGACTCGACCAGGCCCACGGTCAGGCCGCCGATCAGCGCACCCGGCAGTGACCCGAACCCGCCGATCGCGAGTGCCACGAACCCCTTCAGCGCCAGCGCGGCACCCAGCGTCGCAACCGCAAAGGTCTTGGGGCCCACGAACAGTCCCAGCACACCGGCGAGCGCGCCGGAGAAAGCGAACGCGCCCATCGCGATGCGGCGCACGTTCACACCGCGAAGCATCGCGGCCTCGCGGTCCTCCGAGACGCCCATCAGAGCCAGTCCCGTCATGGTCCGCTTGCTCAGCTGACCCAGCACGATCACCAGCACGATCGACAGCACCAGCAGGGCGATCTCGACCGGGTAGGTGCGCCCACCGAGGAGAGTGATGGGGTCGTTGGAGCCGAAGAACGGAACCGTCAACGGTTCACTGCCCCAGATCAACTGCGTCGCACCGTTGAGCAGCGTCGCCACACCCAGTGTCGTGACGAGTTGGTTCTGATGGTCCGCGACCGGTCTGATCGCCACCACTTCCTCGATCGCCGCGAGGATCATGACGGTCACGGTGGCCATGACGGCGACCACCAGGACGGGCAGTTTCAGCGTCACCAGACCCGTGTATGCGACGAACGTGCCGACCATCATCAACTGCGCCTGAGCGAAGTTGAACGTGTTCGACGAGACGAACACGATGTTGTACCCGATCGCGACGAGCACGTAGACAGCGCCGAGGGCGAGCCCCGACCACAGAATCGTCACCGCGAGTACCTCTTCCGCGTCGAACGGGGAACGACGATCCTCGAACTCATGCCTGCGGGTTTCCGAACTGACCGTTGACCACCTTGGTGGGCGCGATGAACTTCATCTCGTCCTGCGCCGGGTTCGGGCCGTGGTTGTCGGCGGTGAAGTTGTAGCGCGACAGGAAGGCGGTCTTGGCGCTCTCCTGGACCTCTTCGGTCTCGAGTGCCTCGGCGAGCTTCTCGGCGTCGGTCGTGGTGCCCGCCTTCTCGGCTGCGGCGGCGACGAGCGGGAACGCGTCGTAGTTGTCGGCGATGATCAGGGTCGACGAGATCGTGCCGAGCGAGGCCATCGTGTCGACCATCTGGTTCACGGCCGCGTTGTCCGGGTCGTAGACGGTGCTCGTGAAGACCTGCGAGACAAGGTTCTTCACCTCCGGCGTGCCGAGGACGCCGTTGGGCGGCTCGTTGGCGACGAGGCTGGTGCTTGAGACCGAGGTGTTGCCGATCAGCGGGACGTCCCAGCCCAGTCGCTGCATGCTCTGCAGGACGTAGCCCAGCGGTGCGCCGTACGCGTCGAGCGCGATGGCCTTGGCGCCGGCGTTCTTGAGCGACTGCAGCTGCGCGGTCATGTCCAGCGCGGTGGCTTCGTACTCCTCGTTACCGGCCTGCTTCAGGCCCGCCTTCTCCAGCGCCGAAGTCATCTCCTCGCCGAACAGCTCGCCGTACGCGGTGCTGCCGTGGATGACGCCGATGTTGTCGTAGCCCTTCTCCTTCGCGTGGCCGACGATGCCGCGAGCGTTGTCGGTGGCACCGGGAGCGAGGTCGAAGTTGAGCGGGAACTTCGACGGGTCCGTCGAATCCGGCGTGGGTGCGACGTTGAACGAGAGGATGTCGTTCTGCTTGAGGATCGGCAGCACGGCGGCGCCCACGGAGGACGGACCGGAGTTGAGGACCAGGTCGGGCTTCTGCTTGTTGATGGCCTCGCGCACCTTGGTGACCGCGATGGTGGCGTCACCGGCATCGTCGACGACGGTCAGCTCGATCTGGCGACCGCCGATGCCGCCGGCCTGGTTCTGCACCTCGACACCGGCCTTGGTCGCCAGGATCGACGTCTGCGCGTTGGCCGCGAGCACGCCCTGCGCGCTGATGCCGCCGGTGACGAGGACGCGGTACGGCTGATCGGCACCGCCGGACTCGGCGGAGTCGGCACTGCCGCACCCCGCGAGAGTCAGAACGGACGCTGCAGCAACCGCTGCGACGACAACTGGACGCCGATTTCCCATGACTGCCCTCCTAGGACACCCGAAAAACGCCGAACCAAGCATTTGCTTGGTTCGGTTGGATATGTTGTGCCAGGACGGAAGCGATCCTCTGACCGGTTCCGCCTCCCGGCTGTGACGCAAGCTGATTTATCGAACGCTCGCTCAGGCGGCAGCGTATTTGCGAGACGCGAGGGGCGTCAACAGGACTCGCCGGTTCACTCGAGGCGACCGGGGACCGGGTAGCTGCGCAGGGACATGCCGATCTGCCCGGACAGGATCAGTTCGTCGATCGTCTCCTGCAGCCTGCGGCACGTGGGGACACAGGCGCGCCCGTTCGCGGTTCGTGACTCGGCGAATTCGGGACACGCGCTGTCAGCGTCCTCGAGCCACTGGATGCTGGTGTGTGCCTCGCTGTACTTCTCGACGAGGACGCGGTTGCTGCAGCTGTTGCAGCGGACGCTTTCCATGATCGGACCTCCCTGGTTCGATTCGTGACGGTAGTCACAGTTCGGCGATTCACGCGCCTTCGATTCCGTGGAGTGGGACAAGTTCTCCCGGTGAGCGGGTCGAAGTCGCCGAGCCGCCGGCGGCACCGACCTGGGCTGTTAGTCTTCGGTCATGTCCGAGACCGATTCCGCCGCACCGGCTGCCGACGACGGCTACCCGTCGCTGCCCGCCACCAGTTGGGCGGTTCTCGGCATGCTGACGTACGGCGAGGGGCTCACCGGATACGACCTCAAGAAGTGGGCGGACTGGAGCATCGGCTACTTCTACTGGAGTCCGTCGATCAGTCAGATCTACGCCGAGCTGAAGAAGCTCGAGAAGCTCGGTCTGGTCGAGTCGGAGATGGTCTCGGAGCCGGGCGAGCGCGGCCGGCGGATCTACCGCATCACGGCACGGGGGACGCGTGCGGTGCGGAACTGGTCACGCGATTCGCCGGTGGAGCAGCCCGTGCTCAAACACGGTCTGATGCTGCGGTTGTGGATGGGGCACCTGAACGAGCCCGAGCAGCTCAAGGCTCTGGTCCGGTCGCACATCGAGAACATGGAGTCGATGCGCGAGCAGGCGAAACTGCACGGCGACCACGCGACGCGTGAACCGTCCTGGGCGTTCTCGAAGATGAGCCTGATCTGGGCGGAGCGCTACTTCCAGGCGGAGATGGACCTGGCCCGGCAGATCCTCGACGACATCGACGATGCCGCCGAGACGTACTCCCGGGTGCGGGAGCGTGACGAACTGGGCAACCCGATCCCAGAGGTGGCCGGGTCCTGGCGTGATGTCGAGGATTTCGTCCAGGGCCTCGAGCGGCGCGAGCGGAACTGACCGCCCAGCACCACTCGAGGCGGGCAATCACCGACCGTCGGCGCCCAGCACGTCGGTCAGGTCCTCCCACAACTGTTTTCGCGCCACCTGCGTGACCGACAGTGCTGCGACCGTCATGAACCCGTGGAACAGGTCGTCGTACCGACGATGGGTGGTGGGTACACCCTCTGACGTGAGCCGCGCGGCGTAGGCGTCGCCCTCCGAGCAGAGCGGATCGCGACCGGCGGTGACGATGACGGCGGGGGGCAGTCCGGCGAGGGTCTCGGCGCGGGCGGGGGAGACCAGCGGGCTGTCGGCGCCGCCCGGCGCGTACTGCTTCCAGTACCACTGCATCGCCGCGCGGGTGTTGAAGTGGGCCTCCGCATAGGTGCGGTACGAGTCGGTGTCGAAATCGTCGTCGATGACCGGGTACAGCAGGGCCTGCGCGGCGAGCGCCGGACCGCCACGATCACGCGCGGCCAGCGCGACGGTGGCGGCGAGGTTGCCGCCGGCGCTGTCGCCCGCGACGACCAGCCGGGACGGATCCCCGTCCAGTGCCGCACAGTTCGCCTTCGTCCACATCAGTGCGGCATATACGTCCTCGAGTGCCGCCGGCGCCGGGTGCTCCGGTGCGAGGCGATAGTCGACGGACACCACGACGGCGCCCACGCCGTTCGACAGGGCGCGACACAGGCCGTCGTGGGTGTCCAAGTCGCAGAAGACGAATCCGCCGCCGTGTGCGAACACGACCACCGGACGCGGTTCGGTGGCTTCGGCTTCGGGCTGGTAGACACGGGCCGGGATCGGCCCAGCGGGTCCGTCGATGTCGATGTTCCGGACCGATGCCACCGGTTCGGGGTTCGGGACCGGCTGGAGACGGGCCCGGATCGCGGCCCGCGCCTGGGAGCCGGTCATCTGCTCGACGCGCGGGAATCCGGTGTCGAGGATCTCGAGCATCGACTGGACCTCGGGGTCGATCGGCATGGTGTTCCTCGATCGGTTGGGGTGGTCAGGCGGACCGCACGCGCTGGCGGAGCGCGGCGGTGGGCAGGCTCTGGAGCCGGTTGCGGTGCGTGATCGGTGCCGCGCCGCTGCTGTGCCCGTTGAGTGTCTGCAGGATCGCGTTGGCGGCCATCCGAACCGGGGCGGTGTGACGGTGATCGAACTTGAGGTGGCTGGAGGGGCCGCAGATCGACAGGGCTGCGACCACATCCCCCGCCAGGCCGATGGGGACGGCGATGACGCTGATGCCGCCGGCGATCTGGCTGACCTCGTACGCGACACCGACCTCCCGAACCTTGCGGAGTTCGGGGGTGAACCCGGCGAGGTCGTCGGTGCGGCTCGGGGTGAAGGCGAGCAGGGCCTTGCCGATCGCGGAGCTGCGCGCCGGGTAGCGGCTGCCGACCCGGGTCGGCAACTCGGTCGCGAGTCGGCCGCCGATCTTGTCGAGGTAGAGCACGTCGTTGCCGGCCAGGACGCCGAGATGTACGACGTACCCGGTGACGCGGTGGAGTTCCTGCACGATGGGTCTGGCCGCGGCATGCAGGCGGTTCTGGTGCACCGCGAGCGAGCCGAGCTCCATCAGTCGGGTGCCGAGCTCGTAGTCGCTGCCCTCGCGGCGTAGCCACCGCATCTCGACGAAGCGTTCGAGCATTCGATGCGCCGACGACCGCGGCAGGCCGGTCCTCTCGACGACTTGGGCAAGGGTGAGCCGGCCGGGGCCGTCGAAGGTGTCCAGGACGAGTGAAACCCGTTCGAGGATCGAGGTCGGGGTGGCGTCCGCGGTGGTTGCTGCGGTCATCGATGTCTCCCTCACTTCTGTCGAACATCGCTGCTATACCCACCTGACATGGGTATTTCGATTAGAAATAATGACACAGGTTCGACGATTTGTGAAGTGGATCACCTGCGCTCGGGAAATGCCGAAAGGGGGAACCCTCCGTCCGCGGCAGGACGGGGGGTTCCCCCTGGTGGGAGAGAGTGCGGTTGTGGATGCGGTTCGCTACATCGCGGCGAGCGGTTCGCTGCCGGACCAGTCGTGGCCCCAGTAGCTGTCGGCGGTGATCTCCTCGGCCGTGTAGAAGGTCTCGTCGACCAACTTGCCGTCGGTGCCGAACTCGATGTCCCAGCCGCCGGGTGCGCGGACGTAGAAGGACACCATCTTGTCGTTCGTGTGGCGGCCCAGCGTCGACGACACCGAGAAGCCGTCCTTCACGACACGATCGAGTGCCTGGCCGACGGCGTCGAGCGTGTCGACCTCCACCATGAGGTGGATCAGGCCGGGGGCGCCACCGTGCGGTGCCGGGATCAGCGCGAGGCTGTGATGACGCTGGTTCACGCCGAGGAAGCGCAGGCGCACCGGGCCGAACTCCGGGGGAGCCGGCAGACGGAACGCGCCGCGCGGCAGGAAGCCCAGGACCTCGGTGTAGAACTCGAACGTGCCGTTCACATCGGTCACCGGCAGCACGACGTGGCCGAGACCCTGCGCCCCCGTCACGAACTTCGCGCCGAACGGGGTGACGACCGGACTGTGATCGAGGACGGGGCCGTGGAAGACCTCGAGCGTTGCGCCACTGGGGTCTTCGAAGGTCACGACCTCCTCGACGCGGCGGGCGTCCGCCTCCTCGACCGAGAGCGGCTTGACCGCAACGCCGGCGGCCTCGACGGCAGCCTGGACGCGGACCAGTGCGGCGTGGTCACGAACCTCCCAGCCGACGGTGACGACGCGGTCGTCGTCCCCCGGCACGACCACGATGCGTGCGCTGCGCTCGTCCAGGCGCAGGTACAGGGCGTTCTCGTCCGGTCCGGTGCCCTCGGCGAAGCCGAGGACGTCGAATGCGAACGTGCGCCAGCGCTCGATGTCGTTGGTCTGGATCTTCACGTAGCCCAGGCCGCGGACGTCTGTTCCGAAGCCGCCGACATTGGGGTTGGTCATCCGTTGTCTCCGTACTTGATTCGAGTTGTGTTGGATCCGGTGGATCAGATCATCGCCCGGAGCGGACCCTGCGGGTCCACGCCCAGGCCGCTCAGGGTCGCGGCATGGTAGACGGTGCCCGGGACGTGGATCGCGTGGTGCAGACCGGCGTGCGCGTCACGCCAGAAGCGCTGCATCGGCTTGTCCATACGCAGTGCGTTGCCACCGCAGCGCGCGTATACCTGGTCCATCGCGGTGACGGCCTGCCAGGCCGCGTTGACCTGGGTCTCGCGGCCGGCCGCGCGCTGCTCAAAGGTCGGGGTCTTCCCTGCGTCGACGAGGTCCCACATGCGATCGACGTTGGCCAGCAGTGAATCCCGGGCCGACCGCAGCTTCGCGGCGGCCTCGCCGATCGCGAACATCGTGTACGGGTCGTCCTTGACGGCGGTGCCCTGCGGGTTGATCCGCTCACGCTGGTACTCGTTGGCGTGATGCAGCAGACCTTCACAGATGCCGATCGTGGCCGAGGTGATGCCGAGCGGGAACATGGTGGACCACGGCATCAGGTACACGGTCTCGGTGCGGCCGTACTTGCGGACGGCGGTGCCGTCGATGACCTCGTCACAGTCCATGACCCGGTAATCGGGCACGAACGCGTCCTTGACGACGACGTCCTTCGACCCGGTGCCACGCAGGCCCATCACGTCCCACGAGTCCTCGATGATCTCGTAGTCGGTGCGGGGAATGATCACGTGCAGCATGCGGGGCGGCATCTCCATGCTGCCGTCCGGGTTGCACGCCATCGCGCCGAGGAACGCCCAGTCGCAGTGATCGGTACCCGAGGAGAACGACCACTTGCCGGAGAACTTGTAGCCGCCGTCGACGGGAACACACATGCCGCCGGGCATGTACGGGGAAGCGAGCCAGGTGTCCTGGTCCTCGCCCCAGACTTCCTGCTGCACCTTGGGATCGGCGAACGCAAGCTGCCACGGGTGCACACCGACGATGCCGTGCACCCAGCCGGCCGACGGGTTCAGCGACGCCATCCGCATGACGGTTTCTGCAAACTCGCGGGGGTGGACCTCGAGGCCGCCGTGCTCCTTGGGCTGGAGCATCCGGATCGAGCCGGCCTCCTTCATGCGCTTGGCGGTCGCGTCGGCGACCTTGCCGATGCGCTCGGCCTCGACACCCTCGACGAAGATGTCGTCGGCGGCCGCCTCGATGCGGGCCAGTACTTCGTAGCTCATGCTGTGATTCCTTCTGAATGTGTGCTGCTGCGGTCGTTGGTCAAGAGGTCGCCGCGGAACCTTCGGCCTGCTTCGCGAGGTTCTCCGTGACTTCCTTCTGCCAACTCGCGATCGCCCGGGTGGTATCGATTTCGAACTCGAAACGCTTGGTCATGTCCTCGGTGACGTTCTCGACGTCCGTGTAGAACTGCTGGTACCAGCGGCGCAGCTGGTACACCGGGCCGTCCTCCTCGGACAGCAGCGGGTTGTCGATGGGGGCCTTGTTCTTCCAGATCTCGACATCCTGCTCGAAGCCCATCTCCACGCCCTCGGCAAACTGCGCGGCCATACCGGCCGCCTCCTCATCCGACAGGCCCGGCAGCTTCTTGACGATCGCGCCGTACTGCAGCACGAACTCGTTGTTCGACACCGGGTAGTGGCAGTTGATGAGGACCGTCTCGATGGTCACGCCGTTCGCGTCCGATTCGAGCCAGTCGATCATGTACGAGGGGCCGAAGTACGTTGCCTCCGAGCGCAGCTCGGCGTTCGGGTCGTCGTAGTTGGTGCCGGAGATGACGTCCTCGCGACCGGTCGAGTGCATGTACTGGGTCGCGGTGTGGCCCTCGAAGACGTTCTTGAAGTAGCGCGGGAACGAGTAGTGGATGTAGAAGAAGTGCGCCATGTCCACGACGTTGTCCACGATCTCGCGGCAGTGCGAACCCTTGATGCGCAGGGTCTTCCAGCTCCAGTCCGTCCACTCGTCGCTTCCGTAGCCTGCGATCTCGGGAATCGTCACGTCGGCAGGCGGGGGGTTGCCCTGCGGGTCGTTCCACACGTACAGCTGGCCGTTGCGCTCCAGCGTCGTCCACGCACGGGTCCTCGCCAGCGGGGGCACGCGGCGGGCATACGGGATGTCCGTGCACTTGCCGTTACCGCCCCAGCGCCAGTCGTGGAACGGGCACGCGATCGAGTCGCCCTTGACCTCGCCCCGGCTCAGATCGCCACCCATGTGCCGGCAGTACGCGTCGAGGACGTTGAGCTTGCCGTTGCTGTCGGCGAACACGACGAGCTTGGTGCCGAAGGCCTCGATCGGATGAGGCTTCCCGTCCTGGAAGTCCCGGAGGAGTCCGATGCAGTGCCAACCGCGGGCGAACCGCGCGGGGGCGGCCGCGGCCTCGATCTCGCGGATCTCGTTCTGGTCGGCCGAGCCGTTCGTGGAAGTGGTGTCGAGTGACATGGGGGTCCTCCGTGCCATCAGGGGGCTGTCCTGTGATCCGCCTCATAGAACTCGGCGGCGTTGTCGGGCGGAAGGGGGTTCTCCCGCTGGATGGAACGGCCCCGGCATCGTCGGCGAAGTGCAGGTCGGTATGGCGAGCAGGGAGTCGCGGGCCGGTCCGCGACACCAGGGTCGGGCCTCCCATCACGCGGGAGGACCCCCTGCCGCCGCCCCCGATGCGGTGGCAGCGTCGCGACTCGGCGAAGGGAGTGACCATGACACGAATGTCCGGCAAGGTTGTGCTCGTCACGGGCGCGGGGAAGGGGATGGGCCGCACACACGCGGTCCGTCTCGCTGAGGAAGGCGCGGACATTCTCGCGCTGGACCTGCCCGGGCGGCAGTCCGAGGCCGATCTGGCCGAGACGGCCCGCCTGGTGGAGGAACTGGGGCGGCGCGCGGTCGTCGGCACCGCCGACATCCGCGACCTCGACGCGCTCACCTCGGCGGTGCAGGCGGGGGTGCGTGAACTCGGTCCGCTCGACGTCGTCGTCGCCAACGCCGGCATCTGTGACAACCCCGGGCCGTCGTGGACGATTGACGAAGGCGTCTGGAACCGGTCGATCGACGTGAACGTCACCGGAACGTGGCACACCGTCAAGGCGGGTGTCGCGGAACTGAATCCGGCGGGAGGATCGGTGGTCATCGTCAGTTCCACGGCGGCGATCAAGGCGGTTCCCGGCGCGTCGCACTACTCCGCGGCCAAGCATGCGATCACCGGACTGGCGAAGACGCTCGCGAACGAGTTGGGCAAGCGGTCGATCCGCGTCAACACGATCCATCCCGGTGCCGTCGCGACGCCGATGACGATCAACCCGACGACGTTCGCCCGTCTGCGGCCGGACCTCGAGAACCCCACCGAGGCCGACGTCGCCGAGGTGCTCTCGCAGCGGATGCTGCTGCCCGTGCCGTGGGTGGAGTCGATCGACGTGAGCAATGCGGTGCTGTTCCTGGCATCGGACGAATCCCGGTACGTCACAGGCCTGCAGATGGTCATCGACGCCGGTCAGACCCAGAAGGTGGCGTGATGAGCGGACGTCTCGAAGGCAAGGTCGCGCTGATCACCGGTGCGGCACGGGGGATGGGCCGCGCACAGGCGGTGCGGTTCGCCCAGGAGGGCGCCGACGTCATCGCCGTCGACGTGTGCGCGCCCGTCGAACACTCGACGACCCCGGGTGCGTCGCCGGAGGACCTCGCGGAGACGGTGCGTCAGGTCGAGGCGCTCGGCCGCAAGATCTGCGCGTTCGAGGCCGACGTCCGGGACCAGCAGGCGCTCGACGCCGCGGTGTCGGAGGGCGTCGAGGCGCTCGGGCGTCTGGACGTCATCTGCGCGACCGCAGGCATCAGCTCGTCGGGGCCCGCCGTGGAGATGGGGTCCGAGCGCTGGCAGACCATGCTCGACGTCAACCTCACCGGCGTGTGGCGCACCTGCAAGGCCGGCATTCCGCACATCGTCGACGGCGGTCGCGGCGGCTCGATCGTGCTGATCAGTTCCATCGCGGGTCTGCGCGGGCTGGTCAGCGTCGGGCACTACACCGCCGCCAAGCACGGTGTGGTCGGGTTGATGAAGTCGCTCGCGAACGAGCTCGCGCCGCACAGCGTGAGGGTCAACACGATCCACCCGGCGAACACGCGGACCCCGATGATCCAGAACCCGTCCACGATGCGGACTTTCTGCCCGGGCGTCGAGGAACCGACGCAGGAACAGTTCGAGGCGGGAACGCAGTCGATGCACCTGCTGCCGGTCGCAATGATCGAACCCGAGGACATCGCCAACGCGAGCCTGTTCCTCGCATCCGACGAGTCCCGCTACATCACCGGAGTCACGCTGCCGGTCGATGCCGGCCACTGCGTGAAGTAGGAGGAGACCTGTGAGGCTCGAGGATCTGCGGGGCCGTACGGCGGTCGTGACCGGTGCCGGCAGCGGGATCGGGGAGAGCGCGGCGCGGCATGCGGCCTCGCTCGGAATGAACGTGGTGCTCGCCGACGTCGCGGCGGAACGGTTGGACGCGGTCGCCGCGGATCTGCGGGCCGGTGGCGCCGCCGTGCTCGCGGTGCCGACCGACGTGCGCCACGCGGCCGCCGTCGATGCGCTCGCCGATTCCGCCTATGCCGAATTCGGCGAGGTGACGGTGCTGCTCAACAACGCGGGTCTCGAATCGCTCGGTTTCACGTGGGAGGTGCCCGCCGACGAGTGGCGCCGGGTGATCGACGTGAACCTGCTCGGTGTCTTCCACGGCATCCGGTCGTTCGTGCCGCGGATGGGTGCCGACCCGCGCCCGTCGCACATCGTCAACACGTGCTCGGTCGGCGGCATCGCGATCACTCCGCGGATGACGGCGTACGCGGCGTCGAAGCACGGCGTGCAGGCGCTCACCGAAAGCGTGTATCTCGAGTGCGCCGAGGCGTTCCCGCAGATCGCGGTGTCGGTGTTCAGCCCCGGACAGGTGGCGACCCGGATCTTCGAGGACGCGCCGGTGCACGAGCAGACCGCCGCCGACGCCGGATTCTGGCGCGACCAGATCCGGGAGGGCATGGGTCCGGACGAGGCCGCGAAACTGCTGTTCGACGGCATCGCCCGCGACGACTTCTGGATCCTGACGCACCCCGAGGCGTTCGAGCGTCTCGCGTCCAAACGCGCCCGGGTGCTGAGCGAGAAGCTGCGCCCGGACGCGCTGTTCGACGGGCGGAACTGACCACCTGGCCCCGGGAAACAGCGAAGGCCGTGTTCGGGTGAAGTGCCCGAACACGGCCTCGATCTGCGTCAGTACGAGTGGAACCAGCTGCGGTCGCGTCGAACCGCCGCCTCCGGCCGGTGCGCGTTCCGCCATCCGGGCGGTGTGCGTCGATACCGCACCGTGTAGTGGCCCGCCACGTGTGCGCGCCGCGTCTCGGTGTCGGTGGAGGACGGCGAGGGTGCCAGCGGGAGGACGGCGACGGTGTCAGCGCCCCCGTCGGCGTTCGACGACGGGGGCGCTGACACTTTTGCCGGCCGAGCGTCAGCACTCGTGGATCACGAAGCCCTTGTATCCGGATTCGGCGACTTCACCGATGATCTCGCGGTAGGCGGAGAAGCCTCCGAGGAACGGCATGAAAACCCTTGGGCGTCCGGGGATGTTGGCGCCGAGGTACCAGGAGTTGGCGGTGTTCAGCAGGGATGCCTCGGCGCGGGTGCGGCATTCCTCGACCCAGCCGCTGACCGCTTCGGGGGTGCCCTCGATGGCGGTGGCGCCGCGGGCGTCGAGGTGGGCGATCGCGTCGGCGACCCAGTCGACGTGGAGTTCGGAGTGCAGGACCATGTTTGCCAGCACCGACGGGCTGCCGGGTCCGGTGAGGTTGAAGAAGTTGGGGAAGCCGTCGATGCCGAGGCCGAGGTAGGTCTCGGGGCCGGCGGCCCACTTCTCCTTGAGGCTCTGTCCGCCGCGGCCGACGATGTCGAGCTTCTCGAGCGAGCCGGTCATGGCGTCGAATCCGGTGGCGAGGACGATCGCGTCGAGGTCGTAGTGGTCGGCGGTGGTGTTGATACCGGTCTCGTCCATGCCGACGATCGGCGCGGCCTTGAGGTTGACCAGTTCGACGTTGTCGCGGTTGTAGGTCTCGTAGTAGCCGCTGTCGGTGACGATGCGCTTGGCGCCGATCGCGTGATCGTTCGGGATGAGCAGTTCGGCGATCGCGGGGTCGTCGATGACGGTGCGGACCTTCTCCTCCCAGAACTCGCGGGCGGTGTCGTTCGCTGCCCGGTCGGTGAGCTGGTCGGCGAAGGTCTTCGAGTAGAGGACGCCGCCGAGCTTCCAGCGCTCCTCGTAGGCGGCGCGGCGCTCTTCCTCGGATGCCTCGAGTGTCAGTTTGGGGTGCGCGCGGTGCGGGGAGCCGCCACCGGATTCCCAGGACAGACGGCGGCGCTCGGCGTAGGTGGCCTTCTGCTCGGCGCGGGTGGCGTCGTCGAGGGCGGCGTTGCCGGCGGGGACGCTGTAGTTCGCGGACCGCTGGAAGACGAACAGCTTCTCGGCCTGTTCGGCGATGTGGGGGATCGACTGGATGCCGGACGAGCCGGTGCCGATCACACCGACGCGCTTACCGGTGAAGTCGACGCCCTCGTGCGGCCACTGCGCGGTGTGGAAGACGTCGCCGGCGAAGGTGTCGAGGCCGGCGAAGTCGGGGGTGTTGGCGTTCGACAGCGGTCCGGCGGCGACGACGAAAAAGCGCGCGGAGACGACGTCGCCGCGGTCGGTGCGCACGGTCCAGCGCAGGGTGTCCTCGTCGAGGGTGGCGGAGGTGACGCGGGTGTCGAACTGGATGTCGCGGCGCAGGTCGAAGCGGTCGGCGACGTGGTTGATGTAGGCGAGGATCTCGGGCTGGGTGGCGTACTTCTCGCTCCAGTCCCACTCCTGCTCGAGTTCGGGGGAGAACGAGTACGAGTAGTCGACGGACTCGACGTCGCAGCGCGCGCCGGGGTAGCGGTTCCAATACCAGACGCCGCCCACGCCGGAGGCGGCCTCGAACGCGCGGACCGTCAGGCCCTGCCGACGGAACCGGTGCACGGCATACACGCCGGCGATGCCTGCGCCGACCACGACGACGTCGAACCGGGCGGTGACGTCGCGTTCCGAATCCTGTCCGTTCACTTCAATGTCCTTCCACGAGCGTGAATCGTCCGGGCCCGGAATCGGACCGGATGTCACGGTTCTCGTGACGAATTCACGCTATGGCGGGGTGAACTGCCAGGTCACCGGGCCATCCCACCCAGCGGGTCGCCACCTGGGGCGGGAACCGCCGCTGTGTGGCGAAATCGGCGTCTTGCTGGGGAGATGCGTCAGAGGCGCCGAAGGGCGGGCTCCCACCACGGGGGACTACGCCGCGGCGTGGGCGTCGGTGCGGGTCGAACCCGGAGACGGGTCCGCGGCGGTGTCACTGCGGAGGACGCCCGAGAAGTGTCCGGTGCGCCGAAGGGTGCCGAGACCACAATTCGCGCAACAGGATTGGCCGAGATCGGTTGGAAATCCGTGGTGCACTCACGGACGCCCGGGCATCCGTGAGTGCACCATGTCAACGCCAGAGGGTGTCGACGTCGGTGGCCTCGCTGGCCGGCGGGGTCGGCAGACCCGGCTGGGTGCGGGAGAACCGCGGCGCCGGGCGGTGCTGGACCACGTTGTCGAGTTCGACGAGGGAGCCGCGCGCGGCGATGTGCGCGTTGTCGGGGGCCTCGGCGAAGGTGAGCACCGGGGACGTGCAGGCGTCGGTGCCGTCGAAGATCGCCGCCCACTCGTCGCGGGTCTTCGACAGGAACGTCTCGGTGAGGACCTTCCGCAGTTCCGGCCACCCGTCCCGGTCGTTCTGGCCGGGCAACGACGCGGGATCCAGTTCGAGCAGCCGCACCAGTTCCGCGTAGAACTGCGGCTCGATCGCGCCGACCGCCATGTACTTGCCGTCGGCGGTCTCGTAGGTGTCGTAGTAGGGGGCGCCGGTGTCGAGCATGTTCACGCCGCGCTCGTCCGACCACAGTCCGGTGCCCCGGAAGCTCCAGATCATGTGCGAGAGGGCGAGGGTGCCGTCGACCATCGCGGCGTCGATGACCTGGCCCTGGCCGGAGGTCTGGCGCTCGACGAGGGCGGCGAGGATGCCGAACACCAGGAACATCGAGCCGCCACCGAAGTCGCCGACCATGTTCAGCGGCGGCACCGGGCGCTCCCCGTTGCGGCCGATCGCGTGCAGCACCCCGGTCAACGAGATGTAGTTGATGTCGTGGCCGGCGGCCTGCGACAGCGGGCCCTCCTGGCCCCATCCGGTCATCCGGCCGTAGACCAGCCGCGGGTTGCGCTCGAGGACGACGTCCGGGCCCAGGCCCATCCGCTCGGTCACACCGGGACGGAAGCCCTCGATCAGCACGTCGGCCCGCTCGAGCAGCCCGAGGACCTTCTCGATGTCGGCGGGGTCCTTGAGGTTCGCCTCGACGACCCGGCGACCACGCTGGATCTGGCTGCGGCGGCCGCCCGCGGGCGGAATCTGTCCCGGTCGCTGGACGCACACGACGTCGGCGCCGAGGTCGGCGAGCAGGGTCGCCGCGTGCGGTCCCGGCCCGAGGCCCGCGAACTCGACGACCCGGATTCCGGCGAGCGGGCCGCTCTTGCTGGTGTGGTTCTCTGCGGTCACGATTCTCCTAGATTCGTCGGGGCGTCCTACCGTGCTTAACTCCCGCTAAGTTAACGCGTGGCGGGCGCGAGGTGTGCCCGGGGTCACCCCTGATGCGATGCTTGCCCTCACCGGGCGGGGGGCGCACAGTGAATCCATGACGTTTCCCGGTTCCCTCGTGGCCTTCGTGCCCAGCACCGACCTCGACGTCTCGGCGATGTTCTACGTCGAAACCCTGGGCCTGACCCTGCGGGAGCGGACACCGTTCGCGCTCGTCCTCGACGGTGGGGGTGGTGTGCCGCTGCGCGTGACGCTGGTGCAGTCGACGCCCGACATCGGGTACACGGTGCTCGGCTGGCAGTGCGAGGACCTCGACGCCACCGTCGACGACCTGCGCAGCCGGGGCATCGAGTTCGTCGACTACCTGGGCATGGACCAGGACGCGCACGCCGCGTGGCGGGCCCCCGACGGCACCCGCATCGCCTGGTTCCGCGACCCGCACGGCAACGTGCTGTCGCTGCACCAGGAGTCCTGACGGGCCGTGCACCGTTCCGGTGGCCCCGGCCACCGACAAGGCGGCAGTCGCCTATACCTGCCCGGCGACGAAACCCGCAAGCAGGACGGCGAATCCGCCGACCTCGCCGACGATCAGCGCCCCCATCGCCAGGTGTAGTGGTGCGCCGGCGTGCGCGAACTGGTTGTCGGTGTCGCGCCGGACGCCGTGCAGGACATAGCTGCCGATCGCGGTCACGAAGAAGAAGACCAGCACTGCGGCGGCCGTCAGGTTCACCCACGTCGCCCACGCGCTGAGTTCGACGAACACCGCGATCAGCAGGGTCGCGAACGAGTACAGCAGCGCCGCCCGGTGCGCGATGTCGACGTACGGGTGCGCGAGATGCGATGGCGACGTCGCCATCTGCCGGTACTTCCACACCCCGAGCCCGAGTGCCCACAGGAAGATCAGCCCGGCGGCCAGCAGCGTCAGGGTGGTGTCGATCCCGATTTCCATGGGCGTCATTGTGGCGTGGCCCCACCGGCCGTCGTCCGATGCGGCCGGATCGCGGTGTGGCACAGTGACGCCCGTGAGCGTGGGCGGAGAGATCCTGGTCGGACTGGCGATCGTGGTCGGGCTGGTGGGCATCGTGCTGCCGATCCTTCCCGGGGCGCTGCTGGTACTCGGCGCGATCGCGGTGTGGGCGATCGCCGTTGGCACCGCCACCGGGTGGATCGTGTTCTGTGTCGCCGCGCTGCTTCTCGTTGTCTCCGGCGTGGTCAAGTACACGTGGCCCGGGCGCCGGATGCGCGACGCCGGGGTGCCGAACCGGTCGCTGGTGATCGGTGCGCTCGTCGGCATCGTCGGGTTCTTCGTCGTCCCGGTGATCGGTCTGCTGCTCGGGTTCCTGCTCGGCACCTACCTGTCCGAGGCGCAGCGGCACCGCACGCACGCCGACGCCTGGCGTTCGACCGTGCACGCGACCAAGGCCGTGGGACTGTCGATCCTTGTCGAACTGCTTGGCGCGCTGCTGGCGGCCGGGGTGTGGCTCGGCGCGGTGATCCTGGTGTGAGGTGTCGCCGAATGCGGTGGGATGCATCGGCGTTCCGAAGTTCGGCCATCGTCGGCGGGGCGATGTGTCGCCGACATCCGTCGGCACGAGACCGCGGCGTCCGCGATACTGGTACCGCAGGTGCCAACTAATCAACCGAGCCCTCAGGAGGCACTCGATGGCCCGCAGGGTCGCGACGACGACGCGTGTGGAGCGTGACGAGATGCTCGGCTTTCTGCGGGGCCGCAGCAACGCGGTGCTGCTGACGACACGTGCCGACGGCTCACCGCAACTGAGCCCCGTCACCTACGGCGTCGATGCCGCGGGCCGGGTGCTCGTCTCGACCTATCCCGATCGTGCGAAGGCGGTGAACCTGCGGCGCCGGCCGGCGGCGTCCCTGATCTCGCTCGGAGCCGATTTCGACGACGCGTGGATTCAGGTCGACGGCACCGCCGAGGTCGTCGATCTGCCCGACTCGGTCGAACCGCTGGTGGAGTACTACCGGTCGATCGCCGGTGAGCACCCGGACTGGGACGAGTACCGCGAGGCGATGACGCGTCAGGGCAAGTCGCTCGTGCGTCTGACGATCACCCGATGGGGGCCGATCGCGACCGGCGGGTTCCCGCCGCATCTCGCTGCGGGCTGATCGCCTCAGATGCGGTAGAACGTGCGGGCGTTGCCGCCGAGGACCGCGTCGAGACCGTCGCCCACGGCCTCGGTGATGATCTCGAGGTCATTGCGTTCGAACGCGCGACGGGCGCGGGTACCGGGCAGGTCGGTGCCGAACATCAGCGCGGTCGGGTTGACGGCGTGGATGCGGCGCAGCGCGTCGCCGACGTCGTCGATGGTGGCGCGGCCGAAACCGGTGGCCTTCACCTTTGCCCCGCGGTCGACGAGGTTGAGCAGGTACGGCAGCCCTCGGGTCGACATGCCGAGGTGGTCGATGCTGACGGCGGGCAGCTTCTTGAACACCGGCTCCAGCGACAGCAGCAGCGAGGCGTCCACGTAGAACTCGGCGTGCCAGCCGACCAGCTCCCAGGCCCGAAGCGCCTGGGTGGTCAGCAGTTTCACGTCGGTGGCGCTGCGCCGCAGGTTGAACCGCACCGCCCGGACCCCCGCCCGGTCGAGCGCGAGGATGTCCTCGTCGGTGGCGTCCGGTTCGAGATGCGTGACGCCGACCCAGCCGGGACCGAGTTCCTGCAACGCCGCGATCAGGTAGTCCTGGTCGGTGCCCTGGTACGACGCCGTCACGACCGCGCCGCCGTCCACCCCGAAGCCGGCGACCCGGGCGCGGTAGTCGGCGATGGTGAACGGCTCCGGCAGGTAGCCGTGATTCTCGACGAGCGGGAACCGCGGGTCGATGATGTGCACGTGGGCGTCAAACACAGGTGAAGAATGCCTTGCCGATCACACGAGCGTGGCGCCCGGGTACCCGGACGCCACGCTCGTGAAGGTGTGGACTACTGCTGGGACGCGCGGAGCATGTCCTCGCGTTCGACGACCTTGATGCGCTCGCGGCCGTGCGGCTCGCCGAGGCTGCGCTCGTGGGCGTCGAGCCGGTACCAGCCGTCCCAGGTGGTGTACGGCAGCTTCTTGGCGTCGAGGAACTCGATGACGGCGCTCTCGTCGGGGCTGGCGGCGCCGGCGAAGGACGGGGCGTCGGCGAGGAGGTTCGCGACCGTCTCGTTGGCGTCGCCCTTGGTGTGGCCGATGAGGCCGACCGGCCCGCGCTTGATCCAGCCGGTGACGTAGGTGCCGGCGATGTGCTTACCGTCCTCGTCGATGACGCGGCCCGCCTCGTTGGGGATGGTGCCGGCCTGGTCGTCGAACGGCAGCTTGGCGATGTTCTGCGACAGGTAGCCGACCGCGCGGTAGACGGCGGTCACGTCCCAGTCGTTGAACTTGCCGGTGCCGCGGACATTGCCGGTGCCGTCCAGTTCGGTGCGCTCGGTGCGCAGGCCGACGACCTTGCCGTCCTCGCCGAGAACCTCGTGCGGGGACTCGAAGAAGTGCAGGAACAGCTTGTGCGGGCGGTCGCCGACGTCGCGGATCGCCCAGTCCTGCAGGGTGTTGGCGACCATGTCGACCTGCTTGGACGCGCGGCGGGCGGCCTCGGAGCCCTCGTCGTAGTCGATGTCCTCGGGATCGACGATGACCTCGATGTTGGGGGAGTGGTCGAGTTCGCGCAGTTCGAGGGGCGTGAACTTGGCCTGGGCGGGACCGCGGCGACCGAAGACGTGGACCTCGACGGCCTTGTTGGCCTTGAGGCCCTCGTAGACGTTGGCCGGGATCTCGGTGGGGAGCAGTTCGTCGCCGGTCTTGGCGAGCACGCGCGCGATGTCGAGGGCGACGTTGCCGACGCCGAGAACGGCGACCTTCTCGGCCTCGAGGGGCCAGGTCCGCGGGACGTCGGGGTGGCCGTCGTACCAGGACACGAAGTCGGCGGCGCCGTAGCTGCCGTCGAGGTCGATGCCCGGGATGTTCAGGGCGCGGTCGGCATTGGCGCCGGTGGAGAAGATGACCGCGTCGTAGAAGGTGCGCAGGTCGTCGAGGGTGATGTCGGTGCCGTAGTCGATGTTGCCCAGCAGACGGACCTGCGGCTTGTCGAGCACCTTGTGCAGGGCGGTGATGATGCCCTTGATGCGGGGGTGGTCGGGGGCGACGCCGTAGCGGATGAGTCCGAAGGGAGCCGGCATGCGCTCGTAAAGGTCGATGCTGACGCCGCGACCGGCGGCGGTGTCGGACTTCATGAGGGCGTCGGCGGCGTAGATGCCGGCCGGACCGGCGCCGACGATGGCCACCCGGAGCGGACGATTCTGGTCAGTCATCTCGAAAGAACTACCTTTTCGACTAGCGGACGGACGGTTCGGTGTGCGGGCCGTATCGCGGAGCGTGCGCCGTGGGACGAACCGGTGCCCACCCAGTTTACTGAGCCGTACCTAACCCATGTGTGCAGGACCTCTACCGGACCCTCGATTGTCGATACTCCGCCCTCGCGCCGTTCTTCGCTAGGGCACCCTTCCTTGAGGGGCCACAAGGCGCGTTTGTGGCCCTCATTTTCGTCGCGTCCGGCCACCCCCGGCAACCATTGCGCTCACCTCGGATTCGAACCCTGGCGTCACCGATTCGGCCGGGGTCGAATGCCCACCATGTCCGCGACGCTCGATCGGGGCGCGCCGGACACCGCAGCGCCTCGACTCCGTGAACCCGGCCCCTCCCGCCGGCCCGGCCTGCGCCTGGCCCGCACCTTCGGGCTGCCGCTGGTGTCGGTTCTCGTCTTCCTCGCTGTGTGGCAGGTCGCCGCGGCGAGCGGGTGGTGGAGCGAGGTGTTCGTCCCCTACCCGGCCACGGTGTGGCGGGCCGCCGTCGACGCCTCCACCACGCACGACGGCGTCCGCGGCTACCAGGGCCACCTGCTGTGGGAGCACGTCTACATGACACTGCGCCGGGTGGCCGCCGGTGTGGTGATCGGCGTCGTCGGCGGGGTCGCGCTGGGGCTGGCGATGGGCACCGTCGGCTGGTTGCGGCGCGTCCTCGAACCCTGGCTGACGTTCCTGCGGGCCCTGCCGCCACTGGCCTACCTGTTCCTGCTCGTCATCTGGCTCGGCATCGACGAGGCGCCGAAGATCGCGCTGCTCGCGCTCGCCGCACTGCCCCCGACCGCCGTCGCCACCACCACCGCCGTGCTCGCCACGCCCGTCGGGTTGGTCGAGGCGGCCCGAGCGCTCGGCGCGTCCCGGCCGCAGACGGTGCGGGACGTGGTGCTGCCCGCCGCCCTGCCCGAAACCCTCACCGGCATCCGGCTCGCCGTCGGCATCGCCTACTCGTCGGTGGTGGCCGCGGAACTGTTCAACGGCCTGCCCGGTGTCGGCGGCATGGTCAAGGACGCCTCGAACTACAACAACACCCCGGTCGTGCTGGTGGGGATCTTCGCCATCGGCCTGTCCGGGCTCGCCATCGACGCCCTGCTCCGTGTCGTCGAACGGCGCGCGGTCCCCTGGCGGGGCAAGCAATGAGAGAGGAACACATGAAGACGATCGGTCGTGTCCGCCGGGCCCTGACCGCGGCGGCGACGGTGACGCTCGCTGCGCTGGCGGTCGTGTCGTGCTCGGTGGACGGCAACTCCGACGGCGGCGACAGGCCCGTGATTCGTGTTGGCTACCAGACCTTTCCGAGCGGCGACCTGATCGTCAAGAACAGCGGCTGGCTCGAGGAGGAGTTGCCGGAATACACGATCAAGTGGACGAAGTTCGACTCCGGCGCCGACGTGAACACCGCGTTCGTGGCCGGCGAGCTCGACTTCGGAGCCCTCGGCTCCAGCCCCGTCGCCCGCGGGCTGTCCGATCCGTTGCGGATCGACTACCGGGTGGCGTGGATTCTCGACGTCGCCGGTGACAACGAGGCACTGGTCGCACGGAACGGCACCGGCATCGCCAAGGTCGAGGACCTGCGCGGCCGCAAGGTCGCCACCGCGTTCGCCTCGACCGCGCACTACAGCCTGCTCGCGGCGCTGAACCGGGCCGGGCTGTCCGCCGCAGACGTCCAGCTGATCGATCTGCAGCCGCAGGCGTCGCTGGCGGCCTGGCAGCGCGGCGACGTCGACGCCGTCTACACCTGGCTGCCGACGCTCGACGAGATTCGCACCGGCGGAAAGACATTGGTCACCAGCCGCGAGCTCGCCGAGGTGGGGAAGCCGACACTCGATCTCGCGGTCGTCGCCGGCGGTTTCGCCGCCGAGCATCCTGACGCCGTCGACACCTGGCGGCGCGCGCAGGCCCGCGCGCTGACGACGATCGCGGAGGATCCGGCTGCCGCGGCGAAGGCCGTCGCCGCGGAGGCGGGGATCACCGCCGACGAGGCCGCGTCGCAGCTGACGCAGGCGGTGTTCCTCACGCCCGAGCAGGTCGCGTCTCCGCAGTGGCTGGGCACCGACGGTGCGCCCGGCAACCTGGCGAACAACCTGCACTCGGCGGCGCAGTTCCTTGCCGAGCAGAAGCAGATCCCGTCCGCCCCCGAACTCGCGGACTTCCAGGACGGGTTGTACGTGACGGGGCTGCCCGGTGCCCTCGCTCGCTGACCCCGTGAGTCCTTCCGGTCCGCAGACGGGCCGGCAGGACTCACGGGCGGCGGAGCCGCGGATCCGGCTGACCGACGTCCGGCACGACTACGGGTCGGTCGCCGCGGTCGGGCCGCTGTCGCTGGACGTGCCCGACGGCGAGTTCCTGGTGCTCGTCGGGGCGTCCGGCTGCGGAAAGAGCACCCTGCTTCGGCTGATCGCCGGGTTCGAGGAGCCCACCGAGGGCCGGGTTCTGGTGGCCGGTGCCGCCCCCGCCCCGGGTACCGGTGCCGGTGTGGTGTTCCAGCAGCCGCGGCTGTTCCCCTGGCGGACTGTCGGCGGCAACGTCGACCTCGCCCTCGACTACGCGGGTGTGCCGCGGGCGCAGCGCGCCGGGCGCCGGGCCGAACTGCTGGCCCGGGTGGGACTCGACGGGCTGGCCGACCGGCGCATCTGGCAGATCTCCGGCGGCCAGCAGCAGCGCGTCGCGATCGCCCGTGCCCTCGCCGCCCCGACGTCGCTGCTGCTGCTCGACGAGCCGTTCGCCGCCCTCGACGCGCTGACTCGCGAGCAGCTCCAGGAGGACCTGCGGGCCGATGCCGCCCGCTCCGCCCGCACCAGCGTGTTCGTCACCCACAGCGCGGACGAGGCGGTGTTCCTCGGGTCGCGGATCGTCGTCCTCGGTGCCCGCCCGGGTCGGATCGCGCTGGACCTGCCCGTCGATCTGCCGCGCACCGGTGTCGACCCGGACGAGCTGCGCGGCTCGGCGCGGTTCGCCGAATTGCGTTCTCGGGTGGGGCAGGCGATCAAGCAGGCAGCCGCGCCGTCGGCCCGCTCCGGCTCTTGTGAAAAACTGGGTTCATGAGCTACGCAGGCGACCTCACCCCCCAGCAGGCATGGGACCTGCTGCGCGAGCATCCCCGGGCTGTCCTGGTCGATGTCCGCACCGATGCCGAATGGCGCTTCGTCGGTGTCCCCGACACCGCCGAACTCGGTCGCGAACTGCTGACGATCGAGTGGGTGTCCTACGACGGCACCCGCAACGCCGACTTCGTCACCCAGCTCCAGGAAGCCGGCGTCACCGGTGGCGAGGACGCCGAGGTCATCTTCCTGTGCCGGTCGGGGCAGCGTTCCATCGGCGCCGCGGAGGCGGCGACCGCGGCGGGCATCGGCCCGGCCTACAACGTGCTCGACGGGTTCGAAGGTGGCCTCGACGAGAGCGGTCACCGCGGCGGTGCCGGCTGGCGTGCCGTCGGACTCGGGTGGAGGCAGTCGTGAGCAACATTCCCAGCGGCGGCGCGTTCTCGCGGTCCCTGCCAGACTCGGTGCGACCGGCGACGCTCGGTGTCCGCGGCGGCACCCTGCGCTCCGGTTTCGAGGAGACGTCCGAGGCGATCTACCTCAACTCCGGGTTCGTCTACGAGTCCGCGGAGGCCGCGGAGCAGGCGTTCACCGGCGAGGTCGACCACTTCGTCTACTCCCGGTACGGCAACCCGACGGTGAAGATGTTCGAGGAGCGGCTGCGGCTGCTCGACGGCGCGGAGGGCTGCTACGCCACCGCGTCCGGCATGTCTGCGGTGTTCACCGCGCTGGCCGCCCTGCTCGGCAACGGCGACCGCCTCGTCGCGGCCCGCAGCCTGTTCGGTTCGTGCTTCGTGGTGTGCAACGAGATCCTGCCGCGCTGGGGCGTCGAGACGGTGTTCGTCGACGGCGAGGACCTCGACCAGTGGGAGCAGGCGCTGTCGGTGCCGACCACCGCGGTGTTCTTCGAGACGCCGTCCAACCCGATGCAGACCCTCGTCGACGTCCGCAAGGTCTCCGAGATGGCGCACGCCGCGGGCGCGAAGGTGGTGCTGGACAACGTCTTCGCCACCCCGCTGCTGCAGCGCAGCCTCGACCTCGGCGCCGACGTCATCGTGTACTCCGGCACCAAGCACATCGACGGCCAGGGCCGCGTCCTCGGCGGCGCGATCCTCGGCCCGCAGGACTACATCGACGGACCGGTGCAGCAGCTGATCCGCCACACCGGTCCGGCGCTGAGCCCGTTCAACGCGCACACCCTGCTCAAGGGGCTCGAGACGATGCCGCTGCGGGTGCGGCACTCCGTCGACAGCGCGCTGCGGATCGCCCGGTTCCTCGAGGCCGACGACGCGGTCAGCTGGGTCAAGTACCCGTTCCTCGAGTCGCACCCGCAGTACGACCTCGCGACGTCGCAGATGAGCGGCGGCGGCACCGTTGTGACCTTCGAGCTGGCCGCCGCCGACGGCGAGGGCAAGAAGAAGGCGTTCGAGCTGCTGAACAAGCTGCGGGTCGTCGACATCTCCAACAACCTCGGCGACGCCAAGTCGCTGATCACCCACCCGGCGACCACCACGCACCGCGCGATGGGACCGGAGGGACGTGCCGCGATCGGGCTGTCCGACGGTGTCGTGCGGCTCTCGGTCGGGCTCGAGGACCCGGAGGATCTGCTCGAGGACCTCGCGCAGGCGCTGCGCTGACGCGCTCGCACCGTGGGCTAGGCTGCGGATGCCCTGACCGTTCGTCGGGGTATCCGCAGCGTCACGCTGAAGCCGGTGCGAGTCCGGCGCTGTCCCGCAACTGTGAGCCCGGCCCGGCCCGGGTGAGCCAGGTCAGCCGGCGCCGCGGGCACGAACTGGTCCTCGGACGAAGGACGGTGTCGGGCGGCAACCTTCGCGGTTCGCGGCCGTGCTGCCCTCGTCCTCCGAGCCACGGAGGATGGCTGTGATCCACACTTCCCGCCGGTTCCTCACCGCAGGAATCGCCGCGTTCGCCCTGCTGGTCGCCGGCTGCGGCAGCAGCGGCGAGGGCACTTCCGGTGACGCCGCGGCGGACACCCCGCAGGCCATCGTGTCGCTGAGCCCGACCTCCACGGAGATGCTCTACGCGGTCGGCGCGGGCGATCAGGTGGTCGCGGTCGACGACCGGTCCGACTACCCGGCGGGGGTGCCCGTCACCAACCTGTCCGGCTACACCCCGAACGTCGAGGCGATCCTCGGGTACGAACCGGACCTCGTCGTCGCGACCGACGACAACGGCGGCCTCGTCGCCGGGCTCGAGAAGGCCGGCGTCCCGACGCTGCTGCTGCCCGCCGCCCGCACCCTCGACGACACGTATGCGCAGATCGAGCAGGTCGGTGCCGCGACCGGCCACGTCGCCGAGGGCGCCGAGCTCGTCTCCCGGATGCGGACCGAGATCGACGACATCGTCGCGGCCGTGCCCCCGCGGGAGGTGCCGCTGCGCTACTACCACGAACTCGACGACACCTTCTACACCGTCACCGACGACACCTACATCGGCCAGATCTACGCGATGCTCGGCCTCCGGTCCATTGCCGCCGGTGGTGGTGACGGCTATCCGCAGCTGTCGGCCGAGTACATCGTCGAACAGAACCCCGACGCGATCTTCCTCGCCGACGGGGAGTGCTGCGGCGTCACGCCCGAGGCGGTCGCGAAGCGGGCGGGCTGGGGCGAGCTCACCGCGATCCGCGACGGGCACGTCCACGTGCTCGACGAGGACCTCGCCAGCCGGTGGGGACCGCGCGTGGTGGACCTGGTGCGTGAGCTCGCCGGGATCGTGAACGGCATCCCCGCAGACCGGCCCGCCGCCCCGCCCGCCCGGTGATCACCGCGCCGCGCAGCCGCGCGCTCCTGCTGGGTGGCGCGGCGCTCGTCCTCGTCGCGGCGATGCTCGTGGGCATTCTGGTCGGTCCCGCCGGGCTCACGCCGCGCGGCGTGCTGCTCGACATCCTCGACAGGGTGCCGTTCGTCGACGTCGACTCCGGGCTGACCACCCGGCAGCAGGCCATCCTGTGGAACATCCGAATGCCGCGTGTCGTGCTCGGTGCGCTGGTTGGGGCGATGCTCGCGATCGCAGGCGCCGCCTACCAGGGCGTCTTCCGTAACCCGCTCGCCGATCCGTACCTGCTCGGCGTGTCCAGCGGCGCCGGGCTCGGCGCGACCCTCGCGATCGTCGTCGGCGGCGCCGCGGGGTTCGCCGGGGTGCCCCTCGCCGCGTTCGCGGGTGGCCTGATCGCCGTCGCAGCCACCTACGCGCTGGGGCGCACGGTGGGCAGCGGACGCACGGAGGTCGTCGTCATCCTCGCCGGTGTCGCGGTCGCGGCGTTCGCCAACGCCATCCAGACGTTCTTCATGCAACTGCACGACGACACGTTGCGTCAGGTGTACTCGTGGATGCTCGGGCGGCTCTCGACCGACGGGTGGTCGGAGGTGGTGACGGTGCTGCCGTACGTCCTCGTCTCCGTCGCCATCATCGCGCTGCACCGCCGCACCCTCGACGTCATGGCCGTCGGTGACGTCGAAGCGGGGAGCCTGGGAATCAACGCCGCCCGGGTGCGGATGGTCCTGGTGTGCGTCGCGACGCTCGGCACTGCCGCGGTGGTCTCGGCGAGTGGACTGATCGGATTCGTCGGCATCGTGATCCCGCATGCCGTACGGCTGCTGGTCGGTCCCGGGCACCGTCTGCTGTTGCCGTTGTCGCTGATGGTGGGCGCGGCGTTCCTGGTGCTCGCCGACGTCCTCGCGCGGACCGTGATGGCGCCGGCGGAGCTGCCGATCGGCGTGGTCACCGCCGCGATCGGCGCCCCGTTCTTCCTGCTGGTGCTGAGACGGGGGCGGACGACGTGATCACTTGCCGCGGCCTGCGAGTCGACCTCGGCCGGACGACCGTCCTCGACGGCGTGGATCTGACGGTGGCGCAGGGGGAATGGGTCGCGATCGTCGGCCCGAACGGTGCCGGCAAGACGACCCTGCTGCACGCGCTGGCCGGGCTGGTGCCCGCGACCGGCGAGGCGAGGGTCGACGGTCACGACCCGGCCCGTACGCCGCGGCGGGTGATGTCGCGGACGGTGGCGCTGATGCCACAGCGGCCCGTCGTCCCGGAGGGGGTGAGCGTGCACGAGCTGATCACGCTCGGCCGCACCCCTCACCTGTCCCGGTTCGGCACCGAAACCCCCCACGACCGCGAGATCGTCGACGACCTCCTGCACCGACTCGAACTGCGCGCGCTGGCCTCCCGGGCCGTGACCGCGCTCTCCGGCGGTGAACTGCAGCGAGTGGTGCTGGCCCGGGCGCTGGCGCAGCAGCCGCGGGTGCTGCTGCTCGACGAACCGACCAGCGCCCTCGACATCGGGCACCAGCAGCAGGTGCTCGACCTCGTGCAGGCGCTGCGCCTGGCGGACGGGCTGACGGTGGTCGCGGCGATGCACGACCTCACCCTCGCGGGCCAGTACGGGCGGCGGGTGGTGATGCTCGCCGACGGCGGCGTCGTCGCGGACGGCACCCCGGCCGAGGTTCTGACCGCGGAACGGATCGGCGCGGTGTACGACGCGCGGGTCGAGGTCCTCGACCGGCCCGGCGGCCCGGTGGTGCTGCCGGTGGGACCGTCAGCGGGAGCGTCCTGATGGAGGTCGTGCTGCTCGGCACCGGTGCCGCCGACGGGTGGCCCAACCCGTTCTGCCGCTGCGCGTCCTGCCTGACCGCATTGCGGCGCGGCGAGGTTCGGGCCCAGACCGCCGCGCTCGTCGACGACGTGCTGCTGCTCGACTGCGGGCCGGAGGTACCGCGCGCCGCCGCGCACGCGGGGAGGTCGCTGTCCGGGGTGCGGCACCTGCTGCTCACCCACTCGCACCCCGACCACACCGGACCGCTGGCGCTGCTGATGCGGTCCTGGGTGGTGCGCGAGGAACCCCTCGACGTGATCGGGCCGCCGGAGGCGCTGGACCTGTGCCGGGACTGGGTCGGCCCCGACGACCCGGTGCGGTGGATTCCGATCGCGCCGGGGGAGGCGCTGCGGGTCGGCGAGTACACGGTGCGGGCGCTGCCTGCCGCGCACCGGGTGTTTCGCGACGGCGACGCGGTGCTGTACGAGGTCGCGGGTCCGGACCGTCGGAAACTGTTGTGGGCAACGGACACCGGACCGCTGCCCGCCGCGACCCTGGACGCGGTACGTGGCGCCCGGTACGACACGGTGTTCCTCGAGGAGACCTTCGGCGACCTCGTCGACCACGAACCCGACCACCTCGACCTGCGCACCTTCCCGCGGGCGCTGGCCGCGCTGCGCGAGGCCGAGGCGGTCGTCGAGGGCACCGACGTGATCGCCGTCCACCTGAGTCACCACAATCCGGTCGACCTGCCGGACCGGTTGCGGCCCTGGGGTGTTCGGGTGCTCGACGACGGCGCAACCGTCGTGGTGGGTGCGGTGACGGCGCGTCCGGACCGACCTCGACGAACCCTCGTGCTCGGCGGCGCTCGCGCGGGCAAGTCCACCCACGCGGAGCGTCTGCTCGCCGACCGTGACGATGTCACCTTTCTGGCCACCGGCGGTCCGCCCGGCGACGACGCGGAGTGGGCGGCCCGGATCGCCGCGCACCGGGCGTCGCGTCCCGCCTCCTGGCGCACCGTCGAGACCGACGACCTCTCCGGGGCGCTGGGGTCCGCTACCGGTCCGGTCCTCGTGGACTGCCTCGGCACCTGGCTCACCCGCCGGATCGACCGCCACGGCGCGTGGGACGACGAATCCGGTTGGGTGGCAGTGCAGTCCGACGTCGACGCCCTGCTCGTCGCATGGCGCACGGCGACGGCGCCCGTCGTGGCGGTGAGCAACGAGGTCGGCAGCGGCGTCGTCCCGGCGACCGCATCCGGCCGCCGTTTCCGCGACGCCCTCGGCCGGCTCAACGCCGCCGTCGCCGCCGAGTCCGAGTCGGTGATCCTCGTCGTCGCAGGACGCCCGCTCCCGCTCCGCTGACACCCGCCCCCGGTTCCCTAATGTCACATTGGGGATCGCTGAGTGAGCGAATGTGACATTAGGGAACCTCAGGCGAAGGGGTCCTGGGTGCGGCCGACGAGTTCGGCGACCGAGTTCAGCACCAGGGTCGGGCGGTAGGGGAACGCCTCGACGGTCTCGCGGCTGGAAATGCCGGTGAGCACCAGGATCGTCTGCAGGCCCGCCTCGAGGCCGGAGACGATGTCGGTGTCCATCCGGTCGCCGATCATCAGGGTGTGCTCGGAGTGGGAGCCGATCGCCCGCAGCGCCGAGCGCATCATCAGCGGGTTCGGCTTGCCGACGTAGTACGGCTCGCGGCCCGTCGCGCGGGTGATCAGCGCGGCCACCGAACCGGTCGCGGGCAGCGAGCCGTCACGCGAAGGACCGGTGGCGTCCGGGTTGGTCGCAATGAACCGGGCGCCGCGCTCGACGAGGCGGATCGCGGTGGTGATCGCCTCGAACGAGTAGGTGCGCGTCTCGCCGAGCACCACGTAGTCGGGATCGTTGTCGGTGAGCACGTACCCGATGTCGTGCAGCGCGGTGGTCAACCCGGACTCGCCCACGACGTAGGCGGTGCCGTTCGGCCGCTGATTGTGCAGGAAGGTCGCCGTCGCGAGGGCGGACGTCCAGATCGACTTCTCCGGGATGTCCAGGCCGGACTGCAGGAGTCGTGCCCGCAGGTCACGCGGGGTGCGAATCGAGTTGTTGGTGAGCACGACGAACGGAGTTCCGGACTCCTGCAGTTCCGAGAGGAACGCGTCGGCGCCCGGTACCAGGTGCTCCTCGTGCACCAGGACCCCGTCCATGTCCATCAGATACGTCCAACCGGGGGTCTTCTCGTCGGTGTTCGCCATGGCCCCATTGTGCGCGCCCGGAGACCCGCACGTCGGCTCGGACGCGCCGGATGTCGCACGGCACACAGTCGTCCCTACCATTCGGATCAGCCCGAACGCAATAGGTGACCGCGGGATCTGGTTGCGGGACAGTACAGCTCGAGTGTTGACCATCAAGAGCGACCGAGAGACCCGGATCGACGACGTCGCAGCAACCCCCCCGAGTGTGGGTGCGGGTGCTACCGCCGGGACCGATGGACTCCGCGACAGGGCTGCGACGAGCGCCCGGTCCCGACCCGTGAAAGGCTTCTCGATGTCCGACTTCGGAGTGCGCTCGTGAGCGCCCCGGCCACCAGTCCGCCGCAGGCGGCAGTGGCCGAATCGTCCGACGACGCCGACCTGCGCGTCGCTCCCACCCGCCATCCCTGGCGTTGGGTCGTCGCAGCGGCGGCGCTGGTCCTGGTCGCGCAGTTCGTGCACGGACTGGTGGTCAACCCGGGCTGGGACTGGGCGACGTTCGCGCGGTACTTCACCGCCCCGTCGGTGCTGTCCGCGCTGTGGACGACGATCGAACTCACCATCTGGGGCACCGTCCTCGGGTTCGGGATCGGCGTGCTGCTCGCCGTGGCGAGGCTGTCGAACAATCCGGTGCTGCAGGTGATCTCGTGGATCTACGTCTGGGCGTTCCGCTCGATTCCACTGATCGTGCAGCTGCTGTTCTGGTTCAACATCGCCTACCTCTACCAGACGATGTCCCTCGGCGTTCCGTTCGGCCCGGGATTCCTCGAGTTCAACGTCACCGGCGTGATCTCCGGGTTCACCGCCGCGGTCATCGGGCTCGCGCTGCACCAGGCGGCCTACTCCGCCGAGATCATCCGCGCGGGCATCATCTCCGTGGACCACGGCCAGATCGAGGCCGCCAACGCACTCGGTATCCCGCGGACCCGTCAGCTGTTCAAGATCGTTCTGCCGCAGGCGATGCGGTCGATTCTTCCGAACGCGGCGAACGAGGTCATCAGCCTCTTCAAGGGCACCTCGATCGTGTCGACGATGGCGATCGCCGAGCTGTTCTACCAGGTCCAGGTGATCTTCGGTCGCAACGGCCGGGTGGTGCCGCTGCTGATGGTCGCGACCGTCTGGTACATCGTCCTGACCACCGTGCTGTCCGTCGTCCAGTACTACATCGAACGGCACTACGCCCGCGGATCCGCCCGCGCGCTGCCACTCACGCCGTGGCAGAAGGTCGTCGCCAAGTACCGGGAGATCCGTGACGGCAGTACCGGCGCGCCGAGAGGGGCCACCCGATGACCGCCATCGGTGACCCATACGCCGTCGACGTGCGGGGCGTGCACAAGGCCTTCGGCGCGCTCGAAGTGCTCAGAGGCGTGGATCTGTCGGTTCGCACGGGGGAGGTGACGGTGATCCTCGGGCCGTCGGGCTCCGGGAAGTCGACCCTCCTGCGCACCCTGAACCACCTCGAGAAGGTCGACCGCGGCACGATCCGAATCGACGGAGAACTCATCGGGTACCGCCGCCGCGGCAACACCCTGCACGAACTGCCCGACCGAGAAGTGTTGCGACAGCGGTCCCGGATCGGGTTCGTGTTCCAGAGTTTCAACCTCTTCCCGCACCTGACCGTCCTCGAGAACGTGATCGAGGCTCCGGTGTCCGCGCAGCGCCGCGACCGCGCCGAGGTGACGGCCCTGGCGCGGCAGCTGCTCGAGCGGGTCGGGGTCGCCGACAAGGCCGACCGGTATCCGAAGCAGCTGTCCGGGGGACAACAGCAACGTGTCGCGATCGCGCGTGCACTCGCGTTGCGCCCCAAGGTGATCCTGTTCGACGAGCCCACCTCGGCGCTGGATCCCGAACTCGTCGGTGAGGTCCTCGAGGTGATCCGTGACCTCGCCGTCGGCGGTGCGACGCTGGTGATCGTGACCCACGAGATCGGGTTCGCCCGGGAGGTCGCCGACACCGTCGTGTTCATGGACGGCGGTGTGATCGTCGAGCAGGGCCCGCCGGACGCGGTGCTGGACCGACCCACCCACGAACGCACCCGGGCCTTCCTGGCCCGAGTGCTCTGACCCCCTCATCCATCGCGAAAGACCCTGGAAGGAAATGATGTCCGTCCTCACCCGCCACACGAGGCTGTTCGCCTCGGCACTGACCGCCGTCGCCCTGCTGGCGGGCTCCGCGTGCAGTTCGAGCGATGCCGCCGAGACCGACGCGGCCACCGCCGCCGGCTACAACCTGACGGCCGAGCAGAACCGCATCACCACCGACGAGGTCCCCGAGATCGCGGCGCAGGTGCCGCAGGCGATCCGGGACCGAGGGAAGCTGATCGTCACCGGGTCGGCAGGCACGGCACCGCCGCTGCGCTTCTACGCCGACGACGACAAGACGATCATCGGATCGGAGACCGACTTCGCTCACCTGATCGGCGACGTCCTCGGCCTCGACGTCGAACTGACAGCCGCGGACTGGGCGCAGAACTTCGTCCGGGTCGACTCCGGTGAGGCCGACACGTTCATCTCCAACGTCACCGTCACCGAGGAACGCAAGGAGAAGTACGACTTCGCCACCTACCGGCTCGACAGCCTCGCCGTCGAGGTGAAGAAGGGCAGCGGCATCACGTTCTCCGGTCCGAAGGACATCGCGGGCCTGAAGATCGGCGTCGGCTCGGGGACCAACCAGGAGGCGCTGCTCGTCGCGTGGAACGAACAGAACGTCAAGGCCGGGCTCGAGCCGGCCGAGATCCTCTACTACCAGCAGGCAACCGACTACTACCTCGCACTCGGCTCGGGCCGGATCGACGCGTACGTCGGCCCCAACCCGTCGTCGGCCTTCCACGCCCTGCAGACCGGCGAGACCGAGGTCGCAGGCACCTTCTCCGGAGCGGGCTACGACCTGCAAGGGGAGATCGCCGTCCTGACGAAGAAGGACAACGGGCTGATCGGGGCGATCCATGCCGCGCTCAGCCATCTCATCGACAACGGCACCTACGCCCAGGTTCTGGACCGCTGGGGCATCAGCAGCGAGGCGGTCGAATCCTCGCAGATCAACCCACCGGGCCTGCCGAAGAAGCAGTAGTCCCGATACCAGCGGCGAGAAGACGAGCAGGGAGAGAACATGACGCAGGTGCAGGGCCCGGTGGACGTCGTGGTCGTCGGTGGTGGCGTCATCGGTTCGGCGTCGGCGTGGCGGTCGGCCGCGCGGGGCCGGTCGGTGGTGTTGCTCGAGCAGTTCGAACCGGACCACCGGCGCGGGGCCTCCCACGGCACCTCCCGGATCTACCGGCAGGCGTACGACGACGAGTTCCACACCGTGCTCGCCGGGCGCGCATTGCCGCTGTGGCGGGAACTGGAGGAGATCAGCGGCACCGATGTACTCACTCTCACCGGGGCAGTCGACCACGGCAATCCCGTGGCGGTGGCGGCCCGTACCCGAACGCTCTCGGGGCTGGGCGTCCCACACGAACTGCTCGAACCGGCGGCAGCGGAGAAACGCTGGACCGGAATGCGATTCGACACCACCGTGCTCCACCATCGCGGGGCGGGACGGCTGCACGCGGATCGGGCGGTGCGTGCGCTGCAGCTGGCAGCGCAGCGGGCCGGCGCCGACGTCCGGTATCGCCACGCGGTCCGCGAGATCCACGGCACCGGATCGGGCGTCGACGTGGTCACCGACGTCGGTGTTGTCCGGGCCAGGCACGTCGTCCTCGCGGCGGGTGCCTGGACCCGAACCCTGCTCGCCGGTGCCGACATTCGGCCCGCCCCGACCTTGCCGGCGCTGCGCACCACGCAGGAACAGCCCGCCCACTTCGCACCCGTGACCGGTGCGGAGTGGCCGAGCTTCGTCCACCACCCCGGTGCCGAGCTGGCCGGCGAAGGCATCTACGGCCTCGGCTCCGCGTCCGGCATCAAGATCGGTGAGCACGGCACCGGGCCCGAAGTGCACCCCGACACCCGCGACTTCCGGCCCGATCCGGCCGGGGTGCAGCGCCTCGTCGACTATGCCGCGGCATGGCTGCCGGGTGTCGATGCGGCATCCGCGGTCGCGGACACCTGCCTCTACACCACCACTCCGGACGGCCGATTCGTCGTCGACCGGCTCGGGGACGTGACGGTCGCGGCGGGATTCTCCGGGCACGGATTCAAGTTCGCGCCTGCCATCGGCGATCTGGTCGCGGGACTGGTCGCGGGCGACGTTCGTGCGCCCGAACCGTTCCGGTTCGGGACGCGGCGGACGGAGGTCGCGTGACGGGCCGGACGCGGCGCCTGCAGGTGCACACGGTGACGCAGGACGACCCGCTCGCCGCTCCGCTCCTCGCGGAGCTGGCCGTCGAGTACAGCATGCGCTACGAGCGCCCGTTCGAGGAGCAGTTCGAGGCGCTGACCACTCATCCCGGCAACGAGTTCGCGCCACCGGACGGGGTGCTGCTGGTCGTCGTCGAGAACGGGGAACCGGTGGCGGGCGGGGCCTTCCGCCGTTACGACCAGGCGACGGCGGAACTCAAGCGGATCTGGACCTCGAGCAGGCACCGGCGTCGGGGGCTGGGGCGCATCGTCCTCGAGGAACTCGAGGTGGAGGCGGCGCTGCGGGGCTACACCCGCATCTACCTGACGACCGGCTGGCGTCAGCCGGAGGCGGTCGCGCTGTATCTGGCGGCCGGCTACACCGCACTGTTCGACCCGACGCGCCCATCCGAGGAGATCGGGCCGCACCCGTTCGAGAAGTACCTGATCCGAAAGGCCGACTCCGCGTGAAGTTCCTGCTCCTCAGTCTGATCACCCACCAGCCCGATCCGGTCACGGGGGAGTGGCTCGATCCGGCCGCCCGCCTGAAGGAGGTCGTCGACACCGCCGTTCTCGCGGAGGAACTCGGTTTCGAGGGCTTTGCCGTCGGTGAACGCCACGAGCGGCCGTTCCTGGCGTCGTCACCGCCGGTCGTGCTCAGCAACATCGCCGCCCGCACGACCACGCTGGAACTGTGGACCGGGGTGACGACGCTGAGCCTGCTCGACCCGGTGCGCGCCTTCGAGGACTACTCCACGCTCGACAACCTGTCGGGCGGCCGACTGCAGCTGATGATCGGGAAGGGCAACGGCACCGCCCAGGCGGACCTGTTCCACGTGAGTCCCGAGGACCAGTGGGAACGCAATCGTGAAGGCTACGAACTGTTCCGGGCGCTGTGGGAGAACGAGACCGTCACCTGGGATGCACGATTCCGGCCCGCCCTGACCGATGCGGTCACCGTGCCGCGCCCGCTGCAACCGCGCCTGACCATCTGGCACGGCAGCGCGACCAGCCGGGAATCCGTCGACCTCGCAGCGAAGTACGGCGATCCGGTGTTCTCCGCGAACGTCACCAACCCGATCGAGCCCTACGCCGAGCTCGTCGAGCACTACCGCGAGCGATGGCAGGCGTACGGGCACGACCCCGCCGACGCCCGCGTCGGTGCCGGGACCGCGGGACTCCATGTCGCGCGCACGTCGCAGGAGGCGGTGCAGCGCTACCGCCCGCTGTTCGAGGCGCGACTGCGGTTCGCCCGGGACAGCGGCCTGCCGGTGGTCTTCGAGACGGTGGAGGACTTCGTGGAGCGCAGTTCCGCCCTGATCGGCAGTCCACAGCAGGTGATCGAGAAGGTCCTGCGCTACCACGACCGACTCGGACACGAGGTCACGCACGTCACCGCAGACCGGGGCGGGCTGTCCACCGCCGAACAGCGCGCGAGCCTCGAACTGTTCCAGGCGGAAGTGGCTCCGGTGCTGCGCCAGGTGATCCCGCACCGCGACTCCGTCGCGGTGGCCTGAGATCGCCGCCGAATGTGCCCCCACCACGCTTCGCCGGTTTCGTCGGAGCCCCACACACCACCGACCACAGGAGTTCACCCGATGTCCCCGACCCACCCCGTCCACCTCGGCGTCGCCCTCGACGGCGCCGGCTGGCATCCCGCAGCCTGGCGGGAGCCGAATTCACGGCCCCGGGAACTTTTCTCGGGTTCCTACTGGACAGACCTCGCCGCGACTGCGGAGCGTGGACTGCTCGACTTCGTGACCATCGAGGACAGTTTCGCCGTGCCCGGCAACCCATACGTCGCCGAGGACCCGGATGCGGTGGACGTCGTGCGCGCGCGGCTCGATGCCCACCTCGTCGCCGCGCGGATTGCCCCGCGGACGCGGCGCCTCGGACTGATCCCGACGATCACCGCCACCCACACCGAGCCGTTCCACGTGTCGAAGGCGGTCGCGACGCTGGACTACACGTCGCGCGGCCGCGCGGGCTGGCAGGTCAAGGTGTCGTCGTCGGAACAAGAGGCGGCGCACTTCGGGCGCCGGGACGTTCCCGGACTGGACAAGCGGGACAGGGAGGCGCTGGCGACCGGGGCGCTGCCCGCGTTCGCCCTGGAACTGTTCGACGAGGCCGCCGACGTCGTCGAGGTCGTCCGTCGCCTGTGGGACAGCTGGGAGGACGACGCGGAGATCCGCGAGGTCGCCACGCGCCGGTTCATCGACCGGGGCAAGCTGCATCACGTCGACTTCGAGGGGCGCTTCTTCAGCGTCCGTGGGCCGTCGATCACCCCCCGCCCGCCCCAGGGGCAGCCGGTGGTCACAGCTCTTGCACACCGGGACGTCGCGTACGAACTGGCCGCGCGCACGGCGGATCTGGTGTTCGTGACACCCACGGACACCAACGGCCCCGCGGTGCTCGCCGACGTCTCGGCGGCCGCCGAGCGCGTTGGGCGCCCAGGTGTTCCGCTGCAGGTGTACGCCGACGTCCTGGTCTTCCTCGACACGGACCGGGAGTTCGGTGCCGACCGGCTGCGGCGGCTCGACCGCCTCGCGGGCCGCGAGCTCGTCACGGACGCGACGGTGTTCACGGGCAGCGCGGGCGAGCTCGCCGATCGACTCGAGTCGTGGCAGCAGCAGGGCTTCGACGGATTCCGGCTTCGCCCGGGCGTCGCGGTGGACGATCTCGAGGCCGTCACCACGGTGCTGGTGCCGGAACTGCAGCGGCGCGGACTCTTCCGCACCGAGTATCCCGACACCTCGCTGCGCGGGCTTCTTGGTCTGCCCACCGACGTCCCCAACCGCTACGCGGCCGGAACTCCGGCAGCCTGATCCCAGGAGAGACGGACCCATGAGCACACCCAAGAAGCAGGTCATCCTCGGCGCCTACCTCGGTGGCGTCAACCACCACACAGCGTGGTGGCATCCGGAGGCCGGCAGCCAGATCGAGTTCGACTCGTTCGAGCACACCGCCCGCACCGCCGAACGCGGCAAGTTCGACTTCTTCTTCCTCGCGGAGGGTCTCGTGCTGCGCGAACGCGCCGGCGAGATCTTCGACCAGGACATCATCGGCCGCCCGGACACCTTCACGGTGCTCGCGTCCCTGGCTGCGGTCACCGAACACCTCGGCCTGGCCGGAACGATCAACGCCACGTTCAACGAACCGTACGAGCTGGCCCGCCAATTCGCGACGCTCGATCAACTGTCCGGCGGTCGTGCCGCGTGGAACGTCGTCACGTCGTTCGACGCGTTCACCGGCCGGAACTTCCGTCGTGGGGGATTCCTGCCGCACTCGCAGCGGTACATCCGCGCCGAGGAAGCCGTCGAAGCCGTGCGGCAGCTGTGGGATTCGTGGCGGGAAGACGACATCGTCGCCGACCGGGGCAGCGGCCGATTCCTGAACCGGCCGGACGCCGGTGCGTTCGAGTTCCACGGCGACCAGTTCGACATCCGTGGCCGTTTCACGGTTCCGCGCAGCCCGCAGGGCCGGCCGGTCCTCCTGCAGGCCGGGGTGTCGCCGCAGGGACGCGACTTCGCTGCCGCCAACGCCGACGCGATCTTCTCGCCGTACGGGAGCCTGCCGGAGGCGGCCGAGTACTACCGGGACGTCAAGGCTCGCGCCGTCGCCGCCGGCCGCAGCGCGGACGATCTGAAGATCCTGCCGTCGGCGAGCTTCGTGCTCGGCGACAGCGAAGCCGACGCCCGCGAGAAGTACCTGGAGATCCGCGACCAGCAGGTCACCGGCCAGACCGCACTGATCCTGCTCGAGCAGTTGTGGAACCGAGACCTGTCGGCGTACGACCCGGACGGGCCGATCCCCGACATCGACCCCGACCCGGAGGCACCGCCGATCATTCAGGGCCGCGCGTTCATCCACCAGGACCGCTTCGACACCGTGGCGAAACTCCGTGCGGTGTCGGAGGAGAAGAAGCTGACACTGCGCGAGACCGTCGCCGACCAGTTCGAGCGGGGCCCGATCGTCGGGACCGCCGCACAGATCGCCGAGCAGATCGACACCTTCGTGCGCAGCGACGGATCCGACGGCTTCATCATCGGTTCGCACCTCGTGCCCACGGGCCTCGACGAGTTCGTCGACCAGGTCGTGCCGCACCTGCAGGACCGCGGCGTCCTGCGCAGTGAGTACACGGGCACGACACTGCGCGACAACCTCGCTCTGCCTGTTCCGGCGCACCCCGTCACCGTCGGGTAGCCGGTTCCGCTGGGTGACCGTTGCTTTCCACCCGGAGTGGGCGACCTCGGGTCACGGCGCGTCGTCGTCACCGCCACCATGGTCGACACCGCTCATCCCGTGTTGCCAGCGGCGGTGATGTTCGCGCACTTCGGCTTCGCGGCGTGCACGGGCGTGTTTGACGGACTCGGCGATGATCTCGTCGAGGTGATGTCTGTGATTGACCCTCGGTCCTTGTCCCGGGTCGATGTGTCTCGGTGCGATCCACTCGGTCCGCCCGGCGTGCTCGGTGCCGTCGGGTGCGGTGCGGGTCTTCCAGCCGCCCGGTCCGTCGTGGACGAGGGCGTGGCAGGCATCGCAGGCGAGGTCCTCGTTGGTGATGTCGGTACGCCCGTCGTCCTTCCACTCACGGATGTGATGGACGGCGGTAATCGAGGCGGGTGCGTCGCAGCCGGGGCGGGTGCAGCCACCGGACGCGGCGATCAGCGCAAGGCGTTGATCGGCGGACGCGAGACGTTTCGAGCGTCCGAGGTGCAGTGGTCGTCCGCGGTGATCGAACAGAACGAGCACCGGATGGGCCTGCTCGGCCATCCGCAGCGCATCCGAAATGGGGACGATGCCACCGGAGGCGGTGGTGACGATCCCGGTCGCTTGTTCGAGTTGCTTCAGGGTCATGGTGATGATCGCGGTCACCGGCAATCCCCGATGAGCACCCAGCACACCCGATGACAGTAGTTGTCGTAGAGCGGCTTTCATGGCGTCGTGGTTGCGTTGCACGCAGTGCGGGTGTCGCGGGCGGCGGCCTTCGCGAGTGCGGTGCGATCCAGGTCCGGCGAGTCCACGTCGCCCCTGGGCGACTCGGGATCGTCGGGGTTGTTCATGCCGGGTCGTGCGAGTTTCGCCAGCACCGGCTCCAACATCGCCCGCAACTCCGGATCGAGCAGTCCGGAGACCGGCGTCATGAGATCGGGGCCCTGCTTCCCGATCCGCAGCCCGCGGCGTCGTTTGCGATCCTTCTCGTCGGGAACGTCGCCGTCGGCCGCCAGGTGCGCGAGCAGATGGACGCCGATCATCGTCACGTCTTCGGGAGTGGTGGAGCGGGCGGTGTCGGCGAGGATCCGTTCGGCGACCTCGATCTTGTCGACGTCGGTTCCGTGCGGAACCTTGCGCATCACCTGCGCGATCACCCGGACATGATCGACACCGATCGCGCCGTCGGTCAGTGCGGCGGACGTTTCCGGCAAGGTGGGTTCCATCGGTTCCCCCACGACGGTGTGCCACACCCCGGTCTTGCGTGCCCGCTTGACCCGCGCGGCCGCGTCGCCTCCCGAGATTCGCAGTGTCTGGACGAGGAATTCGTTGATCGATCGGCAGGCCAGGGTTCCCGGAAGTGAGCGTTCGCCGGCCTCGACGACGAGCCGGTTCCCGACCGAGGAGGCCTTCCTCAGCGACGTCTCGAACCGCTGCATCACTTCTACAACGTCACCGTCCGACAGTCCGACCAGTCCCACCCCGAGCAGGCCGTCGACGGCGGCATCGAGGGCGGCCAGGTGGTGTTCCACCTGGCCAACTCCCCCGCCCCCGATTGTCGAACTCATGTTCGAATTCTACTTCGGGTGTCCGACAGATTGACCAGATTCGTGGATCTGCTCGGCCTGCTCGTTTGGTTTTGCGGGTCGAGCGTGGGGTTCAGGCCCAGTCGCCGGGAACACCGGCGACGGCCGTGTACCGAGACATCGGTGACAGCCGGATGCGATTTCCGAAGGTGACATCGCGCAGATGCGCGAGGCGCACACCCTCGGGCGATCAACCGACCCCAACGTATCGACATGGCATCTCGGAGAAGGGTTTCGATCGCGCTGACGTTAAGGCTTTGTCAGGGACAGGTGGATCATTAACATCGGCATCGACCATCCAGAGCGACCGAGAGACCCGGCTCGACGACGTCGCAGCAACCCCCTGATCGTCAGGAGAGGGTGCTACCGCCGGGAACGATGGAGGCGTTGGCATGATCGGCATGGGCTTCGTGACCGCATGGGCGCGGCTGCACATCGACCTGTGCCGTGTCGCTTCCGGAACCTGTTCGTCCACAGCCTCGTTCGCCCCGAAGTCCTGATCGGATCAGCCCCCGTTTCGGTGCCGGGGCACCGCACACGCGGTGCCCCGGCGCCGTGCAGCGATCTGTGCGTGTAGAGAAAATGGAGCCCTCGGTGTTCTTGTCGTCAACTTCTGCCCATCGCCGGCGTCGAGCCGCGCTCGCGTTGGCCGCATCCGCGGCACTGACCGCGGGCCTGACCGCGTGCGGGTCCGCCGACGCGGCCGGCGGGACCGATGCCGGTACCCCACATGCGGGCGGCACCCTGCGGTACGGGCTTTCGGGCGCCCCGACCTGCGCGGACCCGGCCCAATCCGGTTCCAACCAAACGATCTACGTGGCCCGGCAGGTGGTCGATTCGCTCACCGACCAGGACCCCGAGACCGGGGAACCGAAGCCGTGGCTCGCGGAGAGCTGGGACGTCAATGCCGACGCGACCTCGTTCACGTTTCACCTGCGCGACGGGGTGACCTTCAGCGACGGCTCCGCGTTCACCGCGGAGTCGGTCAAGAAGAACTTCGACTCGATCCTGAACGCACTGACCGGGGCGAAGGCGCCTCTGGCTGCCAGCTACCTGTCGGGCTACACCGGCGCCACCGTGGTGGACCCACGCACCGTGCAGGTCGGCTTCTCGTCGCCGAATTCGCAGTTCCTGCAGGCCGCTTCCACGGTGCAGCTCGGCTTCCTGTCCGATACCGACGTCGCGAAGACCGCGGAGCAGCGGTGCGCGGGCAACCTGTCCGGTACCGGCCCGTTCGTCTACGAGAGCTACGTCCAGGACAAGTCGGCAACCCTGGCCAAGCGCGCCGGCTACGCCTGGGGTTCGGACGTGTTCGCGCACGACGGCGAGGCCTATCTCGACAAGATCGAGTTCACCATCGTGCCCGAATCCGGCGTGCGCAGTGGATCGCTGGCGTCCGGCCAGCTCGACGCCGTCTCCGATGCCCTTCCCCAGGACGCTCCGCAGATCGAGGGTTCCGGGGGTCGGATCCTCACCACGTCGAACCCGGGTATTCCCTTCGGATTCCAGCCGAACGTGACCCGCGGCGTCCTCGCCGACCCGGCGGTGCGCGCCGCAATCGTCCCCGCGATCAACCGGCAGGAGCTCGTCGACACCGTGCTCGGGCCCGACTTTCGGCCCGCCACCAGCACACTCGCCTACGCGACCCCAAACTACGTGGAACTCCCGGCGGCCACCTACGACCCGGACGCAGCGAGGAAGATCCTCGACGAGGCCGGCTGGAAGCCCGGCCCGGACGGTATCCGTGCCAAGGATGGGAAGCCGCTGAGCTTCAAGGTCACCTTCAGCGCGGTGTTCGCCGGAAACCAGGCCATCCTCGAGCTCGTCCAGCAACAGCTGCGCGCCGTGGGCATCGACCTGCAACTCGAACTCGTCTCGACGGCCGAGCAAACCGCCCGGCAGTCGACCAAGGACTACGACTCCACCTACTACAACAGCACCCGCGCAGACGGTGACATCCTGCGCACCGCCTTCGGGATCGACGGCCGTAATCTCAACGCCCGCGGTCCGATCCCCGAGCTCGACGAGGTGCTTGCCGCCCAGCTGCGGACCACCGAGCCGGCGCAGCGGGGAGAGCTGATCGAGAGGGCGCAGCAGTTGGTCCTCGACAACGGATTGTGGCTTCCCACCGTCGAGCTGTCCCAGGCCATCGGTGCCGGTGCCACCGTGCAGGACCTCAAGTTCGAGGCATCCGCACGCCTGCAGTTCTTCGACACCTGGCTCAGCGAGTAGCCGATGACTCGATATCTCGGATCCCGCGTGCTGCAGGCGATCGGCGTGCTGTGGGCGGCCTTCACCGTGTCGTTCGTCGTGCTGTACCTGCTGCCGTCCGACCCGGTGAGCATGGCGGTGGACTCCGCCGCCGCCAGCGGTGCCGCGATCGATGCCGACGCGGTCGCGCAGCTGCAGGCCCGATACGGGTTGGACCAGCCGGTGTGGGTGCAGTACTGGAACGCGCTCACGGCCGCGGTCCGGGGTGACTTCGGTACGTCCATCTCCACCGGCCAGTCGGTGACGGACGCGATCGCCTCGGCTGTTCCGGGCACCCTGGCGCTGGCATTCACCGCTCTGGTGCTCGCCGTGGTGTTCGGCACGGCGGTCGCGTTCCTCGCCACCTACACGCGATCGACCCGGTTGCGCAGCCTCCTGTTCTCGCTGCCGCCGCTCGGTGTCGCGGTCCCCACATTCTGGGTCGGATTGATTCTGCTGCAGGTGTTCTCGTTCCGCCTCACGCTGTTCCCCGCGTTCGGCGACGGCGGCCTCTCCCACCTGGTGCTGCCCGCGATCACCCTGGCCCTGCCGACGGGTGCGGTCATCGCGCAGGTGCTCGCGGCCAGCCTGCAGAGCACCTGGCGGCAGCCTTTCATCGAGGCGGCACGGGCGAAGGGAGCGTCCCGCTGGCAGATCCAGACACGGCATGCGTTGCGGCTGTCGAGCATCCCGGCCTTCACCATCGCCGGTGTCCTGGTCGGGACCCTGCTCGCCGGGTCAGTCGTCGTGGAGACGGTCTTCTCCCGCGCCGGGCTCGGCCGGCTGACCCAGATGTCGGTGATGGCCCAGGACATACCGGTGGTGCAGGGCGTCGTGGTGTTCAGCTCGCTGGTGTTCGTGCTCGTCAACCTCGCCGTCGATCTGCTGTATCCGCTGATCGATCCGCGGATCGTCGACGGCGGCCGCCGAGCGGCAGGCAGGCGAGGATCGGCCGCCGGCGGCGCCCCGAACTCCCCGTCCCCGATCTCCACGAACCCGAATGCCACATCGCAGGACGAGACCGTGGAGGTGAAGGCCCATGTCTGACACATTGATCGGGGAACCCGTCGGGATCGCGGACACAGCCCCGGTACAGCGCCGTGGATCCACCGCGGCGGCCGCGACCGTCCGTCCCGCGGCGCTCCGCACCGCCGTCCGCGGGCTCCGCCGCAACTGGGTGGTGGCGCTGTCCGCGGTCGTGCTGCTCCTCGCGATCGGGTTCGCGCTGTTTCCGTCGGTGTTCGCGTCCGGTGACCCTTTGCAGGGCGTGCCCGCGGAGAAACTGCAGGGCCCGAGTGCCGCGCACTGGTTCGGCACCGACAACATCGGCCGCGACGTGTACACGCGGGTCGTGCACGGCGCCGGGCTCTCGCTCACCGCGACACTCGTCGCGGTCGGGATCGCCCTGGTGGTCGGCTCGATCGTCGGCCTGCTGTCGGGTGCGGCTGGGGGAGCGGTCGACGCGGTGCTGATGCGCATCGTCGACGTGCTGCTGTCGATTCCGGCGCTGCTGCTCTCGCTCGCCCTGGTGACCGCACTCGGCTTCGGCACCGTCAACGTGGCGATCGCCGTCGGTGTCGGACTCGTCGCGAACTTCGCCCGCGTCATGCGCTCGGAGGTGCTGCGGGTACGGCGGGCGCTGTACGTCGAGGCCGCCCTCGCCTCCGGCGTCCGTTGGCCCACCGTGCTGTACCGCCACGTGCTGCGCAACGCCTATGCCCCGGTGATAGCGCTGGCGGCAGTCGAATTCGGGATGGCCGTGCTGGCGGTGTCCTCCCTGAGCTTCCTCGGTTTCGGAGCGGTGCCGCCCACACCCGAATGGGGGTCGCTGATCTCCGAGGGCCGCAACTACCTGGCCACCGCGTGGTGGATGACGACACTGCCCGGTCTCGTCATCATCGCCGTCGTCCTGGCGGCGCACCGCATCGGTCACGCGATCGAGGATCGGAGCGGACGATGAGCGCCGACACCGCCGGAACCGGGTCAGCGCTCCTGCAGGTCGACGACCTCCGGGTCGCGTACGGCGACGCGAACGACCCCGTCGTCGCGGTCGACGGGGTCGGCCTCACTGTCTCCCGCGGCGAAGTCGTCGCCGTGGTCGGCGAGTCGGGCTCCGGCAAGTCGACGACCGCGCACGCAATCCTCGGTCTGCTCTCCGGCAGCGGCCGTGTCACCGGCGGCACCGTCACGTTCGACGGGGAGCGCCTGGACACCCTGTCCGACCGGGCGTTCGAGAAGGTGCGCGGGGCCCGCATCGGTCTGGTCCCGCAGGACCCGACGACGTCGCTGAATCCGGTGATCCGCGTCGGGGACCAGATTGCCGAGGCGCTGCGCATCCACGGCCTCGCGGACCGCCGTTCCGCGAAGATCGAGGCGCTGCGGATCCTCGAGGAGGCCGGCCTCGACAATCCCGAACTGCGCGCCGGTCAGTACCCACAGGATCTGTCCGGCGGCCAACGGCAGCGTGTGCTCATCGGCATCGCGCTGGCCTGCCACCCCGACCTGGTCATCGCCGACGAACCCACCAGCGCGCTGGACGTCACCGTGCAGCGTCGCATCCTCGACCACCTCGAGGCACGTATCGCCGAGCGTGGCACCGCGGTCCTGCTCATCACCCACGACCTCGGTGTCGCCGCCGACCGCGCCGACCGCATCGTCGTCATGCAGCGGGGCCGGGTCGTGGAGACGGGATCGGCCTCGCAGGTCCTGGACAACCCGCAGCACGAGTACACACGGTCGCTGCTCGCCGCCGCACCGAGTCTCGCCGACGGACCGGTGCGCCCGGAGAGAGGTGCGGCCGACCCTCTGCTCAGCGTGTCGGCGGTGTCGAAGACGTTCCGGATCGACCGCCGCCATTCGCTCGACGCGGTGCGCGGCGTCTCCTTCGACGTTCCGCGCGGGCGGACGCTGTCCCTGGTCGGCGAATCGGGGTCGGGGAAGTCGAGCGTCGCGCGGATCGCGATTCGGCTCGAGACCGCCACGTCCGGGACGGTCCGGTTCGACGGGCGGGACATCACCGGGCTGCGGGGACGGGACCTGCGGGCCCTGCGGCGGCGGGTGCAGATCGTGCACCAGAACCCGTACGCGGCACTGGATCCGAAGCTGCGGATCCGGGACCTCGTCGCCGAACCGCTCGGTGCCTTCGGCATCGGCACCAAGCGTGACCGAGCCCGCCGAGTGGAGGAACTGCTCGACCACGTGGCGCTGTCCGCGGCGCATCTCGACCGTCGCCCGGCCGAACTCTCCGGCGGCCAGCGCCAGCGGGTGGCGATCGCCCGTGCACTCGCCCTGCAGCCGGAACTTCTGGTCCTCGACGAGCCCGTCTCCGCACTCGACGTGTCGGTACAGGCACAGATCCTCGACCTGCTCACCGACCTGCAGGACGAGTTGGGGCTGAGCTACCTGTTCATTTCACACGACCTGGCGGTGGTCCGGCAGATCAGCGACAACGTCGCCGTGATGCGGTCCGGTGAGATCGTCGAATCCGGCTCCACCGCAGATATTTTCGACAACCCGCAACACGAGTACACCAGGGTGCTGCTCGATGCGATCCCCGGGAAGGTTCGACATGTCCGATAATTCAGAACTGCCCACCTCGGAACTGCTGGTGGGAATCGAGTTCGCCGGTACCGGCGCGCATCCCGCCTCGTGGCGTCGTGACGACTCGCGCGCCGAGGATCTCTTCACAGGCGGCTACTGGTCCGACCTGATCGGCGCCGCCGACCGCGCGGGAGCGGACCTGGCGTTCCTGCCCGACCGGTTCGGGGTGACCACCGCCCGGGACACCGTCCGCGGCAGGCTCGAGGCCGTCGGGGTCGCCGCCCGACTGTCCGCCGTCACCTCCCGGATCGGCCTGATCCCCACCGCGACGGTGACCCACACCGAGCCGTTCCACGTGGCCAAGGCGATCCAGAGCCTCGATCACACCACTCGTGGTCGCGCCGGGTGGCAGGTCGCGGTGTCCAGCGGGGAGGACCAGGCAGCACTGTTCGGGCGCAAGCAGTCCCAGGACCCGGTATCGCTGTGGGAGGAAGCGCACGAGGTCGCCGAGGTCGCCGTCCGGCTGTGGGACAGCTGGGAGGACGACGCCGAGATCCGGGACGTCGCCACCGGGCGCTTCGTCGACCGCGACAAGCTGCACTACATCGACTTCGAAGGCGAGTACTTCTCGGTCAAGGGTCCGTCCATCACGCCGCGCTCCCCGCAGGGGCGGCCGGTCGTGGCGACCACGATCGACGGCGAGGACTCCTTCGAGTTCGCCGTGACACGAGCCGATCTCGTGCGCATTCGCGCCACCGACCCGGCGGCGGCGGCAGGTCTCGCCGACCGCGTTCGTGTCGCCGCGGGCAACCGTCGTGTGCACATCCTGCTCGACGTCGACGTCCTGCTGGCCGCCGACGACGCCACGGCCGCCCAGGACCTGGACCGGCTCGACCGCTGGTCCGGCACCCCGTACGTACCGGACACCGTCCTGCACGTGGGCACGCCGGACGGCCTCGCCACGCGTCTCGGTGACATCCGCGCAACCGGCGTCGACGGCGTCGTCCTACGGCCGCTCGCGCTGGCCTCGACGGCGCACCTGCTCGTCGAGCGGGTCCTCCCGGCGCTGCGGCCCGCGCGCACGGACAGGGGAACCCTGCGCGAGCGACTGGGCCTGCCCCGTCCCGCCAGCCGCTACGCCACCACTCACTGAAGGGATCGATCACGATGTCACGCACCACTGCCCGCAAGCAGGTGCACCTCGCCGCGCACTTTCCCGGCGTCAACAACACGACTGTGTGGGCGGACTCGGAGTCCAAGAGTCAGATCGACTTCGACTCGTTCCTGCATCTCGCCCGCACCGCCGAACGCGGACTGTTCGACTTCTTCTTCCTCGCCGAGGGACTGCGCCTGCGGGAACACCGCGGCCGGATCCACGACCTCGACGTGGTGGGCAGGCCCGACACGCTGACCGTCCTCGAAGCGCTCGCCGGCGCCACCACCCACCTCGGGCTGGCCGGGACGATCAACACCACCTTCAACGAACCATACGAACTGGCAAAGCAGTTCGCGACGCTGGACCACCTGTCGGGTGGCCGTGCCGCATGGAACATGGTGACCTCGTCGGACGCGTTCACCGGCGAGAACTTCCGCCGCGGTGGCTTCCTGGACCACTCCCAGCGGTACGTGCGCGCCAACGAGATCATCGACGCCACCCGAACCCTGTGGGACAGCTGGCGCCCCGGCGCCCCGCTCGTGGACCGGGAACGCGGGATCTTCGCCTCCGACAACGACGTCGCCCCGTTCGACATCCACACCACCCAGTTCGACATCGCCGGACGCTTCGAGGTGCCGCGCAGCCCACAGGGACACCCGGTGCTTCTGCAGGCCGGGGACTCGGACGAGGGCCGCGAGTTCGGCGCCGCCAAGGCCGACGCCATCTTCACCGGGCACGGGACGATCGAGGACGCGCGGGCGTTCTACGCCGACGTGAAGGGCCGTCTCGCCCGGTACGGGCGGCGCCGCGACGACCTGAAGATCCTGCCCGCGGCCACGTTCGTCCTCGGCGACGGTGCCGAGGACGCCGCAGAACGTGCCCACCACATCCGGCTGCAGCAGGTCGGTCCGCAGACCGCGATCGCCTTCCTCGAACAGGTCTGGGGCCGCGACCTGTCCGGCTACGACCCCGACGGTCCGCTGCCCGACGTCGAGCCCGAGGACAACGTCGACATAACCCGCGGACGCGTCCGGCACGCCAAGGACCCTCGAGCCGTCGCGGTGGCGTGGCGGCAGAAGGCGGAGGCCGAGAACCTCAGCATCCGCGAACTGATCATCGAGGTCACCGCCCGCCAGCAGTTCGTCGGCACCGCGCAGCAGGTCGCCGACGAGATCGACACCTACGTGCAGACCGACGCCAGCGACGGCTTCATTCTCGTCCCGCACCTCACGCCGGGTGGTCTGGACGAATTCGTCGACACAGTGGTGCCGCTGCTGCAGGAGCGCGGCAGCTTCCGCACCACATACGAGAGCACGACCCTGCGAGGCCATCTCGGTCTCGACGCACCGCGTCCCGCGACCCAAAGCGACACGCACACCCACACCGAAGGAGTTCGAGCCTCATGACCACCGCATCGGAGCAGGACCGGTTCCACGAGGACTGGCAGCGTTGGCGCGCGGCCCGCGAGGCAGCACTGTCGGACCCCGACGGCTGGCTCGGCCTGACGGCACTGCACTGGCTGGACGAGCACCCGGCCGTGCTCGACGAGGTTCCGGGCCTGTGGCACGTCGACGGCGACACCGTGGTGCACAGCGGCACATCCGGTGCCGGGATCCTCACACCCGCCGAGGGCGCACCCGGTGTGCGGATCCGCCTCGGCGACCGGGACGCCGAGATCATCCGCCGCACCGGCCGATTCGCGGTCCGCATCCACGATCCGAAGGCGCCCGCCCTCGCGGAGTTCACCGGGATTCCCACGTACGAGCCGGATCCCGGCTGGGTGGTCCCCGCCCGGCTCGCCCCGTTCCCCGAGCGTCGCACGGTCACCACCGGCGCCGTCGTGGACGGGCTCGAGCACCACCACCCGGCGGTCGGGACCGTCAGCTTCGATCGTGGGGGCGCCGAGCACACCCTCACCGTGTTCGGCGACGGCAGCGGTCCGACCCGGGTGCTGTTCACCGATGCCACCAGCGGCGTCACCACCTACCCGGCGGCCCGCATCCTGCAGATCGCGGCGCCGGCCGGGGACGGCACGGTGATCCTCGACTTCAACCGGGCCGAGAACCTGCCCTGCGCGTTCACCGACGCCGCGACCTGCCCGATCGCGCCGGCAGACAACCGACTGCCCTTCGCCGTCGAAGCGGGGGAGCGCAACCCGCGCATCCCGAGTCGTCCCGAGAGCCAGGAGCTGACCGCATGAGCCGCGTTCCCCTGTCGGTACTGGACCTGTCGCCGATCAGCGCGGGCAGCACCGCCTCACAGGCCCTGCGCAACACCATCGACCTCGCGCGCCACGCCGAACAGTGGGGCTACCGCCGCTACTGGGTCGCCGAGCACCACTTCGTCGCCGTCGCGTCGTCGTCCCCGGCGGTGCTCATCGGTGCGATCGCCGCCGCCACCGACACCATCCGGGTCGGCGCCGCCGCCGTGCAGTTGGGGCACCACACCGCCGCCGCGGTGGTCGAGGCGTTCGGCACCCTCGACGCCCTGCACCCGGGTCGGATCGACCTCGGGATCGGGCGGTCCGGGCAGCGGCGCGCCGATGCTCTGAAGGCGGCGCAGGGCGGACCGGCGGCGCCGGTGCGACGCACCACCACGGAAGTTCGTGACGGACTGGTCATTCCGCCGCCGTTCTCCCCGGACGCACTGCTCGTGTCGCCACGACTGGTGGCAGGATTCGCGGCCCTGCAGCAGCCGGGCGCGCAGTCACCGGACTTCGGCGAGCAGGTCGACGAGATCCTCGCCCTGCTCGACGGCACCTACACCACGCCCGACGGGATCGACCTGCACGCCGTCCCCGGTGCGGGCGCCCGCGTGCAGACCTGGGTGTTCGGTTCGAGCGCAGGGCCGTCCGCCGAACTCGCCGGCCGCCTCGGACTGCCGTTCGGAGCGAACTACCACGTCAGCCCGGGCACCACGGTCGAAGCGGTCGAGGCGTACCGGGCCGCGTTCCGGCCGTCCGCGGTGCTCGACGAGCCGTACGTGGTGGTCTCCGCCGACGCGGTGGTGGCCGACACCGACCGGGACGCGCGGAATCTCGCCTCCACGTACGGGCACTGGACCCACAGCATCCGCTCGGGGCAGGGCGCGATCCCGTACCCGGACCCGGCCACCACCCCCGCACTCACCGACAGCCAACGCGAACTCGTCGAGGACCGGTTGGTGACGCAGTTCGTCGGCGCCCCTGACACGGTCTCCGACCGGCTCGCGGCGCTCCAGCGGGTCACCGGCGCCGACGAACTCGTCGTGACGTCGGCGACCCACCGGCACGAGGACCGGCTGCGGTCGTACGAGCTGCTGGCGCGGGAATGGGGACTCGGGCTGCGCGCGGCCTGACGCGCCCGGTCGCAGCGCGCCGGGATGGGCATGCACACACCCTTTCGCGCTCGCACAGGGGCGTTCGACCTCGATCGCCTCTGCGGACGCGCGAAAAGGTGTGTGGCTTCGCCTACTCGCCGTCGTATGCCTTCTGCAGCACCCCGATGTCGATCTTGCGCATCTGCATCATCGCGGCGACCGCGCGCTGCGCCCCGGCCGGGTCGGGGCCACCGAGGATGACGGGCAGTGCCGACGGCACGATCTGCCACGACACCCCGAACTTGTCCTTGAGCCAACCACATTGGGATTCCTGCCCGCCGTCGGCGGTGAGGGCGTCCCAGTACTCGTCGACCTCGGCCTGATCGGCGCAGTCGACCTGGAACGAGATCGCCTCGGTGAACGAGAACTCGGGTCCGCCGTTGAGCGCGGTGAAGTCCTGACCGTTCAGGGTGAACGCCACCGTCATCGCGGTACCGGCGGGCTTGGGCATGCCCTCGCCGTACCGGCTGATCTCACCGATGGACGAGTTCTTGAAGATGCCGGTGTAGAAGGCCGCGGCGTCCTCGGCCTGCGAGTCGAACCACAAACAGGGCGTGATCTTCTGCATGACGGATCGGTCCTCCATGACGTGTCGGTCTCTCGGGTGGATGTCCTCACACGTACAGACCAGGGTCGTCGCCCGAACTCATCGCGTCCAGTCAGAATCGCGTCCAGTCAGAAGCGACGGATCTGGTTGATCGGCGGCATCTCCGACAGCGGTGTCAACCCGATGGGCACCCCGGCGCCGTACGCGTTGAACACCTGACCGAAACCGGCGTAGATGCCGACGTGATCGTTCTCGGGACGGAAGGTGATGATGTCGCCGGGCGCCATCGCCGCGAACGGGATCGGCGTTCCCACCCAGGCCTGCTGCTGACTGACCCGCGGCAACTGCACGCCGGCCTGCCGGAACGCCCACTGGGTGAGCCCGGAGCAGTCCCAGGAGTTCGGGCCGGTCCCACCCCACAGGTAGGGCTTGCCGGTCTGGGTGGTCGCCGCCGCGAGTGCGGTCAGCCCGGCGGGCGACGAGATCGGCAGCGGAATCGCCGAACTGCCGGCGCTGACCGAACCGGTCGAACTGCCTGCACTGCCGACGGCGAGCGCGGGCGCCGCGGGGAGAGTGACGGCGCAGACGGTCAATGCGCCGGCCACGAGGGCGCGGCGCAGACGGGGTGTTCGCTGGTCGCGTGCGGTCGATGAGTTCACGAGCGTGGTCCTCCTGGTCGGCCTCGGGCAGCGGTCGGAGGTTAGATCACGATTCGAGGGAAAAGTGTTACAGATCACTTTCCGTTACGGCTCGAACCGGGCCCCTCGCCAGGTAAAGGGGTTTCAGAACCGTTGCACGTTGTGGATCGGCGGCAGGTCCGCGAGCGCCGTCAACCCGATCGGGACGGTGTCGTCGTAGGCGTTGAACACCTGCCCGTCACCGGCGTAGATGCCGACGTGGTCGGCGGCGTCCCGGAACGTGATCACGTCGCCCGGTGCCATGTCGGCGACCGAGACGGGGTCGCCGACCAGTGCCTGATCCTCGCTGACCCGCGGCAGTTCCACCCCCGCCTGCCGGAACGCCCACTGCACCAGCCCGGAACAGTCCCAGGTGTCGGGTCCGGTGCCGCCCCACTCGTACGCCTTGCCTGCCTGGGTGTACGCCGCGGCCAGCGCGATCAGGCCCGCGGGGCTCGGCTCGGGTGGCGGCACCTCCGCGGCTGCCGGGACGACCGGCTCGGTCGCAGCGAACCGGTGGAGCCGATCCGCCGTCGACTTCGACAGCATCGGGGGCAGCGCGACCGCGCACGCGACCAGGGCCGTCAGTCCCGCCCCGCCGAGAACGGTTCCGACGCGGACCCGACTGCGGGCCGCCGGAATCGTGGAGGGCATCGGCGGTGTCCTTCCCGGCGGGCAGCGGTGGTGGAGGCAGGTCGACAGGAGGTTACCTTTCGGACACCGAACGGTCTCCGTGGCGGTGGACACGACGTCCGGCCCGATTGCGCCTGCCGGACATCGCCGCCTCGCGGTGTGAGGATGAGTCCGTGGCCGACCCCGAAGATCGCCCCGACGAACGATTCACCCTGGCCAGTGAGCGGACCTTTCTCGCGTGGATTCGCACGTCCCTGGGTCTGCTGGCGGGGGGAATCGCGATGGTGCATCTGGTCCCCGAGTTCAGCACCGGATGGGTGCGGACCCTGTTGGGGCTCACGCTGATCCTGCTCGCCGTTGCCGCCCCGATCGCCGGCCTGCGCCGCTGGCTGCAGGTGCGCCGCGCGCTCGAATCCGGTGCACCGATGCCCGAGGAGCGGGACCTGTGGGTGTTCGCCGTCGCGATCACCCTGGTCGCCGCATTCGCCGCCGTCGTCACCGTCCTCGGGGCGTGAGGGACCTGCGGCGCCCGGGCAACCCCGCCGCACCACGAGGCGCCCATCTCGTTTAGCGTCGCGAGGGACGGTCTGCAATCTGCATCACACCCAGGAGGAACGGTGGCACTCAAGCTCGGGTACAAGGCGTCGGCGGAGCAGTTCGGTCCGCGGGAGTTGGTGGAGCTGGCGGTGCTGGCGGAGGAGCG
>NZ_JBSFRT010000021.1:0-98100 GCF_053589375.1 Rhodococcus sp. NPDC003348
ATTTTAACAACAAAAACACGAAATACCATATATCGGGTTGCGTGAGTGTTTTTCAGCCGTGTGCTTTTCCGTTCTGTGAGGGGTGCGACCGGGTGGACCCGGTCGCACCTGGCATTGAACGGCCCGGTTTTGAGAGTGTCGGACACGTCAGGCAGAGTGGTGGAGTGCCCTTGTTCGCGGTGATCTACTTCGTGCTGTTCGTGTTCTGGCTGCTTCTCATCGGCCGAATCATCGTGGAGTTCATCCGGACATTCGCCCGGGACTGGCGGCCGACGGGCTTCGTCGTCGTCGTTCTCGAGGCGATATTCACGGTCACGGATCCGCCGATCAAGTTGCTACGGCGACTCATCCCGTCGATCTCCCTCGGCGGTGTTCGGTTGGACCTATCAATCATGGTCTTGCTTTTCGTCGTGTTCATCCTGATGCAGGTCACTCAGGGACTTGCCGCGTGACGTGCACGAATAGGGGACTGGCGCTGGCTGAAGGGGCGGGTGTGGAAGAATGACCCGCAGTTACAACGTGAATACGTGGTCCTGCAGTGGATGCGCCATAACTGAATGCTTGCTTGACCGCCAACAGATGCGCGAAGGGATCCTTCCATGCCGCTGACACCAGCTGATGTTCACAACGTCGCGTTCAGCAAGCCTCCGATCGGAAAGCGTGGCTACAACGAGGACGAGGTAGATGCCTTCCTCGACCTGGTCGAGCAGGAGCTCGCCCGCCTGATCGAGGAGAACGCGGACCTGCGCCAGCGTGTCGGTGAGCTCGACCAGGAGCTCGCGGACGCCAAGAAGGCGCCGCGTCCCGCTGCAGCCGCTGCGCCGGCACCCGCTCCGGCCCCTGCACCCGCCCCGGTTCCGGCCCCGGTGGTCGAGGCGCCGAAGCCTCCCGCTCCCGCCCCGGCCCCTGCGCCTGCGCCCTCCCGCGCCGGCGGCGCCGAGGAGGCCAACCTGCAGGCCGCGAAGATCCTCGGCCTCGCTCAGGAGATGGCCGACCGCCTCACCGGCGACGCGAAGAGCGAATCCGAGCAGCTCGTGTCGAGCGCCCGCTCGAACTCCGAGCAGCTCGTCAGCGATGCCCGGACCCGCTCGGAGGCGATGATCTCCGACGCCAAGCAGAAGTCCGAGGCCCTGCTCGCCGACGCGCAGACCCGCTCGGAGACCCAGCTGCGGCAGGCCAAGGAGAAGGCCGACGCTCTGCAGGCCGACGCCGAGAAGAAGCACACCGAGATCATGGCGACGATCAACCAGCAGCGCAGCGTGCTGGAGGGTCGGATCGAGCAGCTCAAGACGTTCGAGCGCGAGTACCGGGTGCGCCTGAAGTCCTACCTGGAGTCGCAGCTGGAGGAGCTCGAGCAGCGCGGTTCGGCGGTCCCCGTCGACGGCGGCCAGGAGAGCTTCGGGTCCGAGGGTTCCAAGTCGTTCGCCAAAGGGAACAACTGACCGGGCCCCGATAGGGCCGCGGTCGTGACGGCTCGTGGCAGGGGGCATAGATTCTGGTCCTGACCCTTGCGATGGCGGCAGTGGGGTTCGCCCTGCTGGTGGTCGCCCTCATGACGGGCTCGGTCGTGTGGGCCTGGGGATGCATCGTGGTCTGCGTGGTCGGTGCGGTGTTGCTGCTGGTGAGTTCCTTGCGCGGCAGCACCGCACCGGACACCGACGCCGGGGGCGGAGGGCACCACTCGGCCGACGGCAAGGGTTCGCCCGGCGGCCCGGCCCCTGATCTACGAGACGGGCCGGGGCGATTTGACGGCTCCGACTAGAATCGGATGTCAGACACGGCGTTGATCCGGCCATCACCGGGGAGCCTTCGGAAGAACGGCGTCGAGCCTGCCCCCATCGGGTGTCTCGGCGCTCAGTAGAACCGAACGGGTTCGGCCCGTCACAGCCGACGTACGAGTGGTCCGGACGGTGCGGTTTGTGTGAACTGGGCGTCCGGGCAAGCGGGGTGGTACCGCGGCAACGGCGCACAGGCGTCCACGTCGTCCCCGTGCCAGAGACAGCAGGCACGAGGGAGCACGAACTGTGTCCGACAACAGCGCGTCCGGCAACACCGGAGATGTGAGCGCCACCTATCCGCGCTTCGACCTGACCGGCGGCCGCTCCGGCGCCGGCGTCAACTTCCCCGAACTCGAGCAGCGTGTGCTCGCCGAGTGGGATGCCGACGACACTTTCCGCGCGTCCATCGCGAACCGCGAGGGTGCCGAGGAGTTCGTCTTCTACGACGGCCCACCGTTTGCCAATGGTTTGCCGCACTACGGGCACCTGCTCACCGGCTACGTCAAGGACCTGATCCCGCGCTACCAGACCATGCGCGGCAAGAAGGTCGAGCGCCGCTTCGGCTGGGACTGCCACGGCCTGCCGGCCGAGCTCGAGGCCGAGAAGCAGCTCGGCATCAAGGACAAGTCGCAGATCGACGCGATGGGCCTGGCCGAGTTCAACGCGTACTGCAAGCAGTCGGTGCTGCGCTACACCGACGAGTGGCGCGACTACGTGACCCGGCAGGCCCGCTGGGTCGACTTCGACAACGACTACAAGACCCTGGACCTGGACTTCATGGAGTCGGTCATGTGGGCGTTCAAGTCGCTGTACGACAAGGGGCTGATCTATCAGGGCTTCCGGGTGCTGCCGTACAGCTGGTACGAGCAGACCCCGCTGTCGAACCAGGAGACCCGCCTCGACGACGCATACAAGATGCGTCAGGACCCGGCGGTCACCGTCGACATGGTGCTCAGCGTGCCCGGCAGTGACCTGGACGGCGCGAATGCGCTGATCTGGACCACGACGCCGTGGACGCTGCCGTCCAACCTGGCGGTCGCGGTGCACCCGGATGTCGACTACGTGCAGGTCCTTGGCGCGGACGGCAAGCGGTACGTCCTCGCCGCAGAGCGGGTGGGCCACTACGCGCGCGAGTTCGGTGAGTCGCCCGAGGTGCTGGGCGAGTACAAGGGCAGCGACCTCGTCGGCCTGTCGTACACCCCGCCGTTCGACTTCTTCCACGGCCCGGGCAAGGGGCACGAGAACGCGCATCGGGTGCTTTCGGCCGATTACGTCACCACCGACTCGGGTACCGGAATCGTGCACCTCGCACCGGCTTTCGGTGAGGAGGACATGGACGTCGCGACGGCGAACGGCATCGAGATCGTTCAGCCCCTCGATCCGGGCGGCAAGTTCACGTCGCTCGTGCCGCCGTACGAGGGCCTGCAGGTCTTCGACGCCAACCCGGTGATCATCAAGGACCTCAAGGCGGCAGGAAAGCTGCTGCGGCACGAGACGATCGAGCACTCCTACCCGCACTCGTGGCGGTCGGGTCAGCCGCTGATCTACATGGCGGTGCCGTCGTGGTTCGTCGCCGTGACCAAGTTCCGGGACCGGATGGTCGAGCTGAACCAGGAGATCACCTGGGTGCCCGAGCACATCCGGGACGGCCAGTTCGGCAAGTGGCTGGAAGGCGCCCGGGACTGGAACATCAGCCGGAACCGCTACTGGGGCAGCCCGATCCCGGTGTGGATCTCGGACGATCCGGCGTACCCGCGGATCGACGTGTACGGCTCGCTCGATCAGCTCGAGGCCGACTTCGGGGTGCGCCCGACCGATCTGCACCGGCCGATGATCGACGAACTGACCCGGCCGAACCCGGACGATCCGACGGGCAAGTCGACGATGCGTCGCGTCCCGGAGGTGCTGGACTGCTGGTTCGAGTCCGGCTCGATGCCGTATGCGCAGGTGCACTACCCGTTCGAGAACAAGGACTGGTTCGACGGCACCGGCGGCCAGGACCCGCACAACCCGGGCGACTTCATCGTCGAGTACAACGGCCAGACCCGCGGCTGGTTCTACACCCTGCACGTGCTGGCGACCGCGTTGTTCGATCGTCCGGCGTTCAAAACCGTTGCCGCGCACGGCATCGTGCTCGGTGACGACGGCCTGAAGATGAGCAAGTCCAAGGGCAACTACCCGGACGTGAAGGAGGTGTTCGACCGGGACGGCTCCGATGCGATGCGCTGGTTCCTGATGTCGTCGCCGATCCTGCGCGGCGGCAACCTGATCGTCACCGAGCAGGGCATCCGGGAGGGCGTCCGGCAGGCGCTGTTGCCGATGTGGAACGCGTGGAGCTTCCTGCAGCTGTACGCGTCCAAGCCGGGCACCTGGCGCACCGATTCGCCGAACGTGCTGGACCGGTACATCCTCGCGAAGCTCGCCGCGACGCGGGACGCGATCACCGACGCGCTCGAGGTCAACGACATCGCCGGGGCGTGCGACGAGCTGCGCACGTTCTGCGACGCGCTGACCAACTGGTACGTGCGCCGCTCGCGCAACCGGTTCTGGGACGAGGACCGGGACGCGATCGACACCCTGCACACGGTGCTCGAGGTGACCTGCCGGCTGGCGGCGCCGCTGCTGCCGCTGGCGACCGAGGTGATCTGGCGTGGCCTGACCGGTGGTCGTTCGGTGCACCTGGCCGACTGGCCGAGCGCCACCGAACTGGTGCCCGACGCGGAGCTGGTCGAGTCGATGGACGAGGTCCGCAACGTCTGCTCGACGGTCCTGGGTCTGCGCAAGGCGCAGAACCTGCGGGTGCGGTTGCCGCTGCCCGAGGTCACCGTCGCCGCGGCCGACGCGGAGCGACTTCGGCCCTACCTCGGCATCATCGCCGACGAGGTCAACGTCAAGAAGGTCGACCTGACCGGGGACGTCGACGCGCACGGGAAGTTCGAGCTGGTCGTCAACGCCCGCGCCGCCGGGCCGCGGCTCGGCAAGAACGTGCAGACCGTCATCAAGGCCGTCAAGGCCGGCGACTGGAGCGAGACCGACGGTGTGGTCAGTGCCGCCGGGATCGAGCTGCTGCCGGAGGAGTACACCCGTCGCCTCGTCGCCGCCGAGCCGGAGTCGACTGCCGCGCTGCCCGAGAACGCCGGTCTGGTGGTGCTCGACTCGCAGGTCACCGAGGAACTCGAGGCCGAGGGCTGGGCGAAGGACCGGATCCGTGAGCTGCAGGACGCGCGCCGCGCAGCCGGGCTCGACGTCTCGGACCGGATCGCCGTCACCCTCGAGGTGCCCGCGGACCGGGCGGACTGGGCGCAGCGCCACCGCGACCTGATCGCCGGCGAAATCCTTGCCACCACACTGGAACTGGGCGCCGCCGGTGCCGGTGCCGTGGACCTCGGCGAGGGCGTCCGGGCCGTCATCACGAAGGCCTGACATGAACCGGCCGCCCACGCAGCGGCGGTGGGTCCTGCACCTGGACATGGATGCGTTCTTCGCATCCGTGGAGCAGCTGACCCGCCCGACGCTGCGTGGGCGGCCGGTCCTCGTCGGCGGCCTCGGAGGTCGCGGCGTCGTTGCCGGCGCCAGCTACGAGGCTCGCGCGTACGGCGCGCGGTCGGCCATGCCCATGCACCAGGCGCGGCGGCTCGTCGGGGTCGGGGCGGTGGTCCTGCCCCCGCGCGGGGCGCTGTACTCCGCGGTCAGCGCGACCGTGTTCGACACGCTGCGCACCCGGATGCCGGTGCTCGAGATGCTGTCGCTGGACGAGGCGTTCGGCGAGCCACCGGAACTCGTCGGTGCCGACGCGGGCGAGGTGCGGGAGTTCGCGGAGGGCCTACGGGCGCTGATCCGGGAGAACACGGGCCTGGTCGCGTCGATCGGCGCCGGATCGGGCAAGCAGATCGCGAAGATCGCGTCCGGACTCGCGAAACCGGACGGTGTGCGGGTGGTCGCCGCCGACGAACAGCCCGCCCTGTTCGAGGCACTTCCGGTGCGCAAGCTGTGGGGAATCGGGCCGGTCGCGGAGTCGAAGCTGCGCAGGCTCGGCATCGAGACGATCGGTCAGTTCGCCGCGACGAGCGAGACCGAGGTCGTCACGCTGCTCGGCGCGACGGTCGGACCGGGCCTGCACCGGCTCGCGAAGGGCATCGACGACCGGCCGGTCGCCGAACGCGCGGACGCGAAACAGATCAGTGCCGAAACGACTTTCGCGACCGACCTGGTCACTCTCGACCAGCTGCGGGCGGCGGTCGAACAGACCGGAGGCCACGCCCACGGCAGGCTCCTGCGGGACGGCCGGGCCGCCCGGACGGTGGTGCTCAAACTCAAGAAGGCCGACATGACGATCGTGACCCGGTCGGCGACGCTGCCGTACGCCACCACCGACCGGCAGACGCTGATCGCGACCGCGCGCCGACAGCTGATCGATCCGCGCGAACTCGGCGCGGTCCGCCTCGTCGGCGTCTCGCTCGGCGGGTTGACGACCGCCGCGCAGGGGTCGCTGTTCCCGGATCTCGACCACGGCGAGGGCGCCGCGGACGATGTGAATCCGGACACAGCCGCGATTCCGGATCCGGCGCGCACCACCCCGGTGGGTCCCGTGTCGCGGTGGCGGCCCGGGCAGGACGTGCGGCACGTCGACCACGGTCACGGCTGGGTACAGGGCTGCGGGCACGGGGTGGTGACGGTCCGGTTCGAGACCCGGTCCACCGGTCCGGGGCCGGCGCGCACGTTCCCGGAGGGTGACGAGGCTCTCGAGGCTGCGGATCCGGCGGACAGTCTTCGTTAAGGAACCCCTTATTTTTCCCGTGTTAACTAAGGTGACACGTGCTCGCGCGACGGATCCGGCCGACGGACTCGTCCGGCGCGCACCAGGACGCACTGAATTGTGTTTGCCCGGGAAATGTTCCACCAACGACGTAAGGACACGCATTGATGCTCCGTAAGACTCTCGTGGCCGGTGTCGCGGTTGCGGCCGCCCTGACCCTCGGCGCCTGCAGCTCGGACGGTGACACCACCGACTCGACCACCACCAAGAAGGCGACGACCACCGCCGCGGCTGCCGCCACCATCGACTCCCCGCCGGCGCCGACGGCCGCCGAGCTGAACGCGATGCTGGTCAAGGGCCTCGACCCGGCCACCCCGGTCGAGGAGAAGGTCACCCTGGTGCAGGACGGCTCGTCCGATCCGGGTCTGTTCGACCAGGTCGCCGCCGCGGCGAAGCAGAACAACGCCACCGTCACCGTCGTGGACCCGATCCTCGACAACGGCGACGGCACGCTGACCGCCACCGTGAACCTCGACATCGGCGGCCAGGTCAACCCGGGCACCGCGACCTTCGTCGTGGAGAACGGCCAGTGGGTGCTGTCGAAGGAGTACGCCTGCAACATGATCAAGCTGGCGAACCTGACCTCCCCGGCCTGCGTCTGACGCACGGTCCTCGAATGCCGGCACCCCTCGTGGGTGCCGGCATTCGGCGTTCTCGGGCCCGGCGGCCGAGGGCGGCGCCTAGTCGGTCCCGGCGCGGAGCCGGTCGACGGCGGTGCCGGCGAGGCGGGTCAGGACCGCGGGCTCGATCGGCTGCTGTCCGGTCGCGGTGACCTGCACCACCGCACCGCCGACGGCGGCGACGACGGTGTCGGAGGTCATGGTGAATCCCTCGCTGCTGGTTTCCAGGCGCACCGCGACGGAGGCGTCCCCGACGGTGGGCTGGTCGAGCCCGCCGAGCCGGTAGTGCACGGTGACTCCGTCGGCGTCGGTGCCGGAGTAGTCGGCGCACGAGGCGAACGCGCTCTGCACGGCGGTGAACGCCTGTGCCGCACCGGAATCGGGGTACGCGGCGGCATCGGTGTCGATGCTGGTGAAGTCGGGGCCGGCGAACCGGGCGACGCCCTGGGCGGCGGCGCCGGGCACCTGGTCGGCGATCGGGGCGAGCACCCCGGCGCACGCCTGCGGGTCGGTGGAGGACCTGTCCGACTCCGAATCCGCGGCGGCCTCGGGCAGCCCCAGATCGGCGACCGGGTCGGGTAGCGTCGCGAATCCGGCGGGCAGGTCTGCGACCGTGAGCAGCGCGGCCGTCAGCCCCGCCTCGTCGACCGTCGTCGTTGCCGGTGCGGTGGGGGCCGCGACGGTGGTCACCGGCGGCAACGCAGTGTCAGTGACGGAGGAGTCCTCACCGCACGAGACCAGCGCCGGCGTGACCGCGAGTGCGGCCACCAGTCCCGCCACCCGCATTCGTCCGGTGATCACTGCTGCGACCACCGGACGCTGTTGGTGGTCGCCTGACGCAGCCGGGTGGTGCTGTTCGGGTCGGTGTAGGTCTGTTCGCCGCTGACGGTGACGGATCCGTCTACGGGCAGCGGCGCCCCGAGGTCCACGACGAGGGTGCCGGTGCCGGACATCGTGAACGTGTCGATGTTGAGGGTTCCGGTGTCGCCGGGCAGGTCCCAGACCGGGGACACGGGCGTCTGGGTGACCGAGACCTCGACGGTGAGCCGGTCACCGTCGCGCTCGCGCAGCGTTGCGGTGGTGACCTGGTTCAGGGTCATCCCGCTCATCACCTGTTGCTGCATCGTCCACACCGCGCCGACTCCGACCTCGGCGTCGGGGAATGCGACACCGCGGTACACGGCCTGGTAGAACGCCTGCTCGATGGCGGACCGGGCGATGTCGCGGGAATCGGGGGCCGGCGTGATCCGGAGGGCGGTGACGGCCCCGGACGGCTGGACGGTCAGTCCGGCCTTGGATCCGTCGGAGGACGCCAACGCGTCCTGCAGTCGTGGGTCGGGCGAGCGCATCGCTCCCAGGGTCAGGTCGACGGTCAGCGCCGGATCGGCCGGGCCGGTGACCACCGCGGTCAGCGGCATCGAGACCTCCGGGGTGGACAGGTCCTGCTGGGGCTGGTCACCGATCTGCTGGTAGATCTCCGAGCGCGTCGTCATCACGACCTGCTGGGCGACGCCCGCACCGGGGTGGAGCACTATCCGCTCACGCGGCTCCGCGCCCGGGTCGATGACGGTGGTGGTGATCGCGGAGATCGGAACCGTGGTCTCCTTCGCGGTATCGGTGGCGGCGGGTGCGGGCCCGTCGTTGTTGCTGCAGGCGGCGGCGAGGGCGACCGCGGCGAGGGCGGCGGTGACCCGCCCGGCCCGATTCGAGAACACTGACACCCGTCCAGGTTAGCCACGCCGCAGGTGTGCGGGCCCGCAGCGGACGGTGCCTGCAGCCCCGGCCCGCCCCGTGAGGGATGATGGCGGGGTGAGTGATGCGGAGAAAGGGGTGAACCCCACGCCTGAAAGTGCTGCGGCACCGCCCGTGGAGGAATCGGGACCGGACGCCGGACGGCATCCCCTGCGGATGCGGATGCTGGTCGTGATCGCCGCGGTGGTTCTCGTGCTGGACCTGGTCACCAAGATCGCGGCCGTGCGTTTCATCGAGCCGGGGAATCCGATCCACATCATCGGTGACGTGGTCACCCTGAAGCTGATCCGCAACCCCGGTGCGGCGTTCTCGATGGCGACCGGGATGACGTGGCTGCTGACCCTGGTCGCGATCGCCGTCGTCGTCGCCGTGATCAAGATCGGTCGCACCCTGCGGTCGCCGTGGTGGGCGCTCGGTCTGGGCCTGGTGCTCGGCGGTGCGCTCGGCAACCTGATCGACCGGATCTTCCGCGCGCCCGGACCGTTGCAGGGCCACGTCGTCGACTTCGTGTCGGTCGGCTGGTGGCCGGTGTTCAACGTCGCCGACTCGGGGGTCGTGTGCGGCGCGATCCTGCTCGTCCTGCTGACGCTGTTCGGGATCAACCCGGACGGCACCCGCGGCCAGGCCGACGAACCCACCGATGCCACCACCGCCACCGACGAGCCCAGCGAGAAGGAGTCCTGATGCGCGAGACGCGTTCCATGCCCGTACCGGACGGCTTGGAGGGCATGCGGGTGGACGCGGGGCTGGCGCGGCTGCTCGGGTTGTCGCGCACCACGGTGGCGTCGCTGACGGACGAGGGGTCGGTGCTGGTCGACGGCAGCGCAGTCGGCAAGTCGGACCGGCTGCCGTCCGGTGCGTGGCTGGAGGTCACGCTGCCGGAGCCTGCCCGTCCGCTGACCGTCGAGGCGCAGCCCGTCGAGGGCATGGACATCCTGTACGCCGACGACGACGTCGTCGCCGTCGACAAGCCGGTCGGTGTCGCCGCGCACGCGAGTGTCGGCTGGACCGGCCCGACGGTCGTCGGGGGACTGGCCGCGGCCGGGTTCCGGATCTCCACCTCGGGAGCGCACGAACGACAGGGCATCGTGCACCGGCTCGACGTCGGCACCTCCGGTGTGATGGTCGTCGCGACATCGGAGCGGGCGTACACGGTCCTCAAGCGGGCGTTCAAGCAGCGCACCATCGACAAGCGGTACCACGCGCTGGTGCAGGGCCACCCGGATCCGTCGAGCGGCACCATCGACGCGCCGATCGGCAGGCACCGCAGCAACGACTGGAAGTTCGCGGTCACCGCGGACGGCAAGCCGTCGATCACCCACTACGACACCGTCGAGGCGTTCCAGGCGGCGAGCCTGCTCGACATCCACCTCGAGACCGGTCGCACCCACCAGATCCGGGTGCACTTCTCGGCGTTGCGGCACCCGTGCTGTGGTGACCTGACCTATGGCGCCGACCCGCGGCTCGCGGAACGGCTCGGTTTGGAACGGCAGTGGCTGCACGCGCGGTCGCTGGGGTTCGCCCATCCGGCGGACGGCCGGTGGGTCGAGATCACCAGTGAGTACCCGAAGGATCTGCAGCACGCCCTGGATGTCCTGCGGAGTGCGTGACCGGGTCGCCGCCGCGATCGCCGTGGCGTGCGCGCTCGTTCTCGCCGCGGTGGTGATCGCGCTCGGGGTGGCGAACCCGCCGGAGCCGGCGCCCATCACCACGGACCGGCTCGGTCCGGATTCGGGTGAACTCGTCGCCGACTATCTGACCCGCGCGGCGGCGACGCTGGAACCGGGCGCCGCCGACGTGCGGTGGGGGCTGGTCGGCTTCGACACCGAGGTGACCGCGGAGCAGGCCGGGACGCTGCTCGGGGACAACGTGATCACGCAACTGTGGTTCCGGGTCCCGATCGACCGCGTGCAGACGCCGATCGTCCCGGTCGGGGTCGCGGGCGCCGATTCGATCGCCCGCGCACCCGGATACGCGGCGGTGCAGTTGCACGGGACCACGGGTGAGTGGGACCGTCAGGGCCGGATCGATGCGGTGTCGGCCTCGAGGCTGGCCGGGAACTGTGCGTGTGTGGTTGCGGCGACGGTGCGCGCACCGCAGAGCGATCTCGCCGCGCTCGGCGCGGTCCCGGGCGTGCGGTCGGTGGAGGCGCTGCCGGAGGACGCCGTCTTCGGACGGTTCGCGGTCCGGCCGCTGCTCCCCGAGCAGACGGTGACCGTGGTGCCGGGCCCCGACGACGGTGAGGTGCCGGAGCGATGAGCGAACCGGTCGCGGCAGCGACGAGCGAGGGCAGGGGCCCGCGCCGTGACCGTGTGCGCGGCCCGCGCGGTGACCGTGTGCGCGGCCCGCGCGGTGACCGTGAGGTCGGCATCGCGGCAGCCGTCGGCGCCTACGTCCTGTGGGGGATGTTCCCGATCTTCTTCGGTCTGCTCGCGCCCGCGGCGCCGGTGGAGATTCTCGCGCAGCGGATGCTCTGGACGCTGGTGGTGATGTTCGCGGTCGCCGCCGTGGTCGGGCGGTTGTCCCGGTTGCGCACCCTGACGCTGCGGTCGGCGCTGATGGTCGTGGCGGCCGCGGCGGCGATCTCGATCAACTGGGGCGTCTACATCTATGGGGTGACGTCCGGCCGGGTGGTCGAGGCGGCCCTCGGCTACTTCGTGAACCCGCTCGTCAGCGTGCTGCTTGGGATGCTCGTGCTGCGGGAGCGGATCAACCGCTGGCAGGCCGTCGCCCTCGGGTTCGGTGCGCTCGCCGTCGTGATCCTGACGATCGACTACGGCCGCCCACCGTGGATCGCGCTGGTGCTGGCCCTGAGTTTCGGGGCCTACGGCCTGATCAAGAAGACGATTCCACTCGATCCGGTGACCAGCCTGACGGCGGAGGGGATCGTGACCGCGCCGTTCGCGATCGGCTACCTGGTGTGGCTCACGGTGGCGGGTACGAGCACGTTCCTCGGGCACGGCGCCGGTCGCACGGCGCTGTTGATCTCGGCGGGCGTGGTGACCGCGGTGCCGCTGCTGCTGTTCGGGGCGGCCGCCCAGCGGGTGCCGCTGGTGACGCTCGGCATCATCCAGTACCTGAACCCGGGCCTGCAGATGATGTGGGGTGTCGTGGTGCTGCACGAGGCCATGCCCGCATCCCGCTGGGCCGGTTTCGCGTTGATCTGGCTGGCCCTGGCGGTGTTCACCGCCGACGCGGTGCGTCGGGTTCGGCGGGTACGACGGGACGCGGCTGCTCCGGTCGGCTGAGGATCCACCCGTCGCCGACGTGCACGCCCGACCGGGCGGTGAGTGATTTTCCGATGTTCCGTGGTACAAACCATGAAACACGTTGTGTAACAAAGTGTCTGGGTGAAGGTAGTCCTAGCCGCTGAGATCCCTCGCCAGGCTGCGAATCTGGAACGAGCCGATGATGAGGAACAGCCCGAACACGATGGCGTAGACGCCCAGCAACCAGATGATGCCGAGGATCCCGCTGCCTGGGAAGATCAGGAGCAGGACGCCGAACAGGACGGCGAGCAGGCTCGCCGCCAGGAGCCAGCCCCAGCCGGAACCCGGGAGCTCGCGCAGCCTGACGGAACTCCACGCTCCCACGATGCCGAAAATGATGGCGTAGAAGGCGATCACGTACAGCAGCGCGAGGGCGGTGATGTCCGGCCAGACAAGCGCCACGACGCCGGCCGCGATGGCGACGACCCCAGCGAGGGCCCACCAACCCCACCCGGAGACCCTGCGACGATCCACGACGGCTCGAACGACGAGGACGAGGCCGTCGACAATCGCGTACGCCCCGAAGACGACCACCAGTGCCCACACCGTGATCTCCGGCCACGCCAAGGCCATGACGCCGAGCAGTACCGCGAGTACTCCGCGCAGTAGCACGACCCACCAGATCTGCTTGCCGAACCCGATCAACGAAGTCCCGGTCGTTGCTTTGTCACTCGACACGTCGGCCCTCCCAGGCTGAGCTGTGCAGAGACGCTTGCGCAGATCCTACCTCGGCCTCGTAGCGAGGTCTTCGAAGAAGGATGAGGAAGGCCCCCTCGCCGTGAGAAGGACGTCGCTGTGAGAAGGACGTCGCCGTGAGAAGGGCGTCGCCGTGAGAAAGACTCAAGAGTCCCTGGTGGGAGCCGGACGCACAGCTCGCAACTCCGGTGATCGGATTCCAGGCCGTGGTCTGTCATGTCATACTGACGGCGCAGGTGTTCCGGATACGGATACGCGGCGCCACCCGGTCGAATGTATCGCCAGAACACCTCTCGCAACGTACCCTCACGCCTGCCCGGAGGTGACGATTCCATGCGCAGACTCGATCCCAACGTCGTGCATCATCCGGCAGTGGTCGACCAATTCGAAAAACGAGCCGCCGACCTGCAGCTCCGGATCGCCGACAGGATAACGGCTTTCGCCGGTTCGATGCACTTCGTCTACATTCACGCGATCCTGTTCGCATTGTGGATGCTCGTCTTCGAGAAGAGTCCTTGGCCGACGCTGACCCTCATCGTGTCACTCGAGGCGATCTTCCTCTCGACTTTCGTCATGATCGGACAGAACCGCCAATCCGCCTTCCAGCAGATGAAGGCCGACAGCGACTATCAAAGTGTCAACACCCTTTTGGTCGAGAACACGAACCTCACTCGTCAGATCCACCAGCTCACCCTGGAACTGAACGAACGCGCCGGCGGCACCACGAAGCCCGCTACGGAATGACCGGTGTCTGGGAGTGCTGCATCGGCGGCTCGGATTACCTGAGACCTGTCATGTGGGCGCTCCTCGCAAACCCAGGAGTATTCGATGGCGAGCAACGAGCTGAGCGAGAGATTCGTTCGGATGTCGGAGAAGGCCAGGGAAGCCGCGGGCAGACTCGCGGCCGCCGGGGAGCGGGGAATGGACCCGCTCAAAGAGGACGCTGCGACTGCCCGCGATCGGGCCGCTGCCACAGCGGATCGTTTCAAGGAGAAGGCGGACAGCGCCGGGAGGGCGTCGTCCCACTGGGACGAGATCCGTGAACGGTGGCATGCCCACGTCATCAGGGTTCGGGCCGACAGCGACAAGAGGAGGGCGGATCGCGACGCGAAAGCCGCCGCGCGTGAAGCCGACTACGCGGAAGACTACGCTTTCGACGCAATCATTTTCGCGCAGGCCGCGATCGACGAAGCCGAATCCGCCTCGCTCGACGCGTTGTGTGCGCGAGCGAACGCCGACAAGCTCAATCCCTGATTCCATGCAGGTCGCGGCATCGGCGCCGAGCTGCGGATCGGCTATCCGGCGGCCTTGCGCACGAGCGCACGCAGTCGCTGCTCGATCTCGTTGGTCACCTCGAGCACGGCGAACGCCGTCGGCCAGAACGATCCGTCGTCGAGGAAGCGCGTCCTCGTTGAAGCCGACATTGCACCGCCGAGGCGTGTGTGCGTGGTCGATGCGAGCGCGTCGTGCGGTGTCGACGGGGGTCTCCGGACTCGCCGGTCCGACCGCTACCGGGTGTGCGCCGCGAGGAACGCGACGGTCTTCTCCAGTGCGGCCGCACCGGCGGCGGTGTCCAGGTCGAACTGGTACTCGTGTGCCAGCGGCGGCTCGTGGTCGTCGGGATAGAACACCTCGGTGACGTCGACGCCGAGGCGGGTCAGCGCCTCCGCCAGCGGGCGAGACTGGGTCGCGGTGAGCGGGTCGGCGTTGCCGCCACTGAGATAGGTGGGCGGAAAGTCCGCGGTGACGTGGCGGAGGGTGGACATCTGCGCCGCGGCGGGTGAGCCCGCGACGTCGCGGACGCCGGTGTACGCCCACAGGGAGTGGTCGGCGCCCCACCCGATCAGTCCGGAGCCCCCGGTCATCGCGGGCACGTCGTAGATTCCGCAGTTCAGCACCACCGCGCGCAGCCGGTCCGGCGTCAGGGCCGGCACCACGCCGATCTCGGCGGCGTAGCCGGGGTCGGTGACGGCCGCCGCGAGCTGGCTCGACAGCTGGGCGCCCGCCGAGTCGCCGGCCAGCACGATCCGGTCGGGGTCGATGTGCAGGTCCCGCGCGTTCGCGATCAGGTGTGCGTGCGCGTCGTTGAGCTGGTGCACCGCGGTTGGGTACGTCCGTTCCGGGCCGAGGGAGTAGCCGACGGAGACGACGGTGTATCCGCGGGCCGCGATCAGCCGGTGGTAGGTCGCGTAGTCGCTCCGGTGGCCGGAGATCCACGCGCCGCCGTGGGTCCACACCACCGTGGGCAGCGCTCGGTCGGTGCCGACGGGGAAGTGGACGTCGAAGAGGGCGTCGGGGTCGTCGTGGCGGTACCGCATGCCGGTGACCGACTCGACCCCGGTCGGCTCGTGGACCGCCAGCGCGGCGTTCGCGTCCGTCGTCGCCCGGCCGAACACCCGGCGGATCAGCAGTGCGCCCGGGCGCGGGCTGAGGATGCACCGGGCCGTGATGCCGCCGGCCAGCCCGGCCAGACTCCACAGCAGGACCCGCCCATGCCGGGTGGGTGTCGGGGCGAGGGATTCGAGGGTCACGGATACTCCAGGTTCGGGTGCGGATCGGGGTCCGGTGGGTATCGTCCGTCACGTCGGCCACCGGTCGGCGCAGGTGGCCCCGGCGTGCCGGGAGAAGGCACCCGGCGTGCCGGGAAATCGTGTCCCCCCGACCGCCTACACTCGGTGCGTGGCTGACTCCTTCGTCCATCTTCACAATCACACCGAGTACTCGATGCTCGACGGCGCGGCGAAGGTCGGTCCGCTGTTCAAGGAGGCCCAGCGGCTGGGCATGACCGCGGTCGGGATGACGGACCACGGAAACATGTACGGAGCCAGCGAGTTCTACAACAAGGCGAAGGCGGCCGGGATCAAGCCGATCATCGGCATCGAGGCGTACATCGCCCCGGAGTCCCGGTTCAACACCAAGCGCGTGCTGTGGGGCGACCCGAGCCAGAAGTCCGACGACGTGTCCGGCTCCGGTTCGTACACCCACATGACGATGGTCGCGGAGAACGCGACCGGTCTGCGCAACCTGTTCAAGCTGTCGTCGCGCGCGTCGATCGAGGGGCAGCTCGGCAAGTGGGCCCGGATGGACGAGGAGATCATCGCCGAGCACCACGAGGGCATCATCGCGACCACCGGCTGCCCGTCGGGGGAGATCCAGACCCGGCTGAGGCTCGGCCACGACCGCGAGGCCCTCGAGGCGGCCGCGAAGTGGCAGGAGATCTGGGGCAAGGACAACTTCTTCCTCGAGCTGATGGACCACGGCCTGTCCATCGAGCGCCGGGTCCGTGAGGGCCTGCTGAACATCGGCAAGCAGCTCGGCATCCCGCCGCTGGCGACGAACGACTGCCATTACGTCACCAAGGAAGCGGCCGAGAACCACGAGGCGCTGCTGTGCATCCAGACCGGCAAGACGCTCTCGGATCCGACGCGGTTCAAGTTCGACGGTGACGGCTACTACCTCAAGTCCGCGGAGGAGATGCGGGCGATCTGGGACACCGAGGTGCCCGGCGCCTGCGACAGCAGCCTGCTGATCGCCGAGCGGGTGCAGCCGTACGACGACGTCTGGACGCACCGGGACCGGATGCCGATCTTCCCGGTGCCCGAGGGCCACACCCAGCAGTCGTTCCTGCATCACGAGGTGATGCGCGGCCTGCGCGAGACCCGGTTCCCGGGCCAGTCGGTGCCGGAGGACTACATCGCGCGCGCCGAGTACGAGATCAAGGTCATCAACGAGATGGGCTTCCCGGCCTACTTCCTGGTGGTCGGCGACCTGATCAACCACGCGAAGGACGTCGGCATCCGGGTCGGTCCGGGCCGTGGTTCGGCGGCCGGGTCGCTCGTCGCGTACGCGATGGGCATCACCAACATCGACCCGATCCCGCACGGCCTGCTGTTCGAGCGGTTCCTCAATCCCGAGCGCGTGTCCATGCCCGACATCGACATCGACTTCGATGATCGCCGTCGCGGCGAGATGGTTCGCTACGCCTCCGAGAAGTGGGGGACCGACAAGGTCGCCCAGGTCATCACGTTCGGCACCATCAAGACGAAGGCCGCCATCAAGGACTCCGCGCGGGTTCAGTTCGGCCAGCCCGGCTTCGCCATCGCCGACCAGATCACCAAGGCCCTGCCGCCGCCGATCATGGCCAAGGACATCTCGGTGTCGGGCATCACCGACCCCGAGCACGAGCGGTACAAGGAGGCCGTCGAGGTCCGTCAGCTGATCGACACCAACCCGGACGTCAAGAAGATCTACGACACGGCGCTCGGTCTGGAGGGTCTGATCCGCAACGCCGGCGTGCACGCCTGCGCGGTGATCATGTCCTGCGAGCCGCTCACCGACGCGATCCCGGTGTGGAAGCGCGCACAGGACGGCGCGATCATCACCGGCTGGGACTATCCGTCGTGCGAGGCCATCGGTCTGCTGAAGATGGACTTCCTGGGTCTGCGCAACCTGACGGTCCTCGGCGACGCGATCGAGAACCTCAAGGCCAACCGCGGCATCGACCTGGACCTCGACAAGCTGCCGCTGGACGACCCGGCGACCTACGAGCTTCTGGCCCGGGGCGACACCCTCGGCGTCTTCCAGCTCGACGGCACCGCGATGCGCAGCCTGCTCAAGCTGATGAAGCCCACCGGCTTCGAGGACATCGTCGCGGTGCTCGCGTTGTACCGGCCGGGCCCGATGGGTGTGAACGCGCACACCGACTACGCCAAGCGCAAGAACGGCCTGCAAGAGGTCAAGCCGATCCATCCGGAGCTCGAGGAACCCCTGAAGGACATCCTGGCCGAGACGTACGGCCTGATCGTCTACCAGGAGCAGATCATGCAGATCGCGCAGAAGGTCGCCGGGTACTCCCTCGGCCAGGCCGACCTGCTGCGACGCGCGATGGGCAAGAAGAAGAAGGAGATCCTCGACGAGGCGTACGACGGGTTCGCCGCGGGCATGAAGGAGAACGGCTTCTCCCAGGCGGCGATCACCGCGCTGTGGGACACCGTCCTCCCGTTCGCCGGCTACGCGTTCAACAAGTCGCATGCCGCGGGCTACGGCCTGGTGTCGTTCTGGACCGCGTACTTCAAGGCCAACTATCCGTCCGAGTACATGGCCGCGCTGCTGACCTCGGTCGGTGACGACAAGGACAAGTCGGCGATCTATCTGGCGGACTGCCGGTCGATGGGCATCACCGTGCTGCCGCCGGACGTCAACGAGTCGGTGGTGAACTTCGCTTCGGTCGGCGAGGACATCCGGTTCGGTATGGGCGCGGTCCGTAACGTCGGCGCCCACGTCGTGGAGTCGATCATCGCGGCCCGCACCGAGAAGGGGAAGTTCACCGACTTCTCCGACTACCTGAACAAGATCGACGCGCAGGCGTGCAGCAAGAAGGTCACCGAGTCGCTGGTCAAGTCCGGGGCGTTCGACTCGCTCGAGCATCCGCGCAAGGGCCTGTTCCTGGTGCACACCGACGCGATCGACGCGGTGATGGGCACCAAGAAGGCGGAGGCCGTCGGCCAGTTCGACCTGTTCGGCGGCGCCGACGCCGACGAGTCGATCGCGTCGGTGTTCAACGTGAAGGTGCCCGACGAGGAGTGGGACACCAAGCACAAGCTGGCCCTGGAACGCGAGATGCTCGGCTTGTACGTCTCCGGGCATCCGCTGGACGGGGTGGAGCACGTGATCACGGCGCAGACCGACACCCCGATCGCCGCGATCCTCGAGGGGCAGGCCGGCGACGGCGCGCAGGTCACCGTCGGCGGCATCCTCGCGTCGGTGACGCGCCGGATCAACAAGAACGGATTGACCTGGGCGGCAACCGAACTCGAAGGTGTCGGGGGCGCCTCGGTCGAGGTGATCTTCTTCCCGCAGGCCTACTCGGTGTACGGGATGGACATCGCCGAGGACTCGGTGGTGCTCGTCAAGGGCCGGGTCAACGTCCGCGACGAGCGGGTCTCGATCATCGCGAACGATCTTGCGGTGCCGGATCTCTCGGCGATCGGCGTGGCCAAGCCGCTCGCGGTGAGCCTGCCGACGCGACTGTGCACCCCGGACAAGGTGGGCGCGCTCAAGCAGGTGCTCACCCGGCATCCGGGTACCTCGGACGTGCACCTGCGCCTGGTCAGTGGGTCTCGCATCACGATGCTCAAGCTCGACGACAGCCTGCGGGTGGAGCCGTCGTCGGCGCTGATGGGCGACCTCAAGGCGCTGCTGGGTCCAGGCTGCCTGAGCGGCTAGCCGGCATTCGCAGCTGCCTCACCGCATCATGCGATTGTGGTGCCAGGTCACGTCGTAGGCGCCGCCGTGGGAGATCACCACGGCGGCGACGATGACGTACACGATCAGGAACAGCAGCAGCAGCCCGCCGAACAGCCACAGCGAGATCTGGCCGAGGCGGCGGACCCGCTCGGAGGCGTCCCGCGCGCCGGCCGGATCGCCGCCCGCCCACAGCGGGTACACGTCGACGGCGTGCGTGAAGGCGGAGAAGGCGAGTGGCCAGAAGAAGATCAGTGCCGCGACCGCCCAGCCCGCGTTGCTCGGGGGTCTCGGCGGATAGGCGGGACCGCTGCCCGGCGACGGGGGAGCGGATTCCGGTGGGGGTGTGGCCGTCGGTTCGGTCGGAGTGGACATGACGACTCCTGGTGGTGTGTTCCCACCAACCACAGTACGACCGGTTCGCGCCGGTCTGCCCTGATTTCGCAGGTAGAGCGGGGAACGTGCCGGAGTTCGACGGCCGAAGCCGGGGCAGTTCTTGCTTCTTCGGCAACGTCGGTTGTCCGACCGGCCGGTCTCGCTGCACAGTGGCGAGCATGACCACTGAGGCAGCCGAATGGGACGCGCGCTACGGCGAGAACGACCGCGTGTGGAGCGGGGAGCCGAACGGCACCCTCGTACGCGAAACGGCCGATGAGTCACCGGGACGCGCGCTCGATGTCGGTTGCGGCGAAGGCGCCGACGCGGTGTGGCTGGCCCGCCGGGGGTGGACGGTCACGGCACTGGACGTCTCACGGGTCGCACTCGACCGAGCCGCGGCCCACGCGGCAGCGGAGGGTGTGGACATCACCTGGGTGTCGGCCGGACTCCTGGATGCCGACCTGCCCGCGGGGAGTTTCGACCTGGTCTCTGCGCAGTACCCGGCGTTGCGCACCACACCCGACGGTGCCGCGGAACGGGCGCTGATCGCCGCGGTCGCGCCCGGCGGCACGCTGCTCGTCGTTCACCACGACCTGCGGGACGAGGCGGAGGCTCGCGAACACGGCTTCGACCCGGACGAGTGGGTCAAGCCCGGTGACGTCGCCGCGCGACTCGACGACAGCTGGAGTGTCGTCGTGAGCGAGATTCGTGAACGTTCGGTCAACGGCGGCGCGGGTGCGCATCACACCCACGATGTCGTCCTTCGCGCACATCGACTGCCGGACGACGCGGGGTAGCGCTGGGGTGCCGTCGACCGGCGGGGGTCAGCGGTTGGCGGTGTTCCACTGGAAACGACGCGCCCACCACACGACGACGGTCGCGCCGGCGGCGACCAGGACGGCCGGCTGCAGGTTCTGCGCGATGATCAGCACGGTCAGGAAGACAAGCAGGCCCGCGACGAGGGCTTCGAGCTTGTACAGCGGCCACGCGGTCCCGGCGATGTCGATCGTGTCGCGGGAGTGCGACGTGTGGGGGTAACCGGCGGTGGTCATGAGTTCAGGCTACCGGCGTACAAGGTTTCGGTCCACCGAACAATTGTCTTGGAATGTGTGACGCGGGTCTCGGGCTGCGGCTGCGGCCGCCGCGGTGTTGACTGGTCGCATGCCATTGACCGGAGAATACGAACCCAGTCCCAGCAAGTGGGCCGCCGACCAGGCGGACCTGTACGAGAGCTCGGGCGGCACCGAGGGCACCACACTGAACGGCCGTGCCGTGGTGGTGCTGACCACTCGCGGCGCCAAGACCGGCAAACTGCGCAAGACGCCCCTGATGCGGGTCGAACAGGGCGGAAAGTACGCGATCGTCGCCTCGCTGGGCGGCGCGCCGAAGAACCCGGTCTGGTACCACAACGTGATCGCCGACCCGCACGTCGAACTTCAGGACGGCACGGTCAAGCAGGACATGATCGCCCGCGAGGTCACCGGCGACGAGAAGGCGCAGTGGTGGGAGCTGGCCGTCGCCGCGTTCCCGGACTACGCGGAGTACCAGACCAAGACCGACCGGCAGATTCCGGTCTTCGTCCTGACGCCGCAGTAGTTCGACGCCGCAGTATCTTTCGGAAGTCCGGCTCGGCCGAACGGAGGTCGCCATGGCGCCCGGTACCGTCGCGGACCAACTCGTGGGGCAGCTCGTCGCCGCGGGCGTGCGCCGGATCTACGGCATCGTCGGCGACAGCCTCAACCCGATCGTCGATGCCGTCCGCCGCTCCGGGGGTGCGGCGGCGGGCGGCATCGACTGGATCCATGTCCGGCACGAGGAGGCGGCGGCGTTCGCGGCGTCCGCCGACGCGCAGGTCACCGGGGAACTGGCGGTCTGCGCGGGCTCGTGCGGTCCCGGCAACCTGCACCTGATCAACGGCCTCTACGACGCGAACCGGTCGGGGGCGCCCGTGCTCGCGATCGCCTCGCACATCCCGAGCGTGCAGATCGGCACCGGGTACTTCCAGGAGACCCATCCGGACCGGTTGTTCGTCGAGTGCTCGGTCTACACGGAACTGATCGGCGCGCCTGCGCAGGCGCCGCGGGTGGTGCACACCGCGATGCAGCATGCCCTCGCCGGGCCCGGCGTCGCGGTGATCACCCTGCCCGGTGACGTCGCGGACCGGCCCGCGGAGGGCGTGCCGCCCGCCCTGATCCGGACCCGGCCGCCGGCGATCGTCCCGGCCGCCGAGGACGTTGCCGCGCTCGCGGACGCGGTCAACGACGCGGAGCGGGTCGCGATCTTCGCCGGTGCCGGGGTGCGCGGCGCACGGGACGAGGTCCTCGCCTTCGCCGAGCAGGTCGGTGCGCCGATCGGGCACACCCTGCGCGGCAAGGAATGGATCCAGTACGACAACCCGTACGACGTCGGAATGACCGGCCTCCTGGGGTATGGCGCCGCCCACGACGGAATGCACGACGCCGACCTGCTGCTGCTCGTCGGCACCGACTTCCCGTACGACCAGTTCCTGCCCGACGGCGTCCCAACCGCGCAGATCGACTGCGACGCGGCCAAACTCGGCCGGCGCACCGGACTGGACCTGGCGGTGCACGGCGACACGCTCAGCACGCTGCGAGCGCTGGCGCCGCTGGTTCGGCGCAAACCCGACCGGGGCTTCCTCGACTCGCAGTTGACGCGGCACCGGACGCTGATGGACAAGGTCGTCGGCGCCTACACCGGAGACATCAGGCAGCGCACGCCGATTCACCCCGAGTACGCGGCGTCGGTCCTCGACGACCTGGCTGCGCCGGACGCGATCCTCACCGCGGACACCGGGATGTGCAACGTGTGGACCGCCCGCTATCTGAATCCGAACGGGTCGCGCCGGTTCCTGTCTTCTGCGTTGCACGGGTCGATGGCGAACGCGCTGCCACACGCGATCGGCGCGCAGGTCGCATGCCCTGGGCGGCAGGTGATCTCGGTGTCCGGCGACGGCGGGTTGTCGATGCTGCTGGGGGAGCTGATCACCCTCGCGGCGACGCGGCAGCCGGTCAAGGTGGTGGTCTTCGACAACTCGACCCTCGGGATGGTGAAGCTCGAGATGCTCGTCGACGGGCTCCCGGACTTCGGCGTCGACGTCCCGGGCGTCGACTACGCCGCGGTCGCCGCCGCACTCGGCATCTTCTCGCGACGTGTGGAGGACCCCGCCGACGTGGGATCCGGGCTGCGTGCGGTCCTCGACCACGACGGCCCGGCGCTGCTCGACCTCGTCACCGACCCGATGGCGCTGTCCCTGCCGCCCTCGATCAGCGCCGGCCAGGTGAAGGGCTTCGCGTTGGCGATGTCGAAGATGGTGATGAACGGCGGTGTCGGCGAGGCGGTGAAGATGGCGAAGTCGAACCTGCGCAACATTCCGCGCCCGTCGCAGTTCGGCGCAGGAGGGTGACCGGACCGCAGGACGTGGGCCGGCCGAACGCGGCCCAGTTGATCACCGACGGCCGCGAAGTGGCAGCATGGACGGGTGTCGAATACCCGGGAACTTGCTGACGTGAAGGCTGCGCCGCTGGATGCGCGCGAGATCGATGCCGCCGCGAAGCGAATTTCCGGCGTCGTCGAGGCGACCCCGCTGCAGTACTGCCCCCGGCTGTCGGTCGCCACCGGCGCCAGGGTGTACCTCAAGCGCGAGGACCTCCAGGTGGTGCGCTCGTTCAAGATCCGCGGCGCCTACAACCTGATCGTGCAGCTCAGCGACGAGGAGCGGGCCGCGGGTGTGGTGTGTGCCAGTGCGGGCAACCACGCGCAGGGCGTCGCGTTCGCCTGCCGCAGCATGGGGATCCAGGGCCGGATCTACGTGCCCGCCAACACGCCGCGGCAGAAGCGGGACCGCATCCTCGCGCACGGTGACGGCTTCGTCGAGCTGATCGCCACGGGTGAGACGTACGACGCGGCGGCCGAGGCGGCCGCCGACGACGCCCGCCGCACCGGCGCCACGATGGTGCCGCCGTTCGACGACCCGCGCACGGCGGCCGGACAGGGCACCATTGCCGCGGAGATCCTGGAGCAGTTGGGGGAGGAACCGGGCGCGGTGATCGTGCCCGTCGGCGGCGGCGGCCTGATCGCCGGCATCGCCACCTACCTGCACGAGCGTTCCCCGAGCACCGCGATCATCGGGGTCGAACCGAGCGGTGCGGCGTCGATGACGGCGGCGCTGGTGGCCGGTACTCCCGTGACGTTGCCGGAGATCGACCCGTTCGTCGACGGGACGGCGGTGCGGCGCATCGGCGACCTGCCGTTCGCGGTGATGTCGGGTCTCGGCGTCGAGGTGGTCACGCACAGTTCGCTGCCGTTGGTGGCGCGGCCCAGCGCCGGGACGGGCAACTTCACGATGACCCACTCGGACGAGGGTGCGGTGTGCACCGCACTGCTCGGGCTGTACCAGAACGAGGGCATCATCGCGGAGCCGTCGGGCGCATTGTCCGTCGCGGCGCTCGCCGACATGGAACTCGAGCCGGGTTCGACGGTCGTGTGCCTGATCTCGGGCGGCAACAACGATGTCTCCCGGTACGGCGAGATCCTCGAACGTTCCCTCGTGCACCTCGGTCTCAAGCACTACTTCCTGGTGAACTTCCCGCAGGAGCCGGGCGCGCTGCGGCGGTTCCTCGACGAGGTGCTCGGCCCGGACGACGACATCACCCTGTTCGAGTACGTCAAGCGCAACAACCGGGAGACGGGGGCGGCGCTGGTCGGTATCGAGCTCGGCTCGGCGGACGGCATCAGCGCGCTGCTCGAGCGGCTGGCGGCCTCGCCGATGAAGGTCGAGCAGCTCGAACCCGGCTCGCCCGCGTACCGCTACCTGACCTGACCCGTCCCTCCGGGACCCCGGATCCGGACGCTGGGGCCACATGGGTGCGCTGTGGGTGATGACGCTGCGGCGGCCGGACGCGAGCTGAGCCGGATGCCCTGACCGGTCGCAAGTGGGTGTCACGAGGCGGCGATCCGGCGCACACTTATAGGCGATGCGTGCAGAGTTTCGGTATCGGCTCCCGCAACAACGGTTGGTGTCCACCGAGTTGCCCGGGCCTAGGTCGCGTGCCCTGACGGCCCGCCGGGAAGCGGTGGTGGCAGCCGGGGTGGCTTCCTCGCTGCCGATCTACGCCGCCGACGCCGACGGTGGAGTCCTCGTCGACGTGGACGGCAACTCGCTGATCGACCTGGGTTCCGGGATCGCGGTCACCGGTGTGGGGGCCGCCGATCCCGGCGTGGCCCGCGCGGTCTCCGAGCAGGTCGGACACTTCACCCACACCTGCTTCATGGTCACCCCGTACGAGGGCTACGTCCGGGTCGCCGAGGAACTCGCCGACCTGACACCGGGCGGCCACGAGAAGCGGTCGGTGCTGTTCAACTCCGGTGCCGAGGCCGTCGAGAACGCCGTCAAGGTGGCGCGGTCGGCGACGGGCCGGACGGCGGTCGTCGCGTTCGACCACGCCTATCACGGGCGCACCAACCTCACGATGGCGCTGACGGCGAAGGCGATGCCGTACAAGTCGCACTTCGGGCCGTTCGCGCCCGAGATCTACCGCATGCCGATGTCCTATCCGTTCCGGGACACGCCCGGTCTGACGGGTGAGCAGGCCGCGGAACGCGCGACCACCGCGATCGAGAAGCAGATCGGTGCGGACAGCGTGGCCGCGCTGGTGCTCGAACCGATTCAGGGTGAAGGTGGATTCATCGTTCCCGCACCGGGGTTCATGCCCGCGCTCGCGGCCTGGGCGCGCGAGAACGGGGTCGTCTTCGTGGCGGACGAGGTGCAGACCGGTTTCGCCCGCACCGGAACCTGGTTCGCCAGTGACCACGAGGGCGTGGTGCCCGACATCCTCACGATGGCCAAGGGCATCGCCGGTGGGCTGCCGCTGTCCGCGATCACCGGGCGCGCCGACCTGCTCGACGCCGTGCACCCCGGCGGACTCGGCGGCACCTACGGCGGGAATCCGGTGGCCTGCGCGGCGGCGCTGGCCTCGATCGACACGATGCGCCGCCTCGACCTCCCCGCGCGGGCCCGCCAGATCGAGGACCTCGTGTTGCCGCGATTGCGGGCACTCGCCGACAGCGTCCCCGCGGTCGGGGACGTGCGCGGCCGGGGCGCCATGCTCGGACTCGAGTTGGTCTCCCCGGGCACGACGGACCCCGATCCCGCCCTGACGAGGGCGGTGGCCGCCGCGGCCTTCGCGCAGGGCGTCATCACCCTGACCTGCGGAACGTACGGCAACGTGATTCGGCTGCTGCCGCCACTCGTGATCGGCGACGATCTGCTCCTCGAGGGAGTGGACGTGCTCGTGTCCGCGATTCGCGGCCTCGCCGGAGGTGCCGGTGGCTGATCCGCCGATAGGGTTGGGGTGCGTCCCGTCGAGCGAGCCGGCTCCGTCGTGCACCGGCCCTGTACGCAAAGGAACACCATGAACAACTTCGATGAACTCCTCGCCGCGGTGCCCACCGGACTGTGGATCGACGGCAAGCCGTGTGACGCGTCCGGGGGCGGCACGTTCGCGGTGCACAACCCGGCGACCGGCGAGGTGCTCGCCGAGGTCGCCGATGCGACCGCGGAGGACGCGCTGCGGGCACTCGACTCGGCGTCTCGCGTGCAGGGGGAGTGGGCGGCGACGGCGCCGCGGCAGCGCGCCGAGATCCTGCGCGCTGCATGGCAACTCGTCACCGACCGGGCGGAGGACTTCGCGCTGCTGATGACCCTGGAGATGGGCAAGGCGCTCGCGGAGAGCCGCGGCGAGGTGGCCTATGGCTCGGAGTTTCTTCGCTGGTTCAGCGAGGAGGCCCCGCGCATCCAGGGCCGGTACACCACCGCCCCGTCCGGCAACGGCCGGATCCTGGTGACGAAGTCGCCGGTCGGGCCGTGCCTGGCGATCACGCCGTGGAACTTCCCGCTCGCGATGGGAACCCGCAAGATCGGACCCGCACTCGCCGCCGGCTGCACGATGATCGTCAAGCCCGCCGAGGCCACCCCGTTGTCGATGTTGCTGCTGGCGCAGGTGTTCGCCGACGCCGGTCTGCCGGAGGGGGTGCTGTCGGTGGTGCCGACCTCCGACGCGGCGGCGGTCAGCGGTCCGCTGATGGCGGACCCGCGGCTGCGGAAGGTGACGTTCACCGGCTCGACCGCGGTCGGACGGAAGTTGATCGAACAGTCCGCGCCGCAGGTGCTGCGGGTGTCGATGGAACTCGGCGGCAACGCCCCGTTCGTCGTGTTCGACGACGCCGACCTCGACGCCGCGGTGGACGGCGCGATGGCCGCGAAGATGCGCAACGGGGGCGAGGCGTGCACGGCCGCGAACCGGCTGATCGTCGCAAACGCGGTCCGCGAGGAGTTCACCGCCAGGCTGACCGAACGGATCGCTGCGATGACCGTCGGACCCGGCTACGACGAGAAGAATCAGATCGGGCCGCTGATCACCGAGAAGCAGCGCAGCAGCGTCGCGGAACTGGTGGACGACGCGGTCGCGGCCGGTGCCCGCGTCCGCACCGGCGGTGGCCCAGTCGACGGTCCCGGCTGGTTTTACCAGCCGACGGTCCTCGACAACGTCCCCACCGATGCCCGGATCGTCGCGGAGGAGATCTTCGGCCCGGTCGCCGCGATCACCGGATTCGACACCGAGGACGAGGCGATCGCCGCCGCGAATTCCACCGAATTCGGCTTGGCCGCCTACATTTACACGCAATCACTGGAACGTACGCTGCGGGTCGCCGACGCGCTCGAGTCCGGCATGGTCGGTGTGAACCGCGGCGTGATCTCCGACCCGGCCGCTCCCTTCGGCGGCGTCAAGCAGTCCGGCCTCGGCAGCGAGGGCGGCACCGAGGGGATCGAGGAGTACCTCGAGACCAAGTACGTCGCGCTGCCGTTGTGACACGGGTTGGGCCGCGGACGGGATGAACCGTCCGCGGCCCCAGGATGGTCAGTTGTTGATCGGGGTGAAGCCGCTACCCACGATGCCGCGCGGGTTGAGGTCGCCCAGGATGTTCTTCGCGGAGGTGTTGACCCACGGCGGGATGTCACCGGTGCTCGCGGCGACGATGCCGACCCACTTGCCGGTGCCCTTGAGCACCACCGGTCCGCCGGAATCCCCGCCGCTGAAGCCGGCTGCGGCGCGGATCATGCCGCGGCTCACGTTTGTGATCATGCCGTTGCTGGGGGTTGTGATGACACCGGTTCCGAGGTCGGGGTCCCGGTCCGTCCTGGCTCCGTACAGTTCGACATAGTTGAACACGACGCCGGGCAGCGCCGGGGCGCCGCTCGAGTCGGTGTAGATGGAATTGACCTTGAACGGCTTGCCGCTGCCTGCCGTGCTCGTGACCGGCTGACGGGTCTTGTTCAGGACCTGGCTGGACAATTGCACCTCAGGTGCGAACTCGATCACCATGTAGTCGGTGCGGCTGTCCAGATCGGTCACCCGGGCCTCCGGATCCTCGGGGCAGGGTTGCAGGAACCCGTCGAGTTCCTGATCCGCGGGAGCCCTCCCGTCGTCAACCCAGTCGCACACGTCCCCGTCGACCCAGCGAACCCATCCAATGGGGTTCACAACGGGCTTGGGCCTGCCCGCCTTCACCTCCTGGTCCGCCCACTTGGCGGTGTCGCGGTCGTACACGGGGTAGTCGTTGTCGGCAAGGACGGTGCCGCGAGCCGGGCCGGTGTACTTGATGGATCGCACGACATCACCACCCGGGGTGCTGAACGTCCTCGTCGTACCCGCCTTCCAACTTGCGGGCGGGCTGCAGTGGCCTGCGGTGATCCCGATCTTGCGTCCGGCGGAGTCGGTTCCGACGACTCCCATGGTGCAGTACTTGCTCACGTATGTGATGCCGTTACCGTCCGCGCCCATGTCGCCGGTGAAGTCGATGAACATGCCTGGGTAGGCGGCCGGGGTACCCGCCGGGGGCGGGTACGCCGTCCAATCGTTGCCGTTGATGGCATCGATGAGGGCTGCGTTGGCAGTCGTCGCCGCCGCCGTGGCCATCCCCACTGCGAGGGCGAGTGTGGTGAGGGTCCCGGCGAGCAGTCGGGTCGCGCGCTTCATGCAGTGTCCTGTCTGTGAACGAGCAATGTGCGCGTGAGCGTACCGACAGGTCTATTTGATGGGCGCTGATTGCGAAAATGTCTGCCGCGCAAGGAAATCGATGATCATCGACGGGGATGTAGCCGCCCGGTAGCGGCCTCGATCGGAGGGAGTCGAGACGAATGTCGTGGCCGGTGGGTGGCCGCGTCGGGGTTCGGGTGTGGGGTTACTCGGGGGTGTCTGCGTTCTCTCGGCCGAGCAGTCGGTCGACGACCTTGCGGTGCAGTTCGGGTTCGGGCTGGGGGAGGCCCATCAGTGCGGCGAGATAGATGCCGTCGCCGACGAGGCGGACGATCTCGGCCCGGACCGGGTCGTCGATCTCGGCTTTCAGTCCGTCGTCCCAGGAGCGCATCATCTCGATCACGGCCTGCTGCACCTCGCCGTGTCGGCCGTCGACCGAGCGCAGGGCCGCGATCGTGGACTGGAACAGCGCGAGTTCGTTGGTGGCGCCGGTGTCCATCGTCTGCAGGTACCACTCGGCCACCGAACGGCCGGACTCCGTCAACTGCTGGTCGGAGCGCTCGCCGAGCCGGCGCACCATGCCGGCGAGCAGCGCCTCCTTGGAGCGGAAGTGGTAGAGCAGTCCTCCCTTGGAGACGCCGGCCTCGGCGGCGACGGATTCGAGGGTGACCTGGGCGAGTCCGCGGGTGAGCAGCAGCTTCTCGAGTGCGTCGAGAATGCGGTCGCGGGTACTGGGCGCGGGGGCGTCTGTCACGGGAATCACTGTACCGGCTGGACGGTTGGCTGTTAGCATGGAGCGGCTACTGTACCGGCTGGACGGTTCAGTACCACATCCGTCGCCATCGCCAATCTCGGAACCGAGGGGAGTCCTTCCGTGTCTGTCATCGCAGACCGCGCACAGTCGTCCGTCATCGCCGACCCCGGCCGGGCCACGCCACGCGACTGGCTCGGGCTGGTGGTGCTGGCGCTGGCTGTGCTGCTGATCTCGGTCGACGGCACGGTGCTCGACCTCGCGCTGCCGTTCATCAGTGCGGACCTGGCGCCGACCAGTACTCAGCTGCTGTGGGTCATCGACGTCTACTCCTTCGTCCTCGCCGGTCTGCTCGTGACGATGGGCACGCTCGGCGACCGGATCGGTCGGCGTCGTCTCCTGCTGATCGGCGCGGTCGGCTTCGGGCTCGCGTCCGCGCTGGCCGCGTTCGCGGTCTCCCCGGAAATGCTGATCGCCGCGCGCGCCCTGCAGGGTGTGGCCGGTGCGACGTTGATGCCTGCCACGCTCGGCCTGATCCGCACGATGTTCGTCGATCGGCGCCAGCGCACGACGGCCATCGCGGTCTGGGGTGCGATGGCGGGAGGCGGCGCGGCTGCCGGCCCGCTGATCGGCGGCTGGCTGCTCGAGCACTTCTGGTGGGGCTCGGTGTTCCTGGTGAACCTGCCGGTGATGCTCGTACTGATCATGTTCGGGCCGTTGGTGATTCGCGAGTCCAAGGATCCGAACCCGGGACGCTTCGACCTGCCGAGCGCCGCGCTGTCGATGCTGGCGATGATCCCCCTCGTGTACTCGATCAAGGAGTCCGTCGCGCACGGACCGACGTGGACGCTGGCGGCGGTCGGCGCGATCGGCCTGGTCGCGGGCTGGGCCTTCGTGCGCCGTCAGCGCGTGCTCGACGCGCCGATGCTCGACCTGAGCCTGTTCGGCCGGCCCGCGTTCACGACCGGTGTGCTGACGAATCTGCTGTCGATCTTCGCGTTCGCCGGCGTGCTGTTCTTCGGTTCGCAGTACCTGCAGCTGGTGCTCGGGTACACGCCGCTGGAGGCCGGTCTGCTGATGCTGCCCGGAACCGCGATGAACATCGTGTTCTCGCTGCTCGCGGCGTGGTTCGTGCGGCGCTGGCAGCCGGGCACCGTCCTCGCTTCCGGCCTGGCGGTCTCCGCGCTCGGCGCGGCGGCGCTGACGTTGCTGCGTGCCGACGGCGGCCCCGCCGCGTTCGTCGTCGGATTCGTGCTGTGCGGAATCGGTGTCGGTATCGCGCTGACGCTGACCTCCGACCTCGTCGTCGGTTCGGTGGAATCGGATCGTGCGGGTGCCGCCTCCGCGGTGTCGGAGACCGCCTACGAACTGGGTATCGCGCTCGGTGTCGCGGTTCTCGGCAGCGTGGTCCTCGCGATCTTCCGGGGCAGGCTCGACGTCTCCGGTCTGGACGAGGCCGCGGCGCACGCCGCGCAGGAAACCCTCGGCGGGGCGGTCGTCGTCGCGGAGCAGGCGCCGGACGCGGTGGGCGCCGCGCTGCTCGAGTCCGCCCAGCACGCCTTCGTCAGCGGCACGCATCTGGCGGCAGTGATCACCGCCTGCGTGCTGGCCCTCAACGCGGTGCTGGTGTACCGGATCATGAACCGGAGCTCCTAGGCCGCGGTGCTGCCGGGCCGCGGTGTTCTTCGGGTGCGGCCGGAGAGCGACGTGTCGCCATTTGAGTAGATGATGAATAGGTGACCGACGGCAAGAGGGCCCACCGCTCGACCCTGCGCGCGGAGCAGGCCGCCCGGACCCGTGTCACGGTGCTCGACGCCGCGACCCGGTGCTTTCTCCGCGACGGATACGCGGCGACCACGATGAAGCAGATCGCCGCCGAGGCGGGTGTCGCGCCGCAGACGGTCTTCGCGCAGGGCGGCAAGTCCACGTTGTTGCTCGCCGCCGTCGACCGCGCGCTGACCGGTGACGACGAGCAGGTCGCGCTGCGCGATCGGGACTTCCTCCTCGGCGTGGTCACCGCGCGGTCCAAGTCCGCCAAGCTCGCCGCCCTGCGCCGCGTCGTCGAGACCCGGCCTGCGGACGAGGCGGGGCTGATACGGGAGTTTCGCCGAGCGGCCGGTGGCGACGTCGAGGTCGCGGCCGCCTGGACGGACTACGAACAGCGGCGCTACTCGGATATGCACGCCCTCGTCGCCTCGTTCGAGCACCTGCTAAGAGACGGCGTCGACGTCGACGGGGCGACCGATGTCATGTGGTCGGTGTTCACCTCCGCGACCGGAGACATGTTCGTGCAGGGCAGGGGATGGTCGACGGCCGAGTACGCGCGCTGGCTCGCGGACGCGGTCGATCGGCTGCTGCTGCGCTAGCGGCCGGGGCCGGCGTCGAGCACGACGAACGAATGTCCGGGGACGACGGTCGCGGCACCGGTCGCGTCCTGGGTCGGTGGATCCCACCACAACAGCGGGGTGCCGCCGGCCGGGACCGTCACCGGATCGGGTCCGAGGTTGCATGCGACGCGAATCATGCCTCGGTGCAGCACGATCCACCGTGCATCCTCGTCGTAGTCCACGTCGAGACGGTCGAGCCACGGGTCGCTGAGCTCGGCCCGCTCCGCCCGCAGTGCCAGCAGGTCCCGGTACGTTCGCAGCAGCCGGGAGTGCGGTTGCGTCTCGAGTTCGGTCCAGTCGAGTTTCGATCGCAGGAAGGTCTGCGGATCCTGTGGATCGGGAATCTCGGTGGCCGGCCAGCCGTGGGCGGCGAACTCCGCGATCCGTCCCGCTGCGGTGGCGGCGGCGAGTTCCGGTTCCGGATGCGAGGTGAAGAACCGGAACGGCGTGCTCGCGCCCCACTCCTCGCCCATGAACAGCATCGGCGTGTACGGGGAGCACAGGATCAGCGCAGCCTTGATCGCGAGCTGCCCGACCGTGAGGTACTCGCCCGGCCGGTCGCCGGTGGCGCGGTTGCCGATCTGGTCGTGCGTACAGGTGTACGCGAGCAGCGCGCTCGCCGGGGTGCGCCGCACATCGATCGGCCGGCCGTGGACGCGGCCGCGGAAGCTGGAGTAGGTGCCCGCATGGAAGAACCCCTGGCGCAGGGTGGTGGCGAGGCACTGCAGTGAGCCGAAATCGCCGTAGTATCCCTGTCTTTCGCCGGACACCGCGGCGTGCACCGCGTGATGGACGTCGTCGTCCCATTGGGCGTGCAGACCGTACCCTCCGGCGGACCGGGGTGTGATCAGCATGGGGTCGTTGAGGTCGGACTCGGCGATCAGGGTCAGGGGCCGGTTCAGGTGCGTCGACAGCGCCTCGGTTTCGACGGCGAGCTCCTCGAGCAGGTGAGTGGCGGTGTGATCGTGAAGGGCGTGCACGGCGTCCAGTCGCAGGCCGTCGATGTGGAACTCCCGCAGCCAGCGCAGTGCGTTGTCGATGACGTATCGGCGCACCGGGCCGGAGTGCGGACCGTCGAGGTTGGGGGAGGCGCCCCAGGTGTTGAGTCCGGTCGACAGGTAGGGGCCGAACCGGTCGAGATAATTGCCGGACGGACCGAGGTGGTTGTAGACGACGTCGAGAATCACGCCGAGTCCGCGGCGGTGGCAGGCGTCGACGAAACGCTGGAGTCCGTCCGGGCCGCCGTACGGCTCGTGGACCGTGTACCAGAGCACCCCGTCGTAGCCCCAGTTGTGCTCGCCGTTGACGCCGTTGACCGGCATCAGTTCCACGAAGCCGACACCGAGATCGACCAGGTGGTCGAGGCGGTGGACCGCGGAGTCGAAGGTGCCCTCCGCGGTGAACGTGCCGACGTGCAGTTCGTAGACGGCGCTGCCGGCGAGCCGGCGGCCGGTCCAGGTGGAGTCGGTCCAGCCGCCGGGGTCGACGGCGTGCAGCATCGACGGCGCGTGCACCCCTTCCGGCTGCCGCGCAGAGCGCGGGTCGGGCAGCACGGTTGGGTCGTCGTCGAGGACGAACCCGTACCGGCTCTCGGCGTCGGCGTCCACATCGGCGTGCCACCAGTCGTCCTCGTCCCGGGTCATCGGGTGCGTCGCCCCGTCGAGATGAAGGCGCACCTGTCGGGGTGTCGGGGCCCAGACCTCGAAGTGCCGTGTTCCGCTCATCGGTCCAGGATGCCGGACTCGACCCGGGAGCGGAGACCCCCAAATTTGGTCAATCGTTCAATTGGTTGGTTGTCCAGTTGATTTGATTGCGCGCTAACACTTGGCTAACCCGAGATCTTGTGACACGCTCACGAGGAATTCGGTGTAAGTTCCAATTCGAATTGATTGCGCGTTGATCAAGGCTCGAGCTGTGCGGTATGGGGCATCGCACAGCGAAGGTTGATGCGTCAGTCAATTACAGGTCAGCTAACCGGGGAGGGTTGTTGAACGTGGCATATGTGAGTACATGGCGTCGGGACGGTGTCGGAGCGGAGCCGGGTGGGTCCTGGCGGAGTGTCGAGGCGCTCGAGTCGTGCGCCGTGCCGGGGTGTTCGCGATCCGTCGGTGCCGCGGGTGACGCGTGCGCGAGATGCCGGTCCGCCTACGGGGACGTGATGGGCTTCGGAGGCTGGACGTCGGCTCGTGCCGAATGCTGGCTCTGCGGTGGGCACGCGACCGTCGCCGGTGCCGCCTGCCGCGACTGCGCGTCGGTCGTCGACCGCACGAGCCCGGTGGCCGCGGGGCTCGGATGCGTCGGTGCCTTCGGCACAGTTCCGGTCCGCCGGACGGGGTAGCGAGTTCGCCTGTCGTCGGCATTGCCGTTCGCCTGAAGGGCGGCGTCCCTGCTCTTCGGTGCGCTGTCCGGGTGCCGTCGAGTCCTGGCCGGACTGATCGGGCGCTTGGTGAAACGGTTCTCGGGCGCGTCGGATCTTCCTGTCGTTTCGTGCGCTTCCATGAAAGCCGTTGTATCCGAGTTTGATCCGTGTTCCATTGGATGGTTGTGCTGTCCGCGGATTCGGCGCGCCCTGCCGCGATGTGGTGGCCCGTGGCGAAATCGTCGACGGTCTGAGTGCACTTTCACCCCTCGGTGTCGTCGTCTCTCGGTCAGCCTGGCACGAGGGGCTGCGGACGTCGGTGAGGGGGAGGTGACGCAGGCGTGTCGGAGTCGTTCGATCACGCGCGGAGTGGGCGACGGGTGAACTCGGCGGGGGTTCCGTCGGCGCCGGCCGGTGGGGTGACATCGGCGTCAAGCTGTGTCAGGATGACCCTGACAAATTTGTCAGACGAACCCTGACAGGAGTTGTGATGAGCAGTGTGATCGAGCGCGCGCTCGCCGCTGATGTGACGGCGCAGGCATCGGCGGTCACGGTGGCCGCGCTGGCCGAGGTGGGCAGGCAAGCCGATCTGATCGTCGGGGCGGGACCACTGCCGGGCACCCCGGAGTGGGAGGCGGAGGAGGGGACCGACATTCCGCTCGAGCGGCAGCTCGCGTGGCAGCTCACCTCGCTGCGGCTGCAGTTGGCGGCCGGTCTGGATTGCGCCGACACGGTGGTCGTGCTGCGGGCCGGCGGTGTCACGTGGGCGTTGATCGCCCGCGCCGCGGGAATCACCCGGCAGTCCGCGCACGAGCGCTGGGGCGGCCGGGTCCGCGAGATCCTCGATCGCCACGGCGAGGGCATGCCCGACAGCGTCGCGGACGACGAACCGCCGACCGGATAGCGTCCCGGTCGGCGGTTCGGTGGAGATCGGCTGAGGTCGGCGGGCGGCGTTGCCGCACCGGGCGCGATGCGGCGTTGCCGCACCGGGCGCGTCAGCGAGCGGCGTTGCCCAGGTCGATCGGCATGTTGATGCCGGTGATGTGGTGCGCCTCTTCCGAGCACAGGAAGGCCACCACGTTCGCGACGTCCTCGGGCTCGCTGAAGCCGTACGGAAGCGACGGCATGAAGGCGGGGGCGAGGGTGTCGGAGAACTGCTCGAGCAGCGGCAGCATGTCGGACATGATCATGCCGGTGTTCACGCCGAAGGGGTGGACGCTGTTGACGCGGATCCGGTGCATGCCGAGCTCGTTCGCCATGGTGCGCGTCAGGCCGGCGATGCCGGCCTTGCTGGCGACGTAGTGGCCGACGAAGGGGGCGCCCTTGAGGCTGGAGACGGAGCTGGTGACGACGATGGACCCGCCCTCGCCCTGTTCGATCAGCTTCGGGATCGACGCCTTGCAGGTGTGGAACACGCCGCTCAGGTTGACGTCGATGGTCTCCTTCCACTGTTCGAGGGTGATCTCCCAGGACAGCGCGGAGGAGCAGATGCCGGCATTGGCGACGACGTGGTCGAGGCGCCCGAACGCCTCGAGGCCGGCGTCGAGGGCGGCGGTGACGGCGTCGAAGTCGCGGACGTCGGCCTTGGTCGCGACGATCTTGCGGCCCTGCTCCTCGACCAGGCGGACGGTCTCGGCGAGGTCCTCCTCGGTGGCGCCCTCGTACGGGGTGGACGCGAACTTCGTGCACGCGTCGAGCGCAATGATGTCGGCGCCCTCGGACGCGAACTTCACGGCCTCTGCCCTGCCCTGCCCGCGGGCGGCGCCCGTGATGAATGCGACCTTGCCTTCGAACCGATTGCCCATGTCGTCGAAATCCTTCGTTAGCCGTGATCAGTTGTGCCGTGGCTCACGGTAGGCGCTGAAACGGCACGGCGTGCCGGTTTGTCTCGTTGGGTGGTATGTCGCCCGTCACTCTCGGACCAGCAGCGCGACCCAACGGCGGGCGAACAGGGTTGCGAGCTCGGCGTAGCCGTCGAAACCGTGACCGGTCAGCCGGTCGGTCCATCTGCCGGGGGGAAGCGGCAGCACGGTGTCGTCCCAGCCCCGCTCGAACAGCCGGACCGTGAACCGGGCGGACACCGCGATCACCTCCTCTCCGCGCAGGAACCCGACCAGGTGATCGGCGGCGGGTCCGTCCGCGAGGACGGGCGAGTACGAGGCACCCACGAAGCACCACGGCCGCTCCCGGCGCAACCGCAGGGACTCCCGGACGACGAGGAGCTTGCCCGCCTCGTCGACGGCCCCGCCCGGATACAGCCCGGCGAGCAGCCGGCGACGCACGTCGAAGCCGACCGGCCGCCGATTGTCCGGGTCGACGAGCGAGTCCTCCCACAGCTCGGTGCCCTGGTACACATCCGGAATGCCGGGTCCGGTCAGTTGCAGCAGTTTCTGGCCGGCGGACACGATCCGCCCGTGCGGGGCCAGTCGCCGAACGAACGCCGACATCGACCGCGCCACCGGTCCGCCCAGCACCGCGTCGATCCAGTCGTGCACCCGCGTCTCGTACTGCTCGTTCACCGCCGCCCAGTCGGTGTGTACCGCGGCCTCGCGGACCGCCTTCGCCGCGTATTCGTGGAGCCGGCGATGCAGGGTGGTGGTCGGGTCGCCGGTGGCCGGCCAGATTCCGAACATGGTCTGCCACAACAGCAGTCCGGTCACCGGGTCGGGGCTGGGGGCGAGCTCCTCCCATTCGCGCACCGCCCGGGCCCAGGCGTCGGGCGCCTGCGACAGGACACCGATCCGCGCGCGCACGTCCTCGCCGCGTTTCGTGTCGTGCGTCGACAATGTCGTCATCGCCGCCGGCCACCGACGTGCCCGCTCGGCCTGCATCAGGTGGAACTGCGGGACCGGGATCGCGAACCGGCCCGGATCTCCGCCGACCTCCTGGAGTGAGGTCAGCCGGGCGGTGCGGTAGAACAGTCGGTCCTCGACGGCCTTGGCCGTCGCCGCGCCGCACACCTGCTGCAGCCGCACCGCGGCCTCCCGGTTCGCGAGCAGTGCCCGTGTCACGATCGAGAGCGTCCCCGTCAGATCGGGCCGGGCGTCGGCGGCTGCGGCGACTGCGGCACCGAGCAGTCCGGCACCGGTCCGGTAGTCGGTCCGGTAGGTGGGTATGCGGGCCACCGTCTCGATCAGCGCCTCGATCAGGGGTGCGGTGTCCACGACCGCGCCGGCGCGGATCGTCTCGGCCAGCCGCCGCACCTCCGGCGCCAGCCCGCCGCGGAGCACCTCGATCTTCGCCGCGTGTTCGGCGGCGGCCAGCGCGTCGGCGTCGCCGGCGTCGCCGGTCCGCTCCCGGTGCAGCGCGGTGAGCGGTCCGGCACCGGCCGGGTCGAGGAACACGCCGCCGAACTCGGCGAGGGCGTCGTAGCCGGTGGTTCCGTTCACCGGGAGGGTTGGGTCGAGGTGTTCTCCGGGGGTGAGGATCTTCTCGATGACCAGCCAGCGGTTCGGCCCGACCAGATCCCGCAGTTCGGTCAGATACCGGGTGGGGTCGGCGAGACCGTCCGGGTGATCGACGCGCACACCGTCGACCAGATCCTCCGCGAACCAGGACGCCGGTTCGCGGTGCGTAGCGGCGAAGACCACGGGATCCTCCTGACGCAGCGCGGCCAGCGAGTCGACGGTGAAGAAGCGGCGGTACCCGATCCGTCCGCTGCGCCAGGACACCAGTTCGTACGCCTGTCGGGCGTGCACCAGAGCGGGATCGTCGCCCTCGGTGCCGGGCGCGATCGGGTACCGGTGCTCGTGATAGGTCAGGACCGGCTCCGGGCCGGTGGCGTCGACCCGCAGCGCGTCGACGCCGTCGTCGCCGAGGAGCGGGATCGCGATCCGTTCCCGTGTCCAGTCGATGTCGAACCAGCGGGCGTGTTCCGAGTCGCGACCGAACCGCAGTACGTCCCACCACCACCTGTTCTGGTCGGGCCTGTCGACGCCGACGTGGTTCGGGACCAGGTCGACCACCACGCCCATCGCCCGCCGGCGCAGATCCGCGACCAGCGCCTCCAGCGCTCGCCGGCCGCCGAGCGCTTCCGAGACCGTGGTCGGGTCGGTGACGTCGTAGCCGTGCGCCGAACCGTTGACGGCCGTCAACAGCGGGGAGAGGTAGACGTGGGACACGCCGAGTTCCTCGAGGTAGTCGGCCAGCTCGCGAACCTGGTCCAGGGTCAGCGAATCCGGTCTCAACTGCAGTCGGTACGTCGACGTGATCGGCTCCAACGTCTCACTCCGCCCGGCGCAGAACGGTCAGTGATCGTGCCGGCACCTTCAGCGCCGCCCCGCCGTCGACCCTCGCATCGGACCGTCCGGTCGCCACCGCGGTGTCGAGCACGACCTCCCACTGCCAACCCGAACCGCCGTACGGCACGGTGAACTCCAGGTCCTCGTCGTGCGCGTTGAAGCACAGGAGGAACGAGTCGTCGGTCACCGGTTCGCCGCGGTGGTCCGGCTCCCGGATCGCGTCACCGTTGAGGTAGGCGCTCAGGGACTTGCCGAAGCCGCTGCCCCAGTCCTGCTCCGTCATCTCGACGCCGTTCGGCGTCAGCCACGCGATGTCACGGGCGGAGTTGCCGCCCTGCACCGGCCGGCCCTCGAAGAATCTGCGCCGTCGGAAGACGGGATGCGCGCTCCGCAGCGCGATCACGCGTCGAGTGAACTCGAGCAGGTCCGAATTCGTCCGAGCCAGGCTCCAGTCCATCCACGACAGGGGGGAGTCCTGGCAGTACACGTTGTTGTTGCCGGACTGGGTGCGGCCCATCTCGTCGCCGTGCGCGAGCATCGGGGTGCCCTGGCTGAGGAACAGTGTGGCGAGGATGTTGCGGCGCTGGCGGGCCCGCAGTTCGAGGATCTCGGGGTCGTCGGTCGGGCCCTCCACCCCGCAGTTCCAGGACCGGTTGTGGCTCTCCCCGTCCCGGTTGTCCTCGCCGTTGGCGAGATTGTGTTTCTCGTTGTAGGACACCAGGTCCGCGAGGGTGAACCCGTCGTGCGCGGTGACGAAGTTGATGCTCGCACTGGGCCGGCGGCCCGTCTCCTCGTACAGGTCCGACGAGCCGGTCAGCCGGGACGCGAACTCGCCCAGCGTCGCAGGCTCACCGCGCCAGTAGTCGCGGACGGTGTCGCGGTACTTGCCGTTCCACTCCGTCCACAGGCCCGGGAAGTTGCCGACCTGGTAGCCACCCTCGCCGACGTCCCACGGTTCGGCGATCAGCTTGACCTGGCTGACGATCGGATCCTGCTGCACCAGATCGAAGAACGCCGACAGCCGGTCCACGTCGTGCAGTTCGCGGGCCAGCGTCGACGCCAGATCGAACCGAAACCCGTCGACGTGCATCTCGGTCACCCAGTATCGAAGCGAGTCCATGATCAGTTGCAGGGTGTGCGGGTGCCGGGCGTTGAGGCTGTTACCGGTGCCGGTGTAGTCCATGTACATCGACTTGTCGTCGTCGACGAGTCGGTAGTAGGCGGCATTGTCGATGCCGCGGAAGTTCAGGGTCGGGCCGTCGTGATTGCCCTCGGCGGTGTGGTTGTAGACCACGTCGAGGATCACCTCGATGCCGGCCGCGTGGTAGGCCCGCACCATCGCCTTGAACTCTGCGACCGCGCCGGACGCCTTCGTCGCCGACGAGTACCCCACATGAGGGGCGAGGAACCCGAAGGTGTTGTAGCCCCAGTAGTTTCGCAATCCCTGGTCGATCAGCACCTGGTCGTGGAGGAACTGGTGTACCGGCATCAACTCGATCGCCGTCACCCCGAGTCCGGCCAGGTGGTCGATCACCACCGGATGCGCCAGACCGGCGTACGTGCCTCGAAGCTCCTGCGGGACACCGGGATGTGTCGCGGTCATCCCCTTCACGTGCGCCTCGTAGATGACCGTCTCGTGGTAGGGCCTGCGGGGTGCCCGGTCGGACTGCCAGTCGAAGTACGGGTTGATCACCACGGTGGTCATGGTGTGTCCGAGGGAGTCCTCGCCGAACGTGCGCAGTGCGTAGTCGCCGGGGGTACCCCCTGCATGGAGTGCTTGGGGGCCGAAGTCGCCGTCGAACGCCTTGCCGTACGGGTCGAGCAGCAGTTTCGACGCGTCGGCCCGCAGTCCCTGCTCGGGGTCGAACGGGCCGTGCACCCGGTAGCCGTACCGCTGGCCCGGCACCACACCGGGCAGGTAGGCGTGCCAGACGTAGCCGTCCACCTCGGTCAGCGGGATCCGCTCCTCGCTGCCGTCCCGCGCGATCAGGCACAGCTCGACCGCTTCGGCGACCTCCGAGAACAGGGAGAAGTTGGTGCCGGCGCCGTCGTACGTCGCGCCGAGCGGATAGGCGTTGCCCGGCCACACGGATCGGGCTGCGGACGGTGCGGCGTCGGACATGGACTCGACCCTAGTGTCAGTCGGCCCGTGCCGTCGGACGGACGGGTGGTGGGCGAGAGGGAGCTTCACCTCTTCCGGGTGAATCGCGAGCGTCGGTCGGCGAAATACCGTCGTTTCACCTTTTGCCTGGGTGTTCTGTCGTGCGGTTGTCCGCGGGGAGAGGTGGGTTTGCGAATGTCCGGTGACGAAGGGCCGATCCGTCCGAAGATGACCGAGGAGTATGCGGAGGTCGTGGGCAGAGCCGCATATCTGTGGGGTTGGGCGCTGGTGAACATGCACAACCGGCGAACCCTCATGGAGCAACTGCCCGCGCCCGGGCTGCTGGCGGGCATCGTGCCCGCGGGCCCGCCCGGGACGATCGGCATGCTGCGGGACTACATCCGGCCGGAGGAGCGGGTCGTCGCCTGCCCGAATCAGGACGTGGTCTACGGATTCGGTGTCCTCGACTCCGCTCGCGGACCGTCGGTCGTGCAGGTGCCCGACTTCGGTGACCGGTTCTGGGTGTACCAGGTGGTGGACCAGCGCACCGACTCGTTCGTCCGGCTCGGCGCGATGTACGGGACCGCGCCGGGCTTCTACCTGCTCGCGCACACGTCCTGGGACGGTGAGGTACCGGCCGGCATCACCGACGTCTTTCGTCACGACACCCGGGTCGGGGTCGTGATCCCGCGCGTCTTCCTCGACGACACCCCGCGCGACCGGGTCGCGATCGCGCCGCTGGTCGACCGCATCGCCATGTACCCGCTGTCGGAGTTCGACGGCACCGTCAGGACCGTCGACTGGTCGAGTGTGCCGTCGTTCGGCGGCGGAGACGCCGCCGGAAGTGGCGCCGGCGGTCAGAGCGAGACCCAGTGGGTCCACCCCGAGACATACTTCGCCGAGCTCGCCGAGGTCCTCGACGAAGTGCCTGCACTGCCAGGGGAGGAGGCGCTGTACGAGTGGTTCCGGTCCGCCCTCTCCGGGGCGGAGGACGATCCGGCGATCGCGGACGCGCTCGGTCGGGCCGCTGTCGACGCCGATGCAGTGGTGCGGGAGATGTTCGAGTTCCGCAACATCGGGATTCCCGTCGCGCACAACTGGACCACCCAGCGCAACGGGGCCGCCTTCGGCGCGGACTACCTGTCGCGAACCGCGATCGGAAAGTCCAACATCTTCGTCAACACCCCGAACGAAACCGCCTACTACTACCAGGATCTCGACGAGCGGGGTGACCGCCTGCACGGCGCCGCCACCTACACCGTGCGGTTCCCGGCCGGTCAGCTGCCGCCGGTGCGCGGTTTCTGGTCACTGACCGTCTACAACAAGCACCACTTCTTCCATCCCAACGAACTCGACCGATTCTCCCTGGGCACCAAGAATCAAGATCTCACCCACGGCGACGACGGGTCCCTGACCCTGACGGTCGGCGGCGCCGCCCCGACCGATCCGAAACTGCTGACGAACTGGCTGCCCGCACCCGATGACGAGTTCACCATCTTTCTGCGCGCCTACTGGCCCGATCAGGACATCCTCGACGGAACCTGGGAGCCCCCGGCGGTCACCAAGTCCTGATCGGCCCGGCCGGGTGATGCCCTAAGCCCTCCAGTAGCCGGTGAACTGCACGTGGTCCTTGGGGAAGTCGCGTTCGCCGACGAGGTGACGTCGAAGCGAGGTCACCAGCGCGGCCTCGCCGGCGAGCCACGCGTACGTGCGGGCCGGCTGGAGGTCGAGTTCGGACAGGGCGCGGTACGTCGCGTCCGCGCCCGCGGTCCGGGTCACGGTGACCCCGGCGGGGGCGGGGATGGGGAGGTCGAGGCCCGGTCCGCCGTCGACGAGCACGAGTTCGCCCTCTGCGTCGCGGGGGAGTGTCTCGGCCAGCCGGGTCAGGGCGGGAAGGGCGGTGGCGTCGTCGACGGCGAGGATCCGCTCGGTGCGGGGCAGCGCGCGGCTCACCCTCGGCCCCACGACTCCGATGGGTGTGCCCGGCCCGGCGCGCCGCGCCCAGTCGGTCGCGACGCCCACGTCGTGCAGGATCACGTCCACGACCAGTCCAGTCGAGTCGAGTCGGCGCACCGTGTACTCGCGGTAGATCACGTCGGGATTCACCGGCATCACGAAGCCGCCGTCGCCGGCCACCTCCGGCAGCGCGATCCGCTCGGTTCCCGGCTGGGGGAAAAACAGGATGGCGACATCGTCGAACCCGGTGCTGACGACGGCCGGATGTCGGCCTGCGTCGTCGGTGAACGCGCCGAGCTGGGGTCCGGCGAGGTGAAGGCGCACGAGTCGCGGCTCCACCTGCGTGGTGTGTACGACCTGCAACATTCGCACGCACGTCGGATGTGGTGTCTCGGAGCGGAATCGCGAGATCGCTCTGCGGGACTTCTCGCTGCTCATGCCGCGGGGGCCGCCGCATGGGACGCCGGGGCCGGGTTGCCGCGGTGTGATGCGCTCGGGTGTGGGGGTCGGGCAGGCATCAGGCGACGATAGCGCCCGAAGTTAGATTTCCCTAGCCTAAGTAGCTTGACCTAAGGTGACCCTATGTTCGGTTCACATGGAAGCTCGGCGCGCGTGAAACTCGGCGTGGCCGCGGCGATCTCGGCGCTCCTCCTGGCCGCCTGCGGCACCTCCTCGACCGACGATGTCGCGGAATCCGACAAGGCCTACACCGTCGACCACGCGATGGGCGAAACCACCCTGCCGGGTGTGCCCGAGCGTGTCGTCGTCATCGACTCGCCGCATCTCGACGCACTCGTCGCCCTCGGCATCACCCCGGTCGGAGCGACGGAATCGGGTGCGGGGGACGGCTTCCCGGGATACCTCGCGGACGACCTCGACGGCACGAAGAGCGTCGGACCCACGGCCGAGCCCGACATCGAAGCCATCGCGGCCCTCGAACCCGACCTCATCATCGGTTCGAAGGTGCGGCACGAGAAGATCTACGACCAGCTCTCGGCGATCGCGCCGACCGTCTACTCGGTCAACTCCGGTACCGAATGGCAGGAGCAGGCCCGCGTCACGGCGGCCGCGGTCAACGAGAGTGGCGAGATGGACGCGCTCCTGACCGAGCTGACCGACCGAGCGACCGCGGTGGGCAAGGACGTCGGCGCCGCCGGACGTACCGCGTCCATGGTGCGATTCCGGCCGACCAACTTCCGGCTGTACGGCCCGAGCACCTTCTCGGGCTCGATCCTGACCCAGGTCGGCTTCGACCTCGGTGAACGTGGCTGGAACGAGTACTCCATGCTCGAGCTCAGCCCCGAGCGCTACGCGGAGATCGACGGCGACGTCGTGTTCTACACGAACCCCGGGGGCGACCCGAACACGACCACCATGGGCACCGTGACCGGGCTGTGGGGTTCGCTCCCCGCGGTGCAGGGCGGTAAGACCTTCGAGTTCGACGACGAGACGTGGATGGTCGGCATCGGTGTGGTGGGTGCGAACGTCATCCTCGACCAGATCGGCGAGGCGCTCGGCTGACGCCGCCCCTTCCGTTCCGTCACCACCAGCCGGTGGCGGCGCCGAGTCGGCGATCCAGTTCGGGGGCGAGGCTGCGGACGTAGGCGGTGGTGAGGTGGTCGCCGTCGCGGTAGATCAGGCGGTTTCCCTCGATGACGCGGCAGCGGTCCGCGCGGCACACCGCGTCCGACAGATCCAGCGGGTGCACCGTCGGCAGGTGCGCGGACGCCGCTTCGGCCGGATCCACGACGTCCAGGACCGCGGCCCGGTCGACGCCGCAGGTGTCGGCGTTGCCACCGTGCGCGAGACAGTCGGGTGCGCGATAGGCGATGCCGTTCTCCGACAACCACGGGGTGTCGCGCACCACCGTCATCGGCAGGCCGAGCGTGGCCATCCGGTCCCACACCCGCACGTAGCCGTCCGGGGTGTAGTCGCCGCCGACGTCGTCCGGGCGGGGACGGGTCGAGGTGCTGAACACCAGGTCGGGTGGTGACGACTCCAGTTCGTCGAGCACCGTCGCGGTCCACCGCTCGCACTCGCCGTTCGCGGTGTCCTCGTCGACCGGCAGGATCGCCGGACATCCCACCTTCAGGTAGGTGTCGATGCGCAGGCCGCGGTCGTCGGCGATGCTCGCGAGCGCGGGCAGCCAGTGTTCGGAGTGCGATCCGCCGATCAGTGCCACCGTGCGCGCCGCGTCGGGTTCGCCGTACGAGCAGCGGATCACCTCGACCACCTCGTCGGTCGCCAGGCAGCCGTCGTCCCACGACGGCGGGACGTCGAGATGCGCGACGAACCGGTTCGGCTGCTCTCCCCGCTCCGGAGCGTCGACGCCGTCGACGAGGACCGCCGCGCCCGGGTAGTCGCGGGGGTCGAGGTCGGCGATGTGGGCGACCTCGACAGAGCGGTTCGCGATGGTGCCGATCCAGCCCGTCGCCGTCGCGAACACCGCCACCGCGAGCGCCCCGACCCCGGCGACGAGCGCCGTCCGGCGCGGCGAGGGGTTCCCGCGCCGGATCGGCTCCTCGACCAGTCGGGTCGTCAGATGCGCCAGCACCAGTGAGAGTCCGATCACCACCAGGCCGCCGCGCAGCCCGATGCGCTCACGGTCGGTGAGGACCAGCGCGAAGATCAGCAGCGGCCAGTGCCACAGGTACAGCGAGTAGGCGACGTCGCCCAGCCGGCGCAGCGGGGCCGAGCCGAGCAGACGGGTGGCCGGGGCGTCCACACTCGCTGCCGCACCGGCGACGACGATCGCGGCGGTCGCCGCGACCGGCACCAGTGCCCACGGCCCGGGGAAGTCGTGCCTGCCGTCGAGCAGGACCCCGGTGCAGGCGACGACGACGAGCCCGACCACGCCGAGCAGCACCCGTGCCTGCCTCGGCACCCGGAGCCACGGCATCGCGCAGGCGAGCAGGCCCCCGGCGAGCAGTTCCCACAAGCGGGCGCCCGTGTCGTAGTACATCCAGGTCTGCGGCTGCGCACCGGACGCCGCGTAGCAGAAGGAGACCGCGGTTGCGACCGCGAGGATCGCGGTGATCGGACCGCGGACCGCGACACCGCGCAGCCGCAGCAGCCACGCACTCGCGAACACCACCGTCAGCGCGAGCAGGTAGAACTGCCCCTGCACCGAGATCGACCACAGATGCTGCAGTGGACTCACCGACGGATCCGCCGCTAGATAGTCGGCTGCGGTGCGGGCCAATTGCCAGTTCTGCCCGAAAAGCAGTGCGGCCCGGCTCTGTTCGGCCAGCGCCAGCCACGCGGTCGGTGCCAGCAACAACGCGCCGGCGACCGCCGTCGCGGCCACCACGACGGCGAGCGGCGCGAGCAGCCGGCGAGCGGTTCGCGCCAGGATCGGCCGCGGATCGAGCGGCGACGACGATTCCGCCGCCCGCACCAGCGAACCGACGAAGAAGAACCCCGACAGCATCAGGAACACGTCGACGCCGCCGGACACCCGGCCGAACCAGACGTGGAAGAGCACCACCAGCGCGATCGCGAGGCCGCGCAGGCCGTCGAGGTCGGCGCGGCGCGTCGAGCCGGCTTGTCGGGCCGAGGCGTCGACGGGTGCGGCTGTACGGGCAGGCAAGTCTCTCCCTGTGGTTGCGACGAGCTGAACGCGCGGTGAACGGTGCGTGCGGGGTTCGACGGACGAGTGTAGGTGGTACCGGTGGGCCCACTTACCGCAGGCGTTCGCACGGACTTCGCCGCGCGGAGTCCCGGCCCGTCGCGGCTCGTCGGGGGTCGCTATCGTCGGGCGACGTGACCTCGCGCTACTCGTCCGACCGCATCTCCGCCATCGACGCCGCCCACCTGTGGCATCCGTACGGGGCGTTCCCGGCCGGCACCGAGCCGCTCGTCGTGTCGGCCGCCCGGGGGACCCGGCTCATCCTCGCCGACGGCCGGGAACTCGTCGACGGCATGAGCTCGTGGTGGGCGGCCGTGCACGGCTACCGGCACCCCGTTCTCGACGCCGCCGCGACCGACCAGCTCGGCCGGATGAGTCACGTCATGTTCGGCGGGCTCACCCACGAACCCGCCGCCCGGTTGGCGGAGCTGCTCGTCGCGATCACCCCCGACGGGCTCGACAAGGTGTTCCTCGCCGACTCCGGATCGGTGTCCGTCGAGGTCTCGATCAAGATCGCCATGCAATATCAGCGGGCGATCGGGCGACCCGAGCGACACCGCCTGCTGACCTGGCGCGGCGGCTACCACGGGGACACGTTCGCGCCGATGAGCGTGTGCGACCCGGACGGCGGCATGCACTCGATGTGGACCGACGTGCTGGCGCGGCAGGTGTTCGCGCCCGCGCCGCCCCGTGACTTCGACCCGACCTACGTCGCGCAGTTCGAGGCGATCCTCACCGAGCACTCCGCCGAACTGGCCGCCGTCATCGTCGAACCGGTCGTGCAGGGCGCGGGCGGCATGCGTTTCCACGACCCCCGGTACCTGACCGAGCTGCGCCGGATGTGCGACGAGCACGGACTGCTGCTGATCTTCGACGAGATCGCCACCGGCTTCGGTCGCACCGGTGAACTGTTCGCCGCCGACCACGCCGGTGTCGCACCCGACATCATGACGGTCGGCAAGGCCCTGACCGGTGGATACCTGACGCTCGCCGCGGTGCTGTGCACCTCCGCGATCGCCGAGGCGATCAGCGCGGGGGAGGGCGGCGGCGTCATGCACGGTCCGACGTTCATGGGCAACCCGCTCGCGTGTGCGGTGGCCGTCGCGGCGGTGGAACTGCTGCTGTCGCGGGACTGGCGATCGGAGGTCGCCGCGCTGGGTGAGGGTCTGGATGCCGGGCTGGAGCCGGCGCGGACGCTGCCCGGCGTCGCGGACGTGCGCACGTTCGGCGGCATCGGCGTGATCGAGATGACGGAGCCGGTGGACATGCGCACCGCCACCGCCGCGGCCGTCGACGCCGGCGTGTGGCTGCGGCCGTTCGGCAAGCTGATCTACGCGATGCCGCCGTTCATCTGCACGCCCGACGATGTCGCGACCATCGCGGCCGGCATGGTCGCCGCCGCGCGCAGCCAGCACTGAGTTTCCGCTCGATGCGAGGTCCGTGGCCTACTTGAACGCTGTACTTGAACGGCGTTCAGGTACGCTCCCGTGCCATGACCGCTGCACTGAGTTGGCTCGACGAGATCGCGGACGCGCGTCGCGCGGCCGGTCTGCACCGCACGCTGCGTCCGCGGACGGCCGGTTCGCCGCTCGTCGACCTCGCCTCCAACGACTACCTCGGCCTCACCCGGCACCCCGAGGTGCTCGACGCCGCGGCGACCGCCCTGCGCCGCTGGGGCGGTGGCTCGACCGGTTCGCGCCTCGTCACCGGCACCACCGCCGAACACGAACTCCTCGAGCGTGAACTCGCCGAGTTCGTCGGCGCCGAATCCGGACTGGTGTTCGCCAGCGGGTACGCCGCCAACCTCGGCGCCGTCGCCGCACTGGCAGGCCGGGACGCGCTGATCGTCTCCGACGCCGGCTGCCACGCCTCGCTCGTCGACGCGTGCCGGCTGTCGCGGTCGCGGGTGGTGGTCACCCCGCACGCCGACGTGGACGCCGTCGCGACCGCGCTCGCCTCCCGCGCCGAACCGCGCGCCCTCGTGCTCACCGACTCGGTGTTCAGTGCCGACGGCGACCTCGCGCCGCTGCGGGACCTGCACCGGGTGTGCCGCGAACACGGCGCGTTGCTGCTGGTCGACGAGGCGCACGGCGTCGGGGTGCGCGGCGACGGTGGCCGCGGCCTGGTGCACGAGGCCGGGCTCGCCGGTCAGGCAGACGTGGTGGTCACCGCGACCCTGTCGAAATCGCTTGCCGCCCAGGGCGGAGTGGTGCTCGCCGACGACCGCGTCCGCACGCACCTGATCGACACCGCCCGCACCTTCATCTTCGACACCGGCCTCGCGCCCGCCGCGGTCGGCGCCGCCCGCGGCGCGCTGGCCGTGCTGCGCCGCGAACCCGAGCGGGCGGCGGCCGTCCTCGACCGCGCACGCGACCTCGCCCGCATCACCGCGGCCGGTGAGCCGGAATCCGCGGTGGTGTCGGTGATTCTCGGCGACCCGCAGGTCGCTTACGACGCGTCGCTCGCGTGCCGCGACCGTGGGTTGCACGTCGGCTGCTTCCGGCCGCCGTCGGTGCCCGCCGGCACTTCCCGGCTGCGGCTGACGGCCCGCGCGAACCTCACCCCGTCCGACATGACGGTGATCGAGTCCGTGCTCACAGACGTGCTCTCCTCGGCCGAGTCGACCCCGGGCGTTTCGGCGGCCCACGCGTGAGCATCCTGTGCGTCACCGGTACGTCGACGGATGTCGGCAAGACCGTCGTCACCGCGGCGCTGGCCGCGCGGGCCCTGCTCGCCGGGCTGTCCGTTGCGGTGTGCAAGCCGGCGCAGACCGGGATCGCTGTCGACGAGCCCGGGGATCTGGCTGAAGTGCAACGGCTTTCGGGTGTCCTGGACGTTCTCGAGCTGGTCCGCTACCCGGAGCCGCTGGCGCCGGACACCGCCGCCCGGCGGGCCGGCATGCCGCTGCTCAGGCGCGCGGACGTGGTTTCGGCGGTCCGCGGGCTCGACGCCTCCCACGACCTGACCCTCGTCGAGGGCGCCGGGGGACTGCTGGTGCGCCTCGGTTCGGGGGGATTCACCCTCGCCGACGTCGCTGCAGACCTCGACGCGCCACTGGTGTTGGTCGCCGCCGCCGGGCTGGGCACCCTCAATCACAGCGCGCTGACCGTTGCGGCCGCGCGGCAGGCAGGCGTCGATTGCGTCGGGACGGTGATCGGGTCGTGGCCGGAGGATCCCGACCTGGCCATGCGGTGCAACCTCGCGGACCTCGCCGAGGTGACGGGGGTGCCGCTGCTCGGCCGGATTCCGGAGGGGGCGGGCAGACTGGGCCCAGACGAGTTCGCTGCGGCGGCGCCGGGCTGGTTCGATACCGATCCGATCGCCGCCCGGCCGCTCAGTGCGGCACCGGGCAGCCGCTGCCGTATCCGACGGGGAAGTGCTTGATTCCGTTGAGCCATCCCGACCGCAGCCGCTGCGGATCACCGAGCCGGCTGATGTCCGGGAGCCGGTCGGCGATCGCGTCGAAGATCAGGCCGATTTCCATCCGGGCCAGGTTCGCGCCGAGGCAGTAGTGGGGGCCCGAGCCGCCGAAACCGAGGTGCGGGTTGGGGTCGCGGGTGATGTCGAAGGTGGTCGGGTTGTCGAACACCTCCTCGTCGAAGTTCGCCGACGCGTAGAACATCGCGACCCGGTCGCCCTCGCGGATCAGCTGCCCGCCCAGCGTCGTGTCCGCCGTCGCGGTCCGCTGGAAGGACGTCACCGGGGTCGCCCAGCGCACGATCTCGTCCGCGGTGGTCGCCGGACGTTCCCGCTTGAACAGCTCCCACTGGTCGGGGTGGTCGAGGAACGCGATCATGCCGTGGGTGATCGCGTTGCGGGTGGTCTCGTTGCCTGCCACGGCGAGCAACAGCACGAAGAACCCGAACTCCTCGGGTGTCAGTTCGTCGCCGTCCACGTCCGCCTGGATCAGGGTGGTGACGATGTCGTTCGCCGGACACCGGCGCCGCTCGTCGGCCATGCCGTAGGCGTAGCCGATCAGCTGGGCGACGGCGTCCATGGGGTCGACGTCGTACTCCGGGTCGGCGCCGCCGATCATGTCGTTGGACCAGTCGAACACCTTCCTGCGGTCCTCCTGCGGGATGCCGATCAGTTCCGCGATCGCCTGCAGGGGCAGCTCGGCGGCGATGTCGGTGACGAAGTCGCCACTGCGGGCGTCGGTGCCCGCGGCCCCGGCGACGATCCGCTCGGCCCGGTCCGTCAGCGCCGCCCGCAGGCTCTCGATCGCGCGCGGTGTGAAGCCGCGGGCGACCAGTTTGCGAAGCTTCGTGTGCTCGGGTGCGTCCTTGTTCAGCATGATCAGCCGCTGGGACTCGAACGTCTCCCGGTCCACGTCGTCGTTCAGCCGGACCAGGGCTCCGTTTCGCCAGCTGGAGAACAGTTCGCCGTCGCGGGAGATCGCCCGGACGTCCGCGTGCCGGGTGACCACCCAGTACCCCTCGTCCGGGAATCCGCCGACGTTTCGGGGCTGGGGATTCCACCACACCGGGCAGCTCCGGCGCAGAGCCGCCAGCGCCTCGTGGGGGACGCCCGCCGTGTACACGGCGGGGTCGGTGAAGTCGTAGCCCGGCGGAAGATCGACGGCCGGCGCGGTCGCGTGGTCGGGCATCGTTTCGTGTGACACTGGCGAGTCCTTTCGGATCGCAGGCGAGTGCAAAGCATCTGCCGTACTGTGAGTGTCATCACATCATCTGTGGTCGGAGGTTCGAATGTCCACCAGCGAAATGATGGAGCTGCACCGCACGATCGGTCACCTGCGCCAGTGTGTCGGGTCGTTGCGGACGATGTACGGGGACGCGTCGGCCGTCCGCCGGCTCGCCAACGACGTCGAACGCCTCGGCATCGACGCCAGTGACCTCGACGAATCGCCGCCTCGCCTGGCGCATCCGGTCGCCGCCTCGGAGCGGGTCGGGGTGCCCGAGGGTCCCTACGACCAGGCGCTGTGGCAGGGGGCCGACGACGAGGGCGTCGGCGGTCACCCGCACGAGCGGTGAGCGCACCGGCGAGAACCACGACCGGGGTCCGGTCGCCGGAGCGCGCGTCGATCGCGGCGCGCACCCTGCGAACGGACATCTGGTGGCGTCCGCCGCTGCTGACCACGATCGGCCTGGCGGTCTTCGTGGTGTACGCGACGATCCGCTCCTTCGTGCGGACCGCGTACTGGGTGGACGAGTACCACTACCTGACGCCGTTCTACTCGCCGTGCGTCAGCGCGTCGTGCGCGCCGGGGTCCACCCATTTCGGGGTGTGGGTGGGCGAACTGCCGATGTGGATCCCGCTCGCGTTCCTGTCGCTGCCGTTCCTGCTCGGGTTCCGGCTCACCTGCTACTACTACCGCAAGGCCTACTACCGGTCGATCTGGCTGGCACCGCCCGCGTGCGCCGTCGCGGAACCGCACGCCCGGTACACCGGCGAGACCCGGCTGCCGCTGATCGTGCAGAACTCGCACCGGTACTTCTTCTACGTCGCGCTGGTCGTCTCGGCGATCAACACCTATGACGCGGTCCTCGCGTTCCACGGCCCCGCAGGCGGATTCGGGTTCGGCCTCGGCACCGTGATCATCGTGGTCAACGTGATCCTGCTGTGGGCGTACACCGTTTCCTGTCACTCGTGCAGGCACGCCACCGGCGGCCGGCTCAAGCACTTCTCCGCCCACCCCGTCCGGTACCGGTTGTGGACCTGGGTGAGCCGGCTCAACACCCGGCACATGCAGTTGGCCTGGACAACCCTCGCCACGCTGATGATCACCGACTTCTACATCATGCTCGTCGCCAGCGGGACCATCTCGGACCTGCGATTCGTCAACTGACGGGTCTGCCAAACGATCGGGACAGAGGGGAGCGCCGGTGGCCGAGCTGGAGCGGCACGACTACGACGTGGTGGTCATCGGGGCGGGTGGCGCCGGACTGCGGGCGGTGATCGAGGCCCGCCAGCGGGGTCTGCGCGTCGCAGTGGTGTGCAAGTCGTTGTTCGGGAAGGCACACACCGTGATGGCCGAGGGTGGCTGTGCGGCCGCGATGGGCAATGCCAATCCCAAGGACTCGTGGCAGGTGCATTTCCAGGACACCATGCGTGGCGGCAAGTTCCTCAACAACTGGCGAATGGCCGAACTGCATGCCCGGGAGGCGCCGGACCGGGTGTGGGAACTCGAGACCTACGGCGCCCTTTTCGACCGCACCCCCGACGGCCGGATCAGCCAGCGCAACTTCGGTGGCCACACCTATCCGCGGCTCGCGCACGTCGGCGACCGCACCGGCCTGGAGATCATCCGCACCATGCAGCAGAAGATCGTCTCGCTGCAACAGGAGGATTTCGCGGCCACGGGTGACCACGAGGCCCGGATCAAGGTGTTCGCGGAATGCACGATCACCGAACTGCTTCGCAGCGACGGCGCCGATGACGGCGGGGCGATCGCCGGGGCGTTCGGGTACTGGCGGGAGTCGGGGCGTTTCGTGCTGTTCACCGCGCCTGCGGTCGTGCTGGCGACCGGCGGAATCGGCAAGTCCTACAAGGTCACTTCGAACTCGTGGGAGTACACCGGTGACGGGCACGCGCTCGCGCTGCGGGCCGGCGCCAAGCTGATCAACATGGAGTTCATCCAGTTCCACCCGACCGGCATGGTGTGGCCGCCGAGCGTGAAGGGGATCCTCGTCACCGAGGGGGTGCGCGGCGACGGCGGCGTGCTGAAGAACTCCGACGGCGAACGGTTCATGTTCGACTACATCCCCCCGGTGTTCAAGGGCCAGTATGCCGAGACGGAGGACGAGGCCGACCAGTGGCTCAAGGACAACGACAGCGCCCGGCGCACCCCGGACCTGCTGCCCCGTGACGAGGTCGCCCGGGCGATCAACTCGGAGGTCAAGAACGGCCGCGGCACCGAACACGGCGGGGTCTTCCTCGACATCGCCTCCCGGATGCCCGCCGACGAGATCGTGCGGCGGCTGCCGTCGATGCACCACCAGTTCCTCGAACTGGCCGACGTCGACATCACCAAGGAACAGATGGAGGTCGGGCCGACCTGCCACTACGTGATGGGTGGCATCGAGGTCGACCCGGACACCGGATCGTCCGGTGTGCCCGGACTGTTCGCGGCGGGTGAGTGCTCCGGCGGGATGCACGGTTCCAACCGGCTCGGCGGCAACTCGCTGTCGGACCTGCTGGTGTTCGGCCGGCGCGCCGGCCTCGGGGCCGCCACCTACGTCGAATCCCTCACCCGCAGACCGCAGGTGGAGCAGTCCGCCGTCGACGCTGCCGCCGCGATGGCCCTCGCCCCGTTCGACCCGCCGCCGGACGGGGCGGTCGCCGAGAACCCGTACACCCTGCACCTGGAGTTGCAGCAGATGATGCACGACCTCGTCGGCATCATCCGCACCGACGCCGAGATCCGCTCCGCGCTGGACAAACTGGAACAGATCCGGCAACGCATCGAGTCGGTCGGCGTCGAGGGGCACCGGCAGTTCAACCCCGGCTGGCACCTGGCGATCGACCTGCGCAACATGGTGCTCGTCAGCGAGTGCGTCGCCAAGGCGGCGCTGCTGCGCACCGAGAGCCGCGGCGGGCACACCCGCGACGACCACCCCGGCATGGACGCGTCGTGGCGCAACACGCTGCTGGTCTGCAGCCTCGTCGGCGGTGCGGACGCCGGTGGCCGGGTGGTCCCCGACGTCACCGTCGCGCCCGAGCCGCAGGAGCCGATGCGCTCGGATCTGTTCGCGCTGTTCGACTTCGGTGAGGTGGCCAAGTACTACACGGACGCCGAACTGTCCGAGCATCCCGGGAAGGGGGAGGAGCGATGAGCTACCAGGCGGCATTCCGGGTGTGGCGGGGCGACATCGGTGGCGGCGATCTGCGCGATTACACCGTCGAGGTGAACGAGGGCGAGGTGGTCCTCGACATCATCCACCGTCTGCAGGCCACCCAGGCCCCGGACCTGGCCGTGCGGTGGAACTGCAAGGCGGGCAAGTGCGGATCGTGCTCGGCGGAGGTCAACGGCCGGCCCCGGCTGATGTGCATGACCCGGATGTCGACGTTCGCGCAGGACGAGGTCGTCACCGTCACCCCGATGCGCGCGTTCCCGGTGATCCGCGACCTGGTGACCGACGTGTCGTTCAACTACGCGAAGGCCAGGGAGATCCAGTCCTTCACGCCGCCTTCGGATCTGGCGCCCGGCGAGTACCGGATGGCGCAGGTGGACGTGCAGCGCTCGCAGGAGTTCCGGAAGTGCATCGAGTGCTTCCTGTGTCAGAACACGTGCCATGTCGTCCGCGACCACGAGGACAACAAGGCCGCCTTCGCGGGGCCGCGGTTCCTGATGCGGATCGCGGAACTCGAGATGCACCCCCTCGACGTCGCCGACCGCCGCGACGTCGCCCAGACCGAGCACGGCCTCGGGCTGTGCAACATCACCAAGTGCTGCACCGAGGTGTGCCCCGAGGGCATCCGCATCACCGACAACGCCCTGATCCCGATGAAGGAACGCGTCGTCGACCGCCGCTACGACCCCGTGGTGTGGCTCGGAAACAAGCTGTTCCGCAGGGGTGGCGGCGGGACCTGACGTCCGGCGGCGCCGAGTTTGTGAAAATCGGTAACGAACACCCCCGCCATCAGTACTGTGAGCGCAGTCACATTGCAGGAGGGTGTCGTGAAGGTGAAGTCGCTGGTTGCAGGGATCGTCAGTGCGGGTTTTCTCGGGGCGTGCGTGTGGGGAGCCGCCGCGTTGGTCTCGGCGGGCGTCGACTTCCCGGACAACGCGGTGTTCCAGTCGCCCGCATCGCATTCGGCGGTGGTGGCCGACCCGGGTCACTGAACTGGTGGCTCGGGCGGCCCCGTCGCCGAGGTCTCGGGCCGCGGAGCTCGAGTGTTCGCGCTCAGTTGATCGTGAACAGCGGCCCGGTGATGGTCAGTCCGAGATCGCCGGTGTGCGCGAAGAACGCGAACAGCATCAGTGCCGCGCCTGCCAACGCCACGTCCTTGTTGAACTGGACCATCTCCGTCTGCCGCGCCGCCGGATCGGATTCGGTCCAGAACGCGTGCATGAGTGGCGCGGTCGGCGCCAGGAAGGCGACGAGCAGCAGCGACCCGAGGTCGGCCCAGACCCCGAGGAGCACACTCAGCGCGCCGACGACCAGGACCACACCCGACACCAGGACCGCGACCCGGGGCACCGGCACGCCCCTGGCCCCGGCGTACTGGGCCATCGCCTCGGACTGGGTCAGGTGACCTGCGCCCGACGTCAGGAACAACACGCAGAAGAGAATCCGACCGATCAGAACGACGATGTCCATCGTCCACCTCCTGTGTTCAGTGCTTGCGAACGACGCGTTCGGGTTCGCCCGGCCTCCAGATCGTGATGTCGAGATGGCCATCGACGAGCTCGACGGCCGACGCACCGGTGATGTCCGCGGCGTAGAACGGGCGGAACTCCCTGCCCCGCAGGTCGAATCCGGTCTCCTCGAACAGTGCCGTCGCGAACCGTTGGTGCAGCTGCGGATCCCGCACGTCGTGGACGGTGCCCCACAGTTTCGCGTCACCGTCGCCGACCATCGAATCGACGGTCGCGGTGTGCAGGCAGAAGCGGGGATCGCGGCCCAGATCCCGGAACTTCGTGGTGTCCGGCATACCGGCGATCCACAGTTCGCCCTCGAACACCCGGGGTTCGATCGGGCTGATGCGGGGGAACCCGTCGGAGCGCAGCGTCGCCAGCATGCACAGGTTGCCGGTGGCGCGGTGGCGGCGGCGGAACACTGCCGACACGAGCGGTGCGGCCGCGGTGAACTCCTGCCAGGTGGTCATCAGGGCCTGCAGGCGGGGTCGAGTGGAACGGCCGGCGAGAGACCGTGCAGGTAGGTGTTCATCGCGTGCGCACACCCGACACTCCACCGGGCGTAGCTCAGTGAGTTGAGCGCGTATCCGGTGGTGACGTGCTGATAGTCGCCCTCTGTGTCGACCGGGATCCACGGTGCCAGGTCGACGATGTTGTAGATCCGCCACGACACCTCGCTGAGCGAGGCATAGCGGGCGGCGAAGGCGGCGTCGCCGACCTTGGGGGAGGCGAAGGTCCACGCCTGTGGCCGCAACGTCGTGTTCGCCCACAGGTCCACCACGAGCATCGTCGCCAGCGCGCCGCCGAGACTGTGCCCGGTGACCGCGAGGGGAACGTCGGGGTCGACGGCCACGCTCAGCCCGGCGATCCCCGGCATGGTGCCCGGCTGGCCGGGCGCCGCCGTCGTCATCGTCGAGTAGATGTCGTGGAAACCCTCGGCGACGGTGCCCCCGTTCGCCACCGAGGTGAACGGCACCCGGTCCCAGTGCAGGTCGTCGAACCACTCGGTGGGGGTGACGGTGCCGCGGATTGCGATCACCTGCATCGCGGGCGTACCCCCGATCGCGAGGTAGCCGTAGAACTCCGGTATCGCCGGGCCCACCAGGAAATCACTCATCTGAATGGTGCGCACCAGCGAAAATCCGGCGGGCAGTGGGACGGTCGCGGGACGCGGGTCGTGCGGGTGGGCGCGGAACTGGGCGTAGGTGGCTTCCACGAAGGGGCCGAGCACCACTGCGGTGGTCGGGTCGAGAGGATCGAGTGTCATGGTCGGCTCCTCGTCGCGGTGGTCGGCGGCACGAGATGCACCGGGCCACCCGGTCGGGTCATGCCGGGGCGAACAGGGTCCGCACGAACGTGTTCGCCTCGCTTTCGGACGCCAGCATCGTCTGCAGGTGATCCTTGGGATAGACCTTGAAGGTGAACCGCTGGCCGTTCACCGCCAGGTCGGCGGCCAGCTTGAACGTCAACGGCGCGGGGACGATCGTGTCGAAGAGGCCCTGCCCCAGGAAGAGCGGCCGATCGTAGCCGCGCAGCGGAATCGCCAGCATCTCGCGGAGCGCGGCCAGGATGGGCGCGTCCAGTTGGCGCGAGAACAGTGCGCCGATCGACGTGGTGCCGATCGCGGTGGCCGCCTCCTCGTAGCAGAGCTGTTCCGCCTGCGCGAGAACCTCTGTGCCGCGCGCACTCAGGTACGAGTCGACGTCCACGTCCGGGCGCGTCGCGCGCAGTCCCGCCAGGACGTACGAGATGAACACCGTGGTTCCGGTCAGCGGCAGCGGCGGGAACAGCGGGCCGCCCAGGGGCGCGAGGTTCTCGATGTTCGACGGCACACCCAGTGCGACCGTGCCGCGGTAGTCGAGTTCCGGTGCGTAGGAGGTCGCGATCGTGGCCGCCACCATCGCCGCCTGCCCGCCCTGGGACTGGCCCAACGTCACCCACCGGTCCGACAGGCTCGGCTCCACGGCACGGGCGGCGCGGACCATGTCGACGACGGCGTGCGCCTCCGACGCCCCGTCCAGGTAGGGGTGCACGCCCTCGGTGCCGAGGCCGACGTAGTCGGTCGCGACGATCGCGTAGCCCTGCGCGAGCCATCGACCCAGGTAGGGTCCTCCGATCTTGCCGGTGACGGTGGGTGCGCAGCCGTCCGCGATGCCGACGGCACCGTGTGCCCACGAGAGCACCGGCCATCCACCCGGCGGGGGAGTTCCCGACGGAAGGAACACCGCGCCGGTGCTGATCGCGGGCCGATTCTGCGCGCCGAGGGTGCCGTAGGTCAGTGCAGAACCGGAGACCGCGCCGGGGATCCACTGTTCCGCGGGCAGTGCGCGGACCGCTGCCACCTCACCCGGGGCGACCGTCGTCGTGGCCGCCGAGGGCGAGGTCGCCAGCACCAGTGCGGCGAGGGTTGCCGTCGCGAGTCGCGTGAGCACGGTTCTCAGTGGACCACGGGGGGCGCCGCGCGACGAATCATGTTGGTTTCTTCTTGGATTCGTCTTGATATCGGCCCGATGTAGGTGGGGGTGAGCGCTCAGCGTGGGCCGATCGGTGCACCCGTGTAAGACTCGAGGAGCCGGAGGTTGGTCTCGGCGTAGGTCTGAGCCGCGCCGGGCGACAGCAGCGTCGACGGCGTGCTGACGATGTCACATCCAGGTGCGGTGGGAGCGCCGGTGAGCCGGTCGCGCAGCCAGTTCAGCGTGTCCGAGGCGCCGGTGATGAGCACCGTCGCGTGCAGTCCGGTCTCGTGTCGTCGGTAGGTGACCGGCGTGCCGCCCCGGCAGTACTGATCGACGAGGTGATCCACCGTGCCGATCGGGACGATCTCGTCGGTTACGGCGCTATAGACGTACACCGGCGCCATGGGAGCGGCCGAGCCCAGCTTGATCTCCCGCACGGCGGCCGTGATCGCAGGCAGTTCCATCAGCTGCGCGTACGGGACCGTGAGGTAGGGGCTGTTGTCCCGGAGGATGTTCGAGGCGACGGTAGCGATCACGCACTGGTCACCCATCTCGTCCAGGGCGGCCCGACCCGCCGGGGTGAGGTGCGCGTCGATCTCGCGCGCGGCCTCCGGGAAGATCTGCCGGGTGCCTGCGATTCCGATCAACTGCAGACCCGCCCAGAACGTCCCGCTGAGGTGGTTCATGGCGACGGGGTCCGGGACCGGTGAGCCGAGCGCGGCGCCGCGGATGTTCAGCTCCGGCGCGTACGACGGCTGCAGCTGCGCGGCCCAGCCGGTGACGAGTCCGCCACCGGAGTAGCCCCACAGTCCCACCGGTGTGCCCGACGCGGAAAGTTCGAGCGGCGCGAACTGCTCGGCGGCCCGGACGCCGTCCAGGACCGCGTAACCGGGCTCGCGCGGTGCGCCGATGCGTGCCGCGGGACCCTCGTGATCGGGAACCGACACCGCCCAGCCCTGTTGCAGGGCATAGGTGATGAAGGTCATCTCGCCCTGGGTGAAGAAGCCCTCGGGGTCGGAGCCGGCCTGCATCGTGACCGAGGGTCCGCACGCGGGATCGACGCTGTCGTGCGCGACCTGGTAGGAGAGCAGCGGCCGCCCGCCCGGAGCGGGCGCGCCGGAGGGTCGGATCACGGTGGTGACTGTCGCGGTGGGCTCACCGGCGAGATCGGTTGTCCGGTAGAGGAGTTGCCATGCCTCCGCGTGGAACGGCAGGACGGAGTAGGACGCGAGCTCCACGGGCCGCTCCCTCAGGATCGAGCCGGGTGTCGCGGATTCGAATCCGTCCGGGGGAGTGTAGAACGCGTCGATGGCAGGCTGGGCTTGTGCGGATGCCGTGGGGACCGCGGCGGCGCCGGTGCCGAGAAGGGTCGTCGCGACGAGGGTGGCGAGGACTCCCGACAGGCGCATGAGCGGCAGCGTAGTCGGCCGATCGCGAGTGCGAGGCGCCTTGTGTGACGTGACTCCCGCACGTCGGTGGCGGCCGGTCGGACCGAGTGCGTGATTCCATACCCGGAGCGAGGTGTTCCGGCTTCGCCGCCGGCGAGAGGAACGATCCAGATGCACTTCCACGTGGCCGGACGACCGGACCGCGAGCCCTGCTCCGCGCTCGTGGCGGTGACGAAGTGATCGATCCTCGGGTCGTGCAGCTCGGCGTCGCGGAGTCGATCGAGACGGTGCGCGAGGTGGCGCAGTTGATCACTCGGTTGCGTTCCGCCGCAGAGGATCTCGGCAACCGCGAGGCCGTCGGTGCTCAGCTCGACCAGGCCGCCGCCGCGCTCGCCGTGGCAATGGATGCACTGTCGGGAGCCGCTGGGTCGCTTGCCGAGGTGACGCAGGTCGAGCGCGCCGAAAGAGGTGTGCCCGTGGGGGAGTGCACCGCCGTCATCGACCCGGAGGGCGAGACCCGCTGGGTCGAGAGCCCCGACCCGCTCGAGCGTGCGCGCACGTACGGATGTATCCGCGTCGTCAGTGGAGATGACGGTGACGAGGTCGCGGTTGTGGCATTCGACTCGGTGGCCCGGTGGGAGCCGGGGATCTACGACAGGGTGCTGTTCGACGCGGGCTGGGTCCGTGTCGGGCCGTGGTGCGGGCAGAGCTTCTGCGCGGTCGAGCCGGGTCCGGGAGCGTTCCCCGGGTCCGACTGACCCGCCCGGCAGATCCGGTGCGCCCGGGCGCGGTTCAGCGCCGGGCGTGCTCGCCGAGCCGGCTGCGGACGCCGTCCACGAAGAGGCTCAGTCCGTAGTCGAAACGCGCTGTGCCGCTGGTGCTGTCGTACAGCGGCGAGGCGTCCTCGGTGAGTGCGCCGTGGCTGTCCATCTGCATCCGGGACTGCTCGTCCGTCGTCTGCCCGAGGATGTAGAACAGCAGCGTGTCGGCGGCGAACTCGGCCTCGTCGGCCGGCAGTCCGGCCTCGGTGCACGACCGTGCCAGGGTGTCGCGGGCGTCGTTGGTCGCCAGTCGTGCCGCGTAGGAGGCGGCCGCCAGCTCCGCGCCGTCGCGGTGGGCGAGCAGGGCGTCCCGGATGCGGTGTGCCAGCACGTCGAGGCGCTCGTCCCACGCGGACGCGTCGATCGGCCCGGACACCCGGCCGAGCATGTCGTCGGTGATCGCCGCCAGCAGCGTCTGCTTGTTGGGGAAGTGCCAGTACAGCGCGCCGGGCTGCACGCCGAGCGAGGTGGCCAGCCTGCGCATGGTCAGGTCGCCCAGGCCGTACTCGTCGAGGATGGTGATCGCCCCGGCCAGGACGTCGGCTCGTCGCAGCTGCACGTGTTGTCCGTTTCCGTCGGTGTTGGTTGACACCATTTCACCACGACCCTAACCTGAACGCCGTTCAACTTGTACGGTGTTCAAGTTCGTCGAGCTAATCACTTCGCGACCGGAACACTCGCCCGGCATTCAGGAGCTACCCGTGACCCAGGCCCCCGTCCGCACCGACATCCTCGCGATCGCGCGGGAGCAGGTCCTCGAGCGTGGTGAGGGCCTGACCCAGGAGCAGACGCTGCAGGTGCTGCAGCTGCCCGACGATCGGCTAGAGGACCTGCTCTCGCTCGCGCACGACGTGCGCATGAAGTGGTGCGGTCCGGAGGTCGAGGTCGAGGGCATCATCTCGCTCAAGACCGGCGGCTGCCCCGAGGACTGCCACTTCTGTTCGCAGTCCGGGCTTTTCGCGTCCCCGGTCCGCGCCGCCTGGCTCGACATCCCGAGCCTGGTCGAGGCCGCCAAGCAGACCGCCAAGACCGGCGCCACCGAGTTCTGCATCGTCGCGGCCGTGCGTGGGCCCGACGAGAAGCTGATGGCGCAGGTCGCCGCCGGTGTCGAGGCGATCCGGGGCGAGGTCGACATCCAGGTCGCGTGCTCGCTCGGCATGCTCACCCAGGAGCAGGTCGACCAGCTGGCCGCGATCGGCGTGCACCGCTACAACCACAACCTCGAGACCTCCCGGTCGCACTTCCCGAACGTCGTCACCACCCACACCTGGGAGGAGCGTTGGGACACCCTGCGGATGGTCCGTGAGGCCGGCATGGAGGTCTGCTGCGGCGGCATCCTCGGCATGGGGGAGAGTCTCGAACAGCGCGCCGAGTTCGCCGCGAACCTGGCCGAGCTCGAGCCCGACGAGGTGCCCCTGAACTTCCTCAATCCCCGCCCCGGCACCCCGTTCGGCGACCTCGAGGTGCTGCCTGCGGCCGACGCGCTGCGGGCCGTGGCCGCATTCCGGCTCGCGTTGCCGCGGACGATCCTGCGTTTCGCCGGCGGCCGGGAGATCACCCTGGGCGACCTCGGCGCCAAGCAGGGCATCCTCGGCGGCATCAACGCCGTCATCGTCGGCAACTACCTGACCACCCTCGGTCGTCCCGCCGAATCCGACCTGGACCTGCTCGGCGAACTGCAGATGCCGATCAAGGCCCTGAACCAGACCATCTAGGAGTACCCGCTATGGACACGCCTGTCACCGATGTGGCCGAGCGGTACAACCCGTACACGGGGCTGCGGATCGTGCCCGGCGTCCCGGATTCGGTGCCCGCCGCCGCGGAGATGGGGCTCGAGCCGCCCCGCTTCTGCGAGCACTGCGGTCGCCGGATGATCGTGCAGGTCAGTCCCGACGGCTGGTGGGCCAAATGCTCGCGTCACGGGGTCAGCGACTCCACGGAGGGCGAGCGGCGCTGAGCAGGCCGGGGCGCACTGAGGGGGGCGCCCCGGCCGAGCGCACTGAGGGGGGGCGCCCCGGCCGAGCGCACTGAAGGGGACGCCCCGGCCGACGGCCCGAGCCGAAGCCCTCGCGCTCGTGAGGTCCGGCGCGCACGATCCGGAGCCGTGTCCGCGTCGTGCGTGGCACCTCGCGGTGCACCTCTAAGGTGGATGATCGTGACCACCGAGACCGACACACCCGATGCGCAGCACGCGCCCACCGCGGCGGAGCGCCGGACCCGCCGGGCCGACACGGCCGCGGCCGCCCGCGTCGTCGTCGGGATCGTCGTGGTCAGCGCGCTCGCCGGGATCGTCTGGGGTCTGCTCGTGCCCGCACAGCACTTCCTGGTCGTCTCCGGTGGCGGCGCCGTGTCGTTGACGGGGGAGAGCGGTCACCAGTTCGACGCGGTTGCGCTGTTCCTGTGCCTGGGGGCGATCCTCGGGGTGCTGTCGGCGGTCGCGGTCTGGACGCGGCGGGCGCACCGCGGAGTCGCGCAGGTGATCGGGCTGGTCGTCGGCTCCGTGGTCGGCGCATCCGCCGCCGCGGTCGTCGGGCTCGGGGTGGCCCGGTTGCGCTTCCCTGGGGTCGAGGATCTCGAACTGGGGCAGATCGTGCCCGCGACGCCGGGGCTCGGCACGATGATGGCGCTGATCGCGCAACCGTTCGCGGCGTCGCTGGTGTACCTGCTGCTCGTCTCGCTCAGCTCGCGTCCCGATCTCGGTCGCACCGCCCCCTCCGCCGCCGTCGAGCGTGCACCTGCCGACGTCGCGTCGCGGCCGTTGCCCCGATAACTGCCCTCTCGCGGGATCAGGTGGGGGGCCGCAGCGCGGCGAACTCGTCGGTGACGCGCAACCGCGACTCGGCAAACCGGTACAGGGCGGGCGGACGGCCGCCGAAACGTCCGGGAGCGGCGGTCGCGCCGGTCGCGACCAGCACCCCGCGCCGACCGAGGACGCGCTGCAGATTCGTCGCGTCCACCTGATAACCCAAAGCCGCGCAGTAGATCTCACGCAACGTCGACATCGCGAACTCGTCGGGCGCGAGCGCGAACGCGATGTTCGTGTAGGACAGTTTCGCGGCCAGTCGCGTGCGGGCGTGCTCGACGACGACACCGTGATCGAATGCGGTCGGGAGGAGAGCCGAGACCGGATGCCAGGCGGTGTCCGGGGGAATGTCCGGGTCGGCGTCGAGTGGGACGAGGCCGAGGAATGTCGAGGCGATCAGCCGGACGCCGGGCACCCGGTGCGGATCGGAGAACACCGACAGCTGTTCGAGGTGCGCGACCTCCCGCACGTCGACCTTCTCGGCGAGTTGCCGCCGCGCCGAGGTCTTCAGGTCCTCGTCGTCGCGCAGCAGTCCGCCGGGCAGTGACCAGGCGCCGCGTTCGGGTTCGAGGGCGCGCTGCCAGAGCAGCACGCACAGCTCGGGATTGTCGTTCACATTGCGAACCTGGAACACCGCGGTGAGCACTTCGTGAAGGGTGTTACCATTGGGCACGTTTTCGATCCTAAGTCGAAAACCCCCGAAACGGAAATCCGGGCAGCCCCCCGGCATTACCAGCGACACGGCTTCGCGGTAAGGAGAACGGCCATGACATCGACGTTGTGGGCAGGTGCAGGTCAGATCACCGACGGTCCCGGTGGCTACACCGGCGTCGAAGCCGGCCCCGAATGGGCCGCCGAGGTGCGACGACTCGCCAAGGAGCGCGGCGCGACGCTGCTCGCGCACAACTACCAGCTGCCGGCCATCCAGGACGTCGCCGACCATGTCGGGGACTCGCTGGCGCTGTCCCGGATCGCGGCCGAGGCCGAAGAGGACACCATCGTCTTCTGCGGCGTGCACTTCATGGCCGAGACGGCCAAGATCCTCAGCCCGAACAAGACGGTCCTGATCCCCGACGAGCGGGCCGGCTGCTCGCTCGCCGACTCCATCACCGCCGACCAGCTGCGGGAGTGGAAGGCCGAGTACCCCGACGCCGTGGTCGTGTCGTACGTCAACACGACCGCCGAGGTGAAGGGCCTGACCGACATCTGCTGCACGTCGTCGAACGCCGTCGACGTCGTCGCGTCGATCGACCCCGACCGCGAGGTGCTGTTCCTGCCCGACCAGTTCCTCGGGGCGCACGTCAAGCGCGTCACCGGCCGGCAGAACATGCACATCTGGGCGGGTGAGTGCCACGTGCACGCCGGCATCAACGGCGACGAGCTGACCGCCCAGGCCAAGGCCCACCCGGACGCCGAACTGTTCGTGCACCCCGAGTGCGGCTGTGCCACCTCCGCGCTGTACCTGGCCGGCGAGGGCTTCGTGCCCGAGGACAAGGTCAAGATCCTGTCCACCGGCGGCATGCTCGACGCCGCCCGCGCCACCGGCGCCAGGCAGGTCCTCGTGGCCACCGAGGTCGGCATGCTGCACCAGCTGCGCAAGGCCGCGCCCGAGGTGGACTTCCAGGCCGTCAACGACCGCGCGTCGTGCCCGTACATGAAGATGATCACCCCCGCCGCCCTGCTGCGCTGCCTGCAGGAGGGCAAGGACGAGGTGCACGTCGACCCCGCGGTCGCCGAACGTGCCCGCAAGTCCGTGCAGCGGATGATCGAGATCGGCAACCCGGGCGGCGGCGAGTAGTGAACGGGCTCGCGCCCGGCGCCGGGGTGCACGACAGCTGGGAGGCGCACGCCGACCTGGTCGTGGTCGGCGGTGGGGTCGCGGGACTGACCGCGGCCCGCACCGCGACCCGCGCCGGCCTGCGGGTGCTCACCGTCAGCAAAGGCGGTCCCACCGACACCGCGACCGTGTACGCGCAGGGCGGCATCGCGGTAAGCAGCGGTTACGACGTCGACGCCCACGTCGCCGACACCCTCGCCGCCGGCGGTGGGCTTTGCGACGAGGCGGCGGTGCGGTCGATCGTCGCGGCAGGCGCGGACGCGGTCACGGCGCTCGCCGACCTCGGCGCGGTGTTCGACCGCGGACGCGACGGTCAGGTCTCGCGCACCCGCGAGGGCGGGCACAGCGCCCGCCGGATCATCCACGCCGGGGGCGACGCCACCGGCGCCGAGGTGCAGCGGGCGCTGAACGCAGCGGGCATGCCGGTGCTCTTCGGTGCCGCCGCCGCGCGGGTGGTGACGGGCGTCGACGGCGTCCAGGGCCTGGTCGTCCTGTCGGACAAGGGCTTCGGCGCCGGCATCGACGGCACCGCCGTCGGCACCGGCATCGACAGCACCGCCGTCGGTGTCATCCACGCACCGGCCGTGCTGCTCGCCACCGGCGGCCTCGGTCAGCTGTACTCGTGCAGCACCAACCCGCCCGGTGCGACCGCCGACGGCATCGCGCTGGCCCTCGACGCCGGTGCGATCGTCGCGGACCTGGAGTTCGTCCAGTTCCATCCGACCGTGCTGTTCGCGGCCGGCGGGGTCGGCCGGCGTCCGCTGATCTCCGAGGCGGTGCGCGGCGAGGGCGCGGTTCTCGTGGACTCCCACGGGAATTCGGTGACCGCGGGTGTGCACCCGATGGGTGACCTGGCGCCGCGGGACGTGGTGTCCAAGGCGATCGCAGCACGGTTGCGGACGCTCGGGGAGGATCACGTGTACCTCGACGCCCGCCGCGTCGACGGCTTCGCGGAGCGGTTCCCGACCATCACCGCGTCCTGCCGGGAGGTGGGCCTCGATCCCGCCGCCGACCTGATCCCCGTCGCGCCTGCCGCGCACTACTCGTGTGGCGGCGTCGTCACCGACACCCACGGGCGCACCCGGGTGCCCGGCCTGCTCGCGGCCGGTGAGGTCGCGCGCACCGGGCTGCACGGAGCCAACCGGCTCGCCTCCAACAGCCTGCTCGAGGGCCTGGTCGTCGGAGAGCGCGCCGGGCTGGCCGCAGCCGAGCGCATCGGAACTTCAGTGGAGGTGGCCTCCTCGGATCTCCCTGCCGCGGAGGTGGTGTCGCGGGCCACGGTGCAGTCGCTGATGACCGCGCACGCGTCCGTCGTGCGCGACGGGGACGGCCTGTCCACGGTGTCGGTGGCGCTGGCGAGCCGCGAGACGGTGCGGCCGTCGACCGTCACCGACCTCGAGGACTCCGCGCTCACCACGGCGGCGTCCGCGCTGGTGCTGGCCGCGTCCGCCCGCACGGAGAGCCGTGGCTGCCACACCCGGCTCGACCACCCCGACACCGACGACGACGACTGGCGGCGGCCGCTGCCCGTGCGCCGCGAACCCGACGGCACCCTCGCCCTCACCGACCTCGTGAGCGCCGAACCGATCCCGACAGGAGCACGATGACCACCCTGGCTGACGGCCTCGACCGCGACGAGATCCGCGCGCTGGTGCGGGTAGCCCTCGACGAGGACCTGCGCTACGGACCCGACGTCACCTCGGTGGCGACCGTCCCCGAGGGGGCGGTCGCGAAGGCGTCCGTCGTCTCCCGCAGTGCCGGTGTGGTCGCGGGCATCGACGTCGGGCTGCTCGTCCTCGACGAGGTCGTCGGCGCGGGCAACTACGAGGTCCTCGCCCGCGTCGACGACGGCACCGCCGTGGCGGCGGGCGATGCGGTGCTGACCGTCTCCGCGCCGACCCGGGACCTGCTCACCGCCGAACGCACGATGCTGAACCTGCTGTGCCACCTGTCCGGCATCGCCACTGCCACCGCGCGGTGGGTCGAGGCGGTCGCGGGCACCGACTGCAAGATCCGCGACAGCCGCAAGACGCTGCCCGGGCTGCGGTCGCTGCAGAAGTACGCGGTGCGGATGGGCGGCGGCGTCAACCACCGGATGGGTCTCGGTGACGCGGCGCTGATCAAGGACAACCACGTCGCGGCCGCCGGGTCCGTGGTCGCTGCGCTGCGGGCGGTCCGTGAGGTCGCGCCGGACATCGAGTGCGAGGTCGAGGTGGACAGTCTCGCGCAGCTCGACGAGGTTCTCGCGGAGGGCGTCGACCTGGTGCTGCTGGACAACTTCGCGCTCTGGGAGACCCAGTCCGCGGTGCAGCGCCGCAACACCCGCTCGCCGAAGACCAAGCTGGAATCGTCCGGCGGCCTGACCCTCGACGTCGCCGCCGACTACGCCGGCACCGGCGTGGACTTCCTCGCCGTCGGCGCGCTCACCCACTCGGTGACGGTCCTGGACCTCGGTCTCGACATGTGACGCCGGCGCCCGGGCGGTGTCCGGGCGCCGACGCGGTCGCCGGCGCGGGCTCAGGCCGCCGGTGTCACCGTGACGGTCACCTCGTCGACACCGGTCTCGGTCCGCACCGTCAGCAGGCGGTTCTGCCGGTCCCAGGTCACGACGTCCGCACCCGCGACCGTGACATCCCCGGGAAACCCGTTGCGCGGCAGGTAGATCTCGGTGGGGGCTGTGACGGCGGGGTCGGAACGGAAGGTCAGCTCGAGGTGGTCGGTGGACGACGACCACTCGTGCGGTGTGCCCGCAACCGCGCGCGGGTAGGGCTTGTTCACGGTGTCGACGAGAATCGTCCGCGTCCCGTCCTCCAGGTGCGGGCCCCAGGGACCGGGGTCGCTCGACCAGTACGCGACTCCCGCACCCATCTCCCGAGCCTCGGTGTAGACGCGATCGAGGTACTCCTGGGCGCCCGGCAGCGTGGTGTCTAGCCCGAACTCGCCGAGGATGATCGGTGCCCCCTGAAGGACGTTCCCGGCGATGTGTTCGATGCTTGCGCGCCAGGTCTCGATGGTCGCGTCGGTGAGGTCCTTCGACACACCCGAGTAACCGTCACCGAGATCGAGGGGCAGCGGGTACAGGTGCGGGCAGTAGGCGATGCGTCGCTCGCCCGCACGGGGGTCGTCGATGTTGGTGAGCCCGCTCGGCACGCCCTGATTGACACCGACGGCCTGCGGGGCGACACACACCCAGCTGTCCTGGTCGGCCTGCCGAATGGCGTTGGTGGTCCGCTGGTACAGCGCGGCCAGCGGACCGGACTCGAACGCAGGCCCCTGCAGCGAGCCTCCCCACGGCTCGTTCATCAGGTCGTACGCCACGACGGTGTCGTTGTTCGCGAATCGTTCGGCGACCGCCCGCCACGCATTCGCGTAGTGCTCCGTCAGCTCGGGATGCTTGCCGGTGGTGTTCCAGAAGTTGTCGAATGCGCGGATGACGCCCGGCTCGACGTAATACAGCTCCCAGCGGTCCCTTTCGTTGACCGGAAGGCCGTCCATGTACGTCGCCCAACCCGGAGCCCCGTTGCCGGTCCTGCCGTCAGGGGTGATCGCGCCGGAGTAGAGGTCCTGGTGCATGTCGAGCATCACCTTGTAGCCGCGTTCGGCGTACCAGCCGACCCGGTCCTCGACTCGGTCCAGGTACGCCTGGTCGTACTGTCCCGGTTCGGGTTCCACGGAACGCCACGAGATCAGGAAGCGTACGAAGTTCGTTCCCATGTCGGTCTGTTCGCGGTCGAGGTCGGCTTCGGTGAAGGCAGGCATGCCGTCCGGCGCGCTCTTCGCGCTCGATGCAGTGTTGAATCCCCGCAGGATCAGTGACCGGCCGGCGTCGTCCTTGAGGTAGGTCCGCGTCGTGCCACCGCCACCGCCACTCCCGGACGTGGGCAGACTGCTCTGTGCGGTCGCGATCCCGCCTCCGAGGATCAGTGTGCTCGTGACGATCAGGGATGCGAGCCGGATGCGGCGCATGAAACCTCCTGGTGTTCTGCGGGTCAGCGGGATGTCGTGCCTTGCGGTGGTCACGCCGGCTGGCTGGTGCTCTCTCGACCGTTCTCGATGTGTCCGACGAGTCTGCGCCGGAAGTCCGGGTCCTCCTCGACGGTGATGGTGCAGTCGTACCAGCCGTCGCCCGACGGAGCCGTCCACGACGCCCGGCCGCCGGATGCGAGTTGCCGGCGGCCCCCGTCGACGACGATCGTCAGAGCGTGTGGTCCTCGGTTCTCCACCGACAGGTCGAGGGCCATCGCGGTAGGGTCCGCCGACGCGGATACGTCGAGTGCCGCGGCCGCGCCCTCGGCCGAGCCGGCGAACTCGCGTCGGAAGCCGTTCGGGCCCACCAAGAGCAGGTCGTACCGTGGGGCGGGCAGGTTGGCGGTGTGCGTGATCTCGCCGAGGACGTCGAAATGCCGCGGCAGGTCGAACTCGCCCGCGTACGGATACAGGGCCAGATGTGCCGACGACGCACCGGTGTTGGACAGGTGCACCGTCACCGAACGAGCGGCGGTGTCCACGCGGGCGTCTGCGCCGGGTTGATAGGGCAGCGCCCTGGCGGGCCGGGTGCCGCTCTCCTGCAGTGGCATTCGCTGCTCGACGGGTGGGGTCGGAGTCCATCGCGGCTCCAGCGGCGGGGTCGGCTGCGGCCGGGTGAGGGTTGGGCGAGCGCGTGGATGGGCGAAGTCGAACACCGAGGTGAGGTCCCCGCTGACCGTGCGCCGCCACGGGTCGATCTCCGGCTGGGCGATCCCGAATCGCTTCTCCAGGAACTGGGCCACCGAGGTGTGGTCGAACACCTGCGAACAGACGAACCCCCCTACGGTCCAGGGCGAGATGATCGTCATCGGCACCCGCGGGCCGAGGCCCAGTGGTTGGTCACCCACCCATTCCGTGGCGGCGGTGCGGGGCGGGCGGGGTGGCGGGACGTGGTCGAAGTAGCCGTCGTTCTCGTCGAAGTTCACGATCACGGCCGTTTTCGCCCACAGGTCCGGGTCGGAGGCGATCGCGTCGAGCACCTGGTACAGCAGCGTCGCGCTCGCCGCGGGTGACGATCCGGAGGGATGCTCCGAATCGACCTCGGACGGAACCAGATAGCTGACCTGCGGCAGTCTGCCCGACTCGACGTCCTTCCGGAACTCGGCCGCGAGTGTTCCCGGTCGGGACCGGTACAGCGCGCGGTCGTACAGCTCACGGTCGGCCGGTGACAACTGATCGGCGGCGATCTCGAGCGCGCGCACCGCCGCGTCCTGGACGGGCGGGGGCATCGTCGGCAGCGCCAGGTAGAACCCCGCCAGGGTCTGCAGCTGGTAGGGCAGCAGGCCGGGGTGGCCGAGCAGGGCGGCCCCGACCTTCTTGAAGGTGGTGAAGTACTCGAGGTTGTTGTCCCCGAAGTTGTCCCACTCCTGGTACGTCTTCCAGGTCACGCCCGCCGCCTGCAGCCGCTCGGGGACGGTGGTCCACCCGTAGCCGGCGTGCCACGGGTCGTAGGCGGCGTTGGTGACGGCGCGGCCTTCCGGACCCGGATCCGACGACAGTGTCACGCCCGAGGACCCCGCCAGATCCGACGAGGCCGCGCTCTTCGGTAGCGGGGCGGGAGGCTCGAAACCGGTGTATCCGGACACCCAGTAGTTGCGGTTCGGGCTGGTCGACGTCGGCGCCGAGCAGTGGTAGGCGTCGCAGATCGTGAACGCGTCCGCGAGCTCGTAGTGGAACGGGATGTCCTGGCGGTCGTAGTACGCCATCGTGGTGCCCGTCTTGGCCTCGACCCATCCGTCGTGCCAGCCGTCGGCAAGCGCCCGGTGGCCGCCTTCCCAGCTGTGGTCGAGGCCGGTGACGTTCTGGGCGTCCATCTGCTGCGCGGCGGCGGAGTCCCGGATGGGGAAGGGCAGCACCCTGCCGGTCGGTGCGGGCTGCTCGAAGACCGAGGCCCCGTCCCGGAGCCGCAGCGCGTTCGGGTCACCGAATCCCCGGACCCCACGCAGCGTTCCGTAGTAGTGATCGAACGACCGGTTCTCCTGCATCAGCAGCACGACGTGCTCGACCGACTCCAGCCCGCCGGGGGGCACCGGGGTCGCGAGTGCGCGCTGCAGGGAGGGTGGGAGCAGTGACGATGTGGCGACCGCCGCCACCGCGCCCGCGCTCGCTGTGAGAAAACTCCTCCGGGAGAAGGTGTTTCGGTTCGCATCCGGTGCGCTGTGGGTGGGGTCGGTACGGCTCACGATCCGAGACTGTAGACCAAACGTCCAGTTGTTTTGGGGGAGTGTGGGAATTCGCTGCGCCGAGCCATCGGGGCGGGGTCATGTCGTAGTGTGGTCCACGCCACTGTTCGGCCGACCCGAGGAGCAGCGATGAGTTCACGTCTCAACCCGTACATCAGCTTCAAGGACAACGCCCGCGAGGCGATGGAGTTCTACAAGGGTGTGTTCGGCGGCACCCTGAACCTGAGCACGTTCGGCGAGTTCGGCGACAAGGACGCGCCCGGTGCCGACGGCATCATGCACGCCATGCTCGAGACGCCACAGGGATTCACCCTGATGGGTGCGGACACCCCGCCCGGCATGGAACACAACCCCGGTACCAACTTCTCGGTGAGCCTGAGCGGTGACGACGCCGACGAACTGCGAGGCTGGTGGGAGAAGCTCTCCCAGGGCGGTCAGGTCGCGGTGCCGCTGGAGAAGCAGATGTGGGGTGACGTGTTCGGCATGTGCACCGACCGATTCGGCATCGGCTGGATGGTCAACATCGCCGGCGAGTCGTCCTGACGGCGCTCGCGCCGACGGCGCTCACACGGTCGCGGCCCGTCGCACCAGCGACAGGAACCCGGCGGCAGTGAAGAACAGGCCGGCGAACACCCGGCCGGTGATGCGCTGCTGCCGGGGCGAGCGCATGAACGTCAGCACCCGTGCGGCGAGACCGGTGTAGCCGGTCATCACGATCACGTCCACGCAGATCATCGTCGCCGCGATGATCGCGTACTGCGGGACCAGCGGCCGTGCCGGGTCGAGGAACTGCGGCAGCACCGCGAGCATGAACACCACGGCCTTCGGGTTGCTCGCGTTCACCAGAAAGCCGCGGGCGACCATGCCGAGCGCCGACCCGGTCGGCTTCGCGCTGTCGGTGTCGACCTCCGTCGGCGCGGCCCGCCACTGCCGGATCCCCAGATAGACCAGGTAGGCGACCCCGAACCACTTGATGACGGTGAACGCCACCGCCGACGACGCGAGGAGGGCGCCGACCCCGGCCGCCACGATCACGATCTGCAGCAGCAGTCCGAGTTGCAGGCCGAGGATGTTCCAGTAGCCGCGGCGCAGTCCGTGGCTGAGCCCGGACGACATCGACGCGATCGCCCCTGCGCCGGGGGACAGGCTGATCACCCACGCCGCGCCGAGGAAACCCAACCACACCTGCCACGTCACCCGAACAGCATAGGGGCAGGTCCGGTGCCACTTTCGGGCGGAGGGCCGGCGCCGTCAGCTGCCGGACGTCGCCAGGCAGCTCTGCGGCGGATTCACCAGCGAGCACACCGAGTCGGCCATGACGGGGCGGTAGTCGGCCGGGACGCCGTGGCCGGCGATCACCTCCCGGTACGTCGCGACCGCGTCGGTGGGTCTGCGGGTCAGGGTCGGATCGGTGAGCACGTCGACGGTGTAGAGGCCGAAGCGGTTGCGGTAGTTGCCCCACTCGTAGTTGTCGGTGATCGACCAGTAGTTGTAACCGATCACGTGGGCGCCGTCCGCCTTCGCGCGCTGCAGCCAGTAGACGTGATCCCGCAGATGGTCGGAGCGGGTGTAGCCGTCCGGGCGGGGCTTTCCGTCGTCCATCGGCATCCCGTTCTCCACCACGAAGATCGGCAGCTCCGGATACTTGTGCTCGAAATGCATTGCCGCGTGGTAGATCCCGTCCGGCTGCGGGCGGACGTCGTAGAACTTGTCGGTCGCGGCGGCCGCCGCGGTGAGGTTGTCCAGTGAGACCCCGTAGTAGTAGTCGAGACCGAGGAAGTCGAGCTTGTCGCGGACACGATCGGTGAACTGCCCGTCGATCACGTCCATCACGGCGGGGATGTACGCGACGTTGCTCGACACCCGGGTGCCCGGGTCGAGGCGGTGGATGACGTCGTACACGGCGCGGTGGGCGCGCACCATCCGGTCGAGCACCGCGGTGGCGTCGAGCGGGGAGATGCCGCCGAACGTGGTCTCCTTGAGCACGAACGCGGTCGGCTCGTTGAACGTGATCCAGGTGGCGCCCTGACCGGCGTAGCGGGCGATCACCTTGTCCGCGTTCGCCAGCCACAACCCGATCGTCTCGTCGGTGCGCCAGCCGCCGCGGTCGGCGACCCAGCCGGGGTACACGAAGTGGTCGAGGGTGATCATCGGCCGCATCCCGTGCGCGCGGATCTGCCGCACCACGTCGTCGTAGTACGCGAACTCGGCCTCGTCCCAGCTGTCGGGTGTCGGCTGGACCCGCGCCCACTCCACCGAGAACCGGAACGTGTCGACGCCCATGGCCGCGGCGTTGGCGATGTCCTCGGCGTAGCGGTGCCGGAAGTCCGGGCCGCTGCCGTACGGATCGTGCGTCTTGCCCGCCGCGATGTAGCGCGACCAGTTGCTGTCCGGCGGCGGACCCTCGGCCTGGAACCCGGACGTCGCCACACCCCACTCGAAGTCGGGTCCGAGCGGGTCCGCCGCGGGCGTCGCGGTCGCGGGGGAAACCGCGACGGCGGGAAGGGTCAGGGCGGCGGCGAGCAGGGCGAGAAATCGTGCGAATCGGGCCACGGTGAGCAGGTTAGGGCAGAGTCGCCGACCGCTATGGCGAAACTCACAAAGAATTCCGTTCGATGGATTAACGGTTTCGGGGACGGGCCGCCGGGCGGCCCGGAATCATGACGGCGATCCTCTTCGAAAGGCGACGACCGTGACCGACCAGCTCGCGTTCTTCAGTTCGACCCCCGACGGCTTCGTTGCGCAACACTTCGCCGTCAGCAGGTGGTCGCCCGACATGGTCAACGGCGCCGCCCTGTGCGGGCTGATCGCGCGTGCCCTCGAAAAGGGCCACGGTGGAGACGGATTCGTGCCCGCCCGGCTCACCGTCGACCTGTTCGCTCCGGCGCGCACCGCGCCGCTGACCACCCGCACGACCGCCGTCCGCGACGGCAACCGGATCCGCGTGGCCGACGCCGAACTGATCCAGGACGGCCGGCCGGTGGTCCGCGCGACGGCGGTGTTCCTGCAGCCGTCGCAGCAGCCGCCGGGCCAGGTGTGGACCCGTGCGCTGCGGCCGTCGCCGCCGCCGGAGCACATCGCGCCGCCCACCGATGAACTGGTCCCGCCGTTCTTCGGCAGCGACGACCACCCCGAGGGCTGGTCGACCGCGATGCTCGAACATCAGGGAGCGAGCCGCAAACGCATGTGGGCCCAGCACCTGCCGGTCGTCGCGGGTGAGCCCCCCTCGCCGTTCGTGCGGGCCGCGATGGCCGGTGAACCGACCAGCCTGATGACCAACTGGGGTACCGAGGGCGTCGGGTACATCAATGTCGACATGACCCTCGTGCTCGCCCGATTGCCCGAGGGTGTCGAGGTGGGGATCGAGGCCGACGACCACATCAGCGCAGATGGTGTCGCGGTCGGCACCACGACCATGTACGACCGTCGCGGTCCGATCGGCACCTGCGTCGTCAGCGCCCTCGCCAACGCACGCCGTCAGGTCGACTTCGGCGGTCAGGGGGAGTTCGTGCTGCCCGAGAAGGCCTGACCGTCGACGGCGGCGCCCGGGGTCAGAAACGTCCGCATCAGGTCGACCGGCAGCGGCACGACCACCGTCGACTTGCTGTCGCCGCCGACCTCGCGCAGCGTCTGGAGATACCGCAACTGCAGCGTCGTCGGGTTCCGGGAGATCACCGCCGCCGCCTCCGCCAGCTTCGCCGACGCCTGGTACTCGGCCTCGGCGTTGATGATCTTCGCGCGCCGCTCCCGCTCGGCCTCCGCCTGCCGGGCGATGGCGCGCTGCATGCGTTCGGGGATCTCGACGTCCTTGATCTCGACGGTGGTCACCTTCACGCCCCACGGCTCGGTCTGCTGGTCGATGACCTTCTGCAGGTCCTCGTTCAGCTTGTCCCGGTCCGCGAGCAGGGTGTCCAGCTCGGCCTTGCCGAGCACCGAACGCAGCGTCGTCTGCGCGATCTGTGTGGTCGCGGCCAGGAAGTTCTCCACCTCGATCACCGCGCGATCGGCGTCCAGGACCCGGAAGTACGCCACTGCGGTGACCTTCGCCGGCACGTTGTCCCGGGTGATGACCTCCTGGACCGGGATGTTCAACGTCACCGTCCGCAGGCCGACCCGGACCATCCGGTCCACCACCGGTATCAGCAACACCAGGCCGGGGCCCTTGACGCCCTGTGCCCGGCCGAGCCGGAAGACCACCGCGCGTTCGTACTCGCGCAGGACCCGGATCGCGGTGCCCGGGACGATCAGGGCGAAGATCATCAGGACCAGCAGCACGATCAGCAGCACGGTCATGGGAGTTCCTCCCAGGATTCGCGGCGGCGCACGTTCAGCGTGAGCCCGTGCACCGACTCGACGACGACGGATTCCCCCGCCTCGGGGCGGGGCGTCTGGGGGTAGCCGAACTCGATCTTCGCCATCCAGAGCCCACCGTCGGCGCGGACCTGACCCGTCGCGCCGTCCCAGTTGCTCACGGTCGCCTCCCGGCCGACCAGCGCCTGGGGGCCGCTGTGAACCGGGGTCCGGCGGGTCGCGACCATCGTCCGTCCCAGTGCCGCGGTGCCGACCAGCCCGATTCCGGTGAGCCCGATCGCGACCGGGACCGCGACGACCTGCGCGACCCCGCCGGCGAGGAAGAGCAACGCGACGCCGCCGCCGATCAGCAGAGCGGACAGTCCCGAGAGCACTCCGGCCGTGGGCGCGTGCGCCTCGACCAGGATCATCACCAGGCCCAGCACCACGGCCACCACGCCGATCGTGGCCATCACGGCTCCCACACTCGCGCACCGGCGGCACAGCACGCCGGGAGGGTGGGCGCCTCGCGTAGCCACTTCGCGCCCGGCCCTCGACTTCCACGGTAATCCCGTCCGCGCCGACCGGCCACCACGTGTGCCACCGATCGTCCCGGCGGCCCGCCGCACGGTCGGATTCGGGTTCCTCGTGTTACGGGCTCGTAAATGTGTCGCAGGTCACGTACCATGAATCAGCTGCCCGTGAACTCAGGCAGCGCGGTCGGGTCGTAGTAGTCAAGTGCTCAGTTCGTTCGTGCTCGCCAGGAGCTCACGATGACAACGCAACCGTCATCAATTCAATCCTCCCCAGGACAATCCCCACGTCGCGGACAGGTCCGCCGGCGCCGGTCGGCGACTCCCGTCGTCGCCGTCACCGTCGAACCGTGCTTCGTGCCAGGTGCCAGCGTCCGATCGCAGATCCTCGCCCATGCCGTCCGGCTCGGTGTCAAACCAGTCCTCAACGTCTGGGGTCGGTACCCGAGCCCGTTGTGGCCGGCGGGGCTGCTCGACCAGTCCGTCCGGTACCTGCAGCCGGTGCGTGGGGTGAGCCGGCATCGTGTCCACCTCGACGAGTGCGACGCCGAATGGTGGCCGCGCCACAACGACGGTGACGGCGGCGGTGTCGCGATCCTCTACCTGCACGGCGGCGGGTTCCTGACCTGCGGACTGAACACCCACCGGGTGCTGTCGCTGCGGATCGCCGCGGCTGCGGGGGCGTCCGTCCTCGCCGTCGGATATCGGATGCTGCCGCGGCATCCGATCGCGGATTCGATCGCCGACTGCGCCTCGGGGTACCGGTGGCTGCTCGAGAAGGGGTATCCACCGGAGCGGATCGTCGTCGCCGGCGACTCGGCCGGCGGGTTCCTGACCTTCGCGACGGCACTGGCACTCCCGGAACTCGGACTTCGGCAACCGGCCGCCCTGGTCGCGCTGTCGCCGCTGACCGACCTCGACCCGTCGACCAAGCTCGCTCGACCCGAGGGCAATGCGTGTCCGCTCATTCCCCGTTCGGTGCTCGTCACCCTCGCGGACATCGCGGGACGCGCCGACGGCGCGACTCCGACCGTCTCGCCCGTCGACGGCGCGCTCGCTGGACTGCCACCGGTCCTCATCCAGGTCGGGTCGACGGAGATGCTGTACCCGGATGCCGAACTGATGGCGCAGCGTCTCGGTGCCGCGGGCGTGCCCGTGACCTTCGAGGTGTGGGACCGGCAGGTGCACGTCTTCCAGGCGGCCGCCGACATCCTGCCCGAAGCGGCCCGTGCGGTGGTCCGCATCGGCGAGTTCGTCCGCGACACCACCCGAGCGCCGGTACGGACCTCCGCGACGGGGTGAGCCGATGGCCGGCGCGCGGCGGCGCGCTGCTCGCCGGAGCCCTGCCTGCCCTCGCGTTTCCCGGCCCGAATCTGGCTCTTCTCGCATGGGTCGCGCTGGTGCCGGCGCTGCTGGTGTTGCGCGGATCCCGCTCCGGTGGGGACGCGGCGGTGCGCGGCTGGTGCGTGGGGGTGGGCCTGGTCGCCGCCACCCAGTACTGGGTGGCGCCCAATCTGGTCTTCTTCTTTCCGCTCGGCGTCGCGGCACTCGCCCTGCTGTGGTCCGCCTGGGGCGTGCTCGCGTGGACCCTGCTGCGCGGCGTTCTCACCGCACGCCGTGCCGTGGCGGCGGTGATCGGGGTGCCCGCGGGATGGGTGCTGATCGAGGCGGTCCGGTCCTGGCAGTGGCTGGGCGGCCCGTGGGCGCTGTTCGGTGCGACGCAGTGGCGTCACCCCGCGGTCCTGGCGCTCGCCGCGGTCGGCGGGGTGTGGCTGGTGGGGTTCGCGGTGGTCGCGGTGAACACAGGGATCGTCGTCGCGGTCGCGTCGCCGGGTGCGTCCGGGCGGGCGGTGGGCGGCGCCGCGGTGGTGTTCGCGCTCGCGGCCGGGCCGGCCTGGTACTCCCTCGGACCGGTGCCGGCGACGGCCGGGCGACTGCGGGTCGCGCTGATCCAGGTCGAAACAGGGCTGGCCGACAACATGATTCGACAGGAGGAGCTGACCCGCGCCGCGGCACCCGGGGCCGATCTGGTGGTGTGGGGGGAGAGCAGCGTCGATGTCGACCCGGGGGAGCGGCCCGAGGTGCTCGCCCGGCTGACCACACTGTCCCGCGAGGTGGGCGCCGACCTGCTCGTCAACGTCGACGCCCACGTCGTCGGCACCGACGCCCACGTCGTCGGCACCGACGCGATCGCCAAGACTGCCACCCTGATCGACGGCACCGGGGTGGTCGCGACCTACCGCAAGACCCGTCTCGTGCCGTTCGGCGAGTACATCCCGTTCCGGGATCGGCTCGGCTGGCTGAGCCGCATCACCGCGGCGACCGCGCAGAACCGGGTGCCGGGCCACGAGCTGGTGGTCATGGACACCGGCAGGACACGGATCGGGCCGCTCATCTCGTTCGAGCTGACCTTCCCGGACCTGGCGCGACAGCAGGCGAAGGGCGGTGCGGCGCTTCTCGTCTACCAGACCTCGACGTCCACGTTCCAGGGCAGTTCGGGTCCGGCGCAGTTGACGAGCGTCGGGGCGGTTCGCGCCGCGGAGACCGGCCGCCCCGTCGCGGTCGCGGCGCTGACCGGGGTGTCGGCGGCGTTCGACGCGCGCGGGCGGGTCCTCGCCTGGCTGCCCGCCGCGGGCGCCGGGTCGCTGGTCGTGGACCTCGAGCCGTCCTCGGGGCGGACGCCGTACGTACGGTTCGGCGACTGGCTGCCCGCGGTGTGCGCGGTGGCCGTGATCGCGATCGCCGGCGGGACGGTGGTGCGGCGGGTCCGGAGCAGTCGCGGGTGAAGGTTGCCTGCGCCGCGACGCTGCAACTCGTCGGGGCGTGGTCGAGACGTTCTCCGCTCAGCGTCCCCCGCCGGCGCGGATGCGGACCGCGGTGAGGGTCAGATCCAGGTAGCTGCGGGCGGCGGCGGTCGCGGCGGCCGGGTCGCGGGCCTCGACGGCGGCGACCGCCGCCCGGTGGTCGGCGGTGGACATGTCGTGACCGTGCACGCCCTCGGTGTACGAGTAGGTGGCGCGCATCGGTTCCAGGAGCGCGCCGATCAGGTCCACCAGCACCGGGTTGTGCGCCGCCGCGACGATCGCGAGGTGGAAGTCGAGGTCGTGGGAGGCGAACACGGCCTCGTCGCCGTTGGCGGCGTCCCTCCCGTCGAGTGCGGTGCGCAGCCGTGTGAGGTCGTCCTCGGTGCGGCGTTCGCACGCCAGCGTGATGGCCTCGAGTTCGAGTGCGCGTCGCACCTCGTGCACGTGCAGCAACTCGGTGACGTCGACGACGCGGCCGAGCAGTCCGCCGATGTCGGTGCGGGCCCGCACGAAGGTTCCGGATCCGCGACGGATCTCGAGAATCCCGGTGGATGTGAGCGTCTTGATCGCCTCACGCACGGTGTTGCGGCCGACGCCGAGCGTGGCCATCAGTTCGGGCTCGGTCGGTATCCGGGCTCCAACCACCCACTCGCCACCTTCGATCCGTTCTCGGAGCCAGGCGAGTGACTGCTGGTAGGCGGTTCCCCGCTGCACTACTGACACGCGACCATCCTGTCACGCGGCTCATCGGATATCCTACGTCGGACGTCCTACCTATTGTCCCGAGGTGATTCCCACGTCCTCAGATGTGCTGTCCGACGCCGTCGTCTCGACCGGCCCCGCTGCCTCCACCGGACCCGCTGGCGCCGCACCGCCGGTCCGCTGGCGAGGAAGGCACTTCCATGGGGTGTTCTACGTCCTGGTGATCGTGGTGATCGGCGCCAACATGCCCAGCGCCCTCTACGGCCTCTACCGCACCGAGTTCGGTTTCAGTGCGGCCGTGCAGACCGCGATCTTCGCGGTCTACGTCGCCGGACTGATCCCCGCGCTGTTGCTGTTCGGACCGTTGTCGGATGCGCTGGGACGCCGCGCCGTCCTCGCCGTCGCGGTCGGCGCGGGGGTGGTCGGAGCGGCCACCCTGGCGTTCGCGGACACCACCGCGTGGCTGTTTCTCGGCCGTATCGCGCAGGGTGTCGCGGTCGGGACGGTGTCCGCGGCGGGTACGGCCGCCCTCGTCGAGCACGAACCCGACGGCAACCACAGCCGCGCAGCCCTCGCGTCCTCGCTGGGCGGTGCACTCGGTGCCGCGCTCGGCCCCCTGATCGGGGGTGCCGTCGCGCAGTACCTCCCCGATCCACTGCGCACTCCTTACGTGCTGTTCCTGGTCGGCCTGGTGCCCGCGGTGATCGCCCTCTGCCTGCTGCCCCGCGGTGACCGCGACCGCGGTGCCCGGCTCCTGCGCCTGCCCGCGGTGCCGATCACCATCCGGCGCACGTTCTGGATCTCGACGATCGCGGTCGCGTTGGCATGGGGTGCGGTCGGACTGTTCCAGTCGGTCGTCCCGTCCTGGATCTCCGGACTCCTCGGTGTGCAGAACCTCGTCGTCGGAGCGTTCGCGGCGGCCCTGGTGACGCTGGTCTCCGTCGCCACCCAGGCAGTGTCCGGGCGGCTGGCCGGGCGACGGGCGGAACGGCTCGGGCTGGTGACGCTCGCCGTCGGCATGGTCGGCTTGCTGATCGTCGACCTCACCCCGTCGTTGGCGTTGCTGTTCGCGGTGACCGCGGTCGTCGGCGTCGGACACGGCCTGGCCTTCGCCGGTGGTCTGCGCAGCGTCAACGCCGCGGTCCTCGAACACGCCCCGGGCTCGCAGGGCGCCGTGATCGGTGCCTTCTTCGCGGTCAGCTACGTGGGGTTGGCCGTCCCCGCCATCTGCGCCGGCGTCGCGATCACGGCGTGGGGAATGCGCACCGCGGTGATCGGCCTCGCGGTGATCGGCGTCGTGCTGTGCGCGGGCACACTCGTCGCAGGCGGCCGGAGCGGCGGGCGCGCCGCGCGGGACCGAACCGGCGCCCGGTAGCGCCGGCCGCACACCGGATGCCGACACGGGATCGGGCGTGTCGGCCGGCCGTGCGGCGGCGTCACTCCCAGCGCCGCACCCGCCGGTACCGCGGATTCCAGCGGTACCGGTAGACCAGCCGCAGGGGAGGCGCGAGCACGCCGACCACGATGCGGACCCGGTGCTCCGGGGCACCCTCCGTCAGGTACGGCGCGGCGTCGGCGAGTTCCCGGTACGTCAGGTCGTGGATGGCGTGCTTCGAGACGGCACGAAATTCCTCGGAGGTGACCGTCGCTCGGATCAACGGCACCGCCTCGCGCTCCTCGTGGGCGAGATGCGAGTGCAGGATGGAGACCAGGTCGTCGACCCGGTCGGCCAGCTGGTCGTGACCGTGGTCGGGATCGGCGAATGCCGACTCCACGGCGGCGAGCGCCGGATCGACGAGCGCATGTTCGGCCTCCATCGCGTCGAGCACCGCGAGGTCGTCGGGGCGGTCTGTGAGCTTGCGCCGCATCAGCGGCCAGATGTAGGTGTCCTCGACGGTGTGATGATGGTGCAGCTCGCGGCTGAAGCCGTGCCATCCGGTGAGCAGGGCGTCGTGAGCGGCGGGATCCTCGGGATCACCCCGCTGTGCGGCCCGCGCCAGGCGCGCGGCGTCGCGGCGGAACGCATCGTGCAGGATTCCCATGATCTCGATGTCGGCGTCGGACATCCTCGTGGGCTTGGTGGTCGTCATGGCTTACCTCGGCTCGTCGAACTCTCCCCGGTTCGAGTGTCGAACCATCGCACGGGGGTTCCAATCCCACATTCGAGGGGGGAGGATCGGACCATGACCCCAGCGTCGCGAGCCGGCGCCCGGTTGCAGGCCGCGATCCACGATGCGGCGTCGGCCGCCACGGACGCTGTCGACTTCCGCGGTGCGGCTCTCGAAGCAATCCTCGCGGTCGTTCCGTCCGACTGCTCCGTCCTTGCCCCGGTCGACCCGGCGATCGTCGTGCCCACCGCGGCGACCACCGTCGGTTTCGCCGACCAGACCCGTGCCTGCGAACTCGCCTTTGCGCTGGAGTACGGGACCACCCCGCCGGAGAACAGTTACGTGTCGTTGCTGCGCCGGCGGCGGGGGATCAGGACGATCGGCGAGGCGACCGGCGGCAGTGTCCGCGAGAGCCGGACCTATCGAGAGCTCCTCCAGCCGCTCGGACTGCGAGACCACATCCGCATGGTCTTCCGCGGGCGGGACGGGTTGTGTTGGGGGGTCGGCGATCTGATCCGCGGGCGGGGTTCGGGCTTCACGGGCGACGAGGTCGACGTGCTCGCGGGCGTGCTGCGCGATGTCGGTGACGGCATGCGCGCGACCCTGCTGCGGCAGGCCCCGCATGTGTGTGCCGCGGTCGACGGTGGACCGGCGATGGTGCTCGTGGGAGCGGACAACGAGTTCGAACTGGTGACCCCGGCGGCGCGGGACTTCTTCGCACGCCTCGACTGGGGTCCGCCCGACGGACTCGACCGGATGGCGCCCGTCGTGGTGGCCGCGATCAGGCAGCGCACGTTGCACTCTGACTCCATCACGCTGCGCACCCGCACCATCGACGGCGAGTGGGTCGTGATCCGGGTCGGGCGACTCGATCGGCGTGCGAGCGGCCGCGTCGTGTTGACGTTCGAACGTGCCCAGTTGCCGGAGATCGTCTCGCTGGTGGTGGCCGCGTACGGCCTGACCACTCGGGAGGCGGAGGTGCTCGCGCAGGTGTTCGCGGGCCGGACGCGGGACCAGATCGGGCGGCGGCTGCACATCAGCCCGTACACCGTGCAGGACCACCTCAAGAGCATCTTCGCGAAGACCGGGGTGAACAGTTGTCTGAGCCTGGTCGCGCGGCTGGTGTACACCGAGTACCGGCCGCGGCTGGGCGCTCCGGTGGGCCCGGACGGCTGGTTCGTGGCGGAGAACGATCGGAGCCGGGACGGCTCGCCGGTGGTGACGTAGCTCTCGTCGATCCCGAAGTGCCGGGCCGCGGCTTTGCCGGGTGCACGCGGCGTCGACGGTGGGCGAAAACCGGTAGCGCCTATCCTGGATAATCGACTGCACACACTTCCTCTTGTGAAGGGACCCTCATGCCTGCCCGCACCGAGCTCGCCCGCGTCGACCTGCGCGGACGAACCCCGTCCGTCGCCGAACTCCGGTCGGCCCTGCCCCGCGGCGGAACGGACGTGGACGCGGTGCTGCATCAGGTGCGTCCCGTGGTCGAGGCCGTCCGCGATCGTGGTGCCGAGGCCGCGCTCGAATTCGGGGAGAAGTTCGACGGGATCCGCCCCGCGCAGGTCCGGGTGCCGCGCGCCGAGCTGACTCGCGCACTCGCGGAACTGGACGCCGACGTGCGGGCCGCGCTCGAGGTCGCGATCGAACGCACCCGTAAGGTGCACGCCGACCAGCGCCGCACCGACACCACCACCGAGGTCGTGCCCGGCGGCACCGTCACCGAACGCTGGGTGCCGGTCGAGCGGGTCGGTCTGTACGTGCCCGGCGGCAACGCGGTCTACCCGTCGTCGGTCGTGATGAACGTCGTCCCCGCGCAGGCCGCCGGCGTCGAGTCGCTCGTCGTGGCCTCGCCGCCGCAGGCCGCGTTCGGCGGGCTGCCGCACCCGACCATCCTCGCCGCCGCCGAGCTGCTCGGCGTGGAAGAGGTGTGGGCCGTGGGCGGCGCGCAGGCGGTCGCCCTGCTCACCTACGGCGGCACCGACACGGATGCGAGCGAACTCGCCCCCGTCGACCTGATCACCGGCCCCGGCAACATCTTCGTCACCGCGGCCAAGAGGCTCTGCCGCGGCCTCGTCGGCATCGACGCCGAGGCGGGCCCGACGGAGATCGCGATCCTCGCCGACGGCACCGCCGATCCGGTGCACGTGGCCGCCGACCTGATCAGTCAGGCCGAGCACGACGTGATGGCCGCGTCCGTCCTGGTCACCACCTCGACCGAGCTGGCCGACGCCGTCGACGACGCACTGACCGCGCAGCTGGAGCTGACCAAGCACCGCGAGCGGGTCGCGACCGCGCTGGCGGGCAGCCAGTCCGGGATCGTGCTGGTCGACTCCATCGACGATGGGCTGCGGGTGGTCAACGCGTACGCCGCCGAGCACCTCGAGATCCAGACCGAGGACGCCACCGCCGTCGCCGCCCGGGTCCGCAGCGCCGGCGCGATCTTCGTCGGACCGTGGGCACCGGTCAGCCTCGGCGACTACTGCGCCGGCTCGAACCACGTGCTCCCGACCGCCGGCTGCGCGCGCCACTCGTCCGGTCTGAGCGTGCAGACCTTCCTGCGCGGCATCCACGTCGTCGACTACTCGGAGTCGGCCCTCAAGGACGTGGCGCAGCACGTGATCAACCTCGCCAACGCCGAGGACCTGCCCGCCCACGGCGAGGCCGTGCGGCTGCGATTCGAGTCGCTCCGGTGAGCGCCGTGCCCGGCGCGGCGGTGAGGGTCGACGACCTGCCGCTGCGGGAGAACCTGCGCGGCAAGTCGGCCTACGGCGCCCCGCAGCTGACCGTGCCCGTGCAGCTCAACACCAACGAGAACCCGCACCCGCCGACGCAGGCACTCGTCGACGACGTCGCCGAGTCGGTCCGGGAGGCGGCCCGGGAGCTGCACCGCTACCCGGACCGCGACGCGGTCGCGCTTCGGACCGACCTGGCCGCCTACCTGACGCGCCAGACCGGGGTGACGGTCACCGTCGACAACGTGTGGGCGGCCAACGGATCCAACGAGATCCTGCAGCAACTGCTGCAGGCGTTCGCCGGACCGGGCCGCAGCGCAATGGGTTTCGTCCCGTCGTACTCGATGCACCCGATCATCGCCGACGGCACCGACACCACGTGGCTGCCGGTGATGCGCGGCGCCGACTTCGCCCTCGACGTCGAAGCGGCCGTCGCCGCGATCGCCGAGCAGCGGCCCGACGTCGTGTTCGTCACCAGCCCCAACAACCCGACCGGGCACAGCATCCCGATCGAGTCGCTGCGCCTGCTGCTCGACGCCGCACCGGGCATCGTGATCGTCGACGAGGCGTACGCCGAGTTCTCCGAGGCGCCGAGCGCGCTGACCCTGATCGACGACTACCCGACCAAGCTCGTCGTCTCGCGGACCATGAGCAAGGCGTTCGCGTTCGCCGGCGGCCGGCTCGGATACCTCGCCGCGGCACCGGCGTTCGTCGATGCGCTGCTGCTGGTGCGGCTGCCGTACCACCTGTCGGTGGTCACGCAGGCCGCCGCCCGGGCCGCACTGCGGCACGCCGACGAGACGCTCGGCAGCGTGCACGCCCTCGCCGCCGAGCGGGTGCGGGTGTCGAAGGCGCTGGCGGACACCGGGTTCCATGTCATCCCGTCGGACGCCAACTTCATCCTGTTCGGTGAGTTCGCCGACAGCGCCCGCGCCTGGCAGGCGTACCTGGACCGCGGGGTGCTGATCCGCGACGTCGGCATTCCCGGATACCTGCGCACCACCGTCGGACTCGCCTCCGAGAACGACGCCTTCATCGCCGCCAGCGACGAGATCGCCGCCACCGAACTCAACCGGGGAGAGAATCGATGACCGACCGCATCGCCAAGATCGAGCGGACCACCAAGGAGTCCTCGATCTCCGTCGAACTGAACCTCGACGGCACCGGCATCGTCGACATCTCCACGGGAGTGCCGTTCTTCGACCACATGCTCACCGCCCTCGGCGCGCACGCCAGCTTCGACCTGACGGTCAAGGCGGAGGGCGACATCGAGATCGAGGCCCACCACACGGTCGAGGACACCTCGATCGTGCTGGGTCAGGCCCTCGGACAGGCGCTCGGCGACAAGAGGGGCATCCGCCGCTTCGGTGACGCGTTCATCCCGATGGACGAGTCCCTCGTGCACGCCTCCGTGGATGTCTCCGGACGGCCCTACTGTGTGCACACCGGCGAGCCGGAACACATGCTGCACACGGTGATCGGCGGGTACCCGGGTGTCCCGTACGCGACGGTGATCAACCGGCACGTCTTCGAGTCGATCGCGTCGAACGCGCGGATCGCGCTGCACGTGCGGGTGCTCTACGGCCGCGACCAGCACCACATCACCGAGGGCGAGTTCAAGGCCGTCGCCCGTGCACTGCGTGAGGCCGTCGAACCCGACCCGCGGGTGACCGGGGTGCCGTCCACCAAGGGCGCGCTGTAGGCCGGGGGATCATGAGCACAATCCTGATCTACGCCCTGTTCCTGATCGCGGGTTTCGCGATCGGCGGCGCGTACTCGATGTGGAAGAACGACAACAAGCTCGGTGCCGGGGTGCTGGTGGCACTCGCGATCCTCGCGGCGGCCGGCGGCATCCTCCGGTTGATCTAGGACCGAAAACGACTCTGTGACATCACTGCTCCGCACTCGGACGCCTTCACTGCTCCGCACTCGCGGGGTGCCGGTGGCCATGCTGATGGGCTTCACGGCATTCGGCGGGTGGTCTCTTCTGCTGCCCGTCGTCCCGCTGGCGATCTCCCGGTCCGGGGGATCCGACGCCCTCGCCGGCGCCAGTACCGCGATCTTCATGGCCGCGACGGTCCTCACCCAGCTCGGCACCCCGCGCCTGCTGCACGCCCGCGGCTACCGTCAGGTGCTGGCGCTGGGCAGCCTGCTGCTCGGGGTGCCGGCGCTGGCGCTGCTGTGGTCCACCGCCGCGGTTCCCGCCCTGACCACCTCCGCGATCCGGGGAATCGGTTTCGGCCTGGTCAGCGTGGCGGGCAGTGCCCTGGTCGCCGAGTTGGTGCCACGCGCCCAGCTCGGTCGGGCGACTGGCGCCCAGGGCATCGCGATCGCGGTCGGGCAGATGATCGCGCTCCCCGTCGGCCTCGCACTGTTCGACCGTGGGCACGCGAACCTGGTGTTCGTTCTCGGCGCCCTGGTGCCCTCGCTCGCGGTGCTCGCCGTGGCGGCGCTGCCGTCCGTCCGGCCCACCCGCTCGGACGGGCAGGGGAGCAGGCCGCCGCTGTCGATGCTGCTCGTGCCGTGTCTGGCGATGCTGGTGGTCGCGTCGATGTACGGCGGGGTGTCGAGCCTGCTGCCGATCGCGATCACCGACCGGGCCGCCGTCGCGGGAGTGGCGCTGTCTGTGGTCAGCGGCGCGATGCTGATCGGACGGTACGGCGCCGGGATCCTGGTGGACCGGATCGGGGTCGGGCGGATCATGGTGCCCGCGTTGGCCTGCGCCGCCCTCGGTGGCGTGCTGTACGTCGGTGGGGTCCACGGCGACGGCTCCGTCGCGCTGCTGCTCGCCGGCTCGGCCGCGTTCGGGCTCGGCTTCGGCGCGGTGCAGAACGACGCCCTGGTGTCGCTGTTCACCGCGGCCGGACCGGGCCGGGTCGGTGCGGCGAGCGCGGCCTGGAACATCAGCTACGACTCCGGCACCGGAGTCGGCGCGCTGGCGCTCGGCGTGGTGGCCGGGATCGCCGGGTACCCCGCGGTGTTCGTGGTCGCTGCCGTTGCGGTCGCGGCGGTGATCCCGGTCGCGCTGCTGCGGGGTGCCCCGGCGGATCCGTCGCCGGACGGACCGGGAATTCGGGAGGCAACCGTCCGGGCCGATAGAGTTGCGTCATGACCTCCGTCGCCCTCCTCGATTACGGCTCCGGGAACCTGCACTCGGCGCAGCGGGCCCTCGCGCGCGTCGGCGCCGACGTGACCGTCACCTCCGACCCCGAGGTCGCGCTCGCCGCCGACGGCCTCGTCGTGCCCGGCGTCGGTGCGTTCGCCGCGTGCATGGAGGGCCTCAAGCAGGTCCGCGGCGAACGGATCATCGGCAAGCGGCTGGCCGGCGGCCGACCCGTCCTTGGGATCTGCGTCGGCATGCAGATCATGTTCGAGCGCGGCGTCGAGCACGGCGTCGAGGCGGACGGCTGCGGCGAGTGGCCCGGCACCGTCGAACTGCTCAAGGCCGACGTGCTTCCGCACATGGGCTGGAACACCCTGCAGGCCCCCGCCGACAGCGTCCTGTTCGCCGGCATCGACGCCGACACCCGCTTCTACTTCGTGCACTCGTACGGTGTCCAGAAGTGGGAGCTGGCCGACGACACCCTGATCGCGCCGGCGAAACTGACCTGGGCCGAGCACGGCGGCCCGTTCCTCGCCGCCGTCGAGAACGGCCCGCTCTCGGCCACCCAGTTCCACCCCGAGAAGTCGGGTGACGCCGGCGCCGCGCTCCTCGAGAACTGGGTTCGCAGCCTGTGAGCGGGCAGCGCGGGAACCTGTCGTTCGGCAAGCTCGCGCTGTTCTCGATGGGCGCGGCCGCCGCGGTCCTGCTCGCCGTCACCATCCTGCTCGCGGTGCTGAAGCCGGGGCCGGTGGTGGGACTGGTCATCGGCCTGGCGGGAGTGGCCGGGGCGATCGCGGCGATGGGTGTGGTGTCCACCCGGATGACGCGCCGCGCGTTCGACGGCGACGACACCGAGCCGTGACACCCACCCGGGGCACGGTCCGCGTGTGTGACGCAGTAGGGTCGACGCACGTGAGCCTGGTCCTTTTGCCTGCGGTAGATGTCGTCGACGGTCAAGCTGTTCGCCTCGTTCAGGGGGAGGCCGGCAGTGAAACCAACTACGGTTCCCCCCGAGACGCCGCCCTCGCGTGGCAGAACGCCGGTGCCGAATGGGTGCACCTGGTCGACCTGGACGCCGCGTTCGGGCGCGGATCGAACCGCGACATGCTCGCCGGTGTCATCGGCGAACTGGACGTGAAGGTCGAGCTGTCCGGCGGCATCCGCGACGACGCCTCCCTCGAGGCCGCGCTGGCCACCGGCTGCGCCCGCGTCAACCTCGGCACCGCCGCCATCGAGAACCCCGAGTGGTGTGCGAGCGCCATCGCCCGCTTCGGCGACAAGATCGCCGTCGGTCTCGACGTCCGGAACGTCGACGGCCGGTACCAGCTGCGCGGTCGCGGCTGGGTCACCGAGGGCGGCGACCTGTTCGAGACCCTCACCCGGCTCGACCGCGACGGCTGTGCCCGCTACGTCGTCACCGACGTCTCCAAGGACGGCACCCTCACCGGCCCGAACCTCGACCTGCTGCGCGAGGTGTGCGCCGCCACCGACGCCCCCGTCGTCGCGTCCGGCGGCATCTCCGCGCTGGACGACGTCGTCGCGATCGCCGGCCTGACCGAGCTCGGTGTCGAGGGTGCGATCATCGGAAAGGCGCTGTACGCAGGCCGATTCACGCTGCCCGAGGCTCTCGCCGCGGTATCCGGATAGTCTCGCCGTATGACCGACCCACACGAGTTGCTCACGGTTGCCGGGGGAGTGCTCGACGGGGTCGTCGACAGGTTCCTCGCCGGCGTCGGCGCGCCAAGCGCCGTCGCGAAGGGGCCGCGGGACTTCGCGACCGCGGTCGACCTCGAACTGGAGCGGAGACTGTCCGCCGAACTCGTCGACCGCACCGGGATCCCGGTGCACGGCGAGGAGTTCGGCGGTCCCGATCTCGACACCGGACTGGTGTGGGTGCTCGACCCCGTCGACGGCACCCTGAACTACTCTGCCGGACTGCCGAACGCGGGCATCCTGCTCGCGCTGCTCAGGGATGGTCAGCCGATCCTCGGGCTGACGTGGTTGCCGATGATGAACCGGCGCTACGCGGCCGTCGTGGACGGTCCCCTGCTGTGCAACGGTGAGGAACTGCCGCGGCTGACCCCGCGGGACCTGACGGAAACGATGGTCGGCTTCGGCGCGTTCAACCTCGACGGCCGCGGTCCGATCCCCGGCGAGTACCGGGTGCGGGCCCTGGCCCAGGTCAGCCGGGTGTGCCGGCGGCTGCGCATGCACGGGTCCACCGGCGCGGACCTCGCGTTCACCGCGGCCGGGGTGCTCGGCGCCGCGGTGGTCTACGGCCACCATCCGTGGGACAACGCTCCCGGGGTGGCGCTGGTGCGGGCGGCGGGTGGCGTCGTCACCGACCTCGCCGGCGAGCCGTGGCACCTCGGGTCGCGGTCGCTGCTCGCGGCGGCGCCGGGTGTGCACGAACAGATCTTGAACATTCTCGTCCCCCTGGGAGATCCGGGGGACTACCGGGACGGCGCAAGTCGGGAAGGAACGACATGAGTGTGGCGGTACGGGTCATCCCGTGTCTGGATGTCGACGCGGGCCGGGTGGTCAAGGGCGTCAACTTCGAGAACCTGCGCGACGCCGGCGACCCGGTCGAGCTGGCGGCGCTCTACGACGCGCAGGGAGCCGACGAGCTGACCTTCCTGGACGTGACCGCATCCACCTCCGACCGCGGCACGATGATCGACGTCGTCACCCGCACCGCCGAGCAGGTGTTCATCCCGCTCACCGTCGGTGGCGGGGTCCGCACCGAGGAGGACGTGGACCGGCTGCTGCGCGCCGGCGCCGACAAGGTCAGCGTCAACACCGCCGCGATCGCCCGGCCGGAACTGCTGCGCGAGCTCAGCCACCGGTTCGGCGCCCAGTGCATCGTGCTGTCCGTCGACGCGCGCACCGTCCCGGAGGGACAGCAGCCGACGCCGTCCGGCTGGGAGGTCACCACCCACGGCGGCAAGCGTGGCACCGGAATCGACGCGATCGAGTGGGCGCAGCGCGGCGCCGAGCTCGGGGTCGGGGAGATCCTGCTGAACTCGATGGACGCCGACGGCACCAAGGCCGGATTCGACCTGCCGATGATCCGCGCGGTCCGCGCGGCGGTGCACGTGCCGGTGATCGCCAGCGGTGGCGCCGGTGCCGTCGAGCACTTCGCACCGGCCGTGCAGGCGGGAGCGGACGCGGTCCTCGCCGCCAGCGTCTTCCACTTCGGGGACATGACCATCGGGGACGTGAAGGCGTCCATGCGAGCCGACGGGATCACCGTCCGCTGACGTAGCCTCGCGGGTCGCGCCAGAGTGCCGTCACGGACGCGACCACCGAATCGGGATCGGCGATCAGTGGGGCGATGTGACCGCCGCCGCCCACTGTCACGCTGCGCGCGGACGGCATGATCGCGGCGGACGACTCGGCCTGGGCCGGCCTCCACATCGGGTCGTCGGCCGCGGCGATCATCACCGTCGGGACCTCGACCCCGGGCAGGGTGTCGGTCAGATCCGGGCGATCGAGCATGACGGACTGCATCGCCCGCAGCATCGCGGCGCGGTCGGCGCGGCGGAACGCATCCATGACCCGCGCCGACGAGTCGGGATGCTCGACGAGGCAGACAGTGCCGAGCAGGGCCTTGGCGAGTGCACGGGTGACGGGGGACGCGGGTCCGGCGAACCGGTAGAGGGTGACCAGCGGCACGACGCGCACCCACCGCTCCGTCGGTGTCAGTGCGTGGACCGGGGTGCCTATGGTTGCCAGCGACCGGCAGCGTGCCGGGTGGAGCGCTGCGAACCTCAGCCCCACGTGGCCGCCCCAGGCGTTCCCCACCCAGTCGACGGCGTCGGTGATGCTCAGGTTGTCGAGGACGCTCACTGCCGCGTCGGCGCACGCATCGAGGTCGAAGCGGCCCGGTGCGGCGTCGCTGCCGCCGTGGCACGGCCCGTCGACGAGGATCAGCGTGCGGTCGACCGCCAGCGCATCGACAACCGTGTGCCACGAGTCCGAGTCGACGAACAGACTGTGCCACAGGAGCGCGGGTGGGCCCGTGCCGACGCAGCGGACGGACAGCCGTCCGAGTGTGGTGGGGATGTTCCGGGAGCTGATCGTCATGGCCCCTCCCGATGACGCCTCGGATACCGAACCCTCGGTTTCCGAGTGTTCTCCGGTGGCGGTGAGCGAGTCAAGGCCGGTCGACGGCCGTGCACGCCCCGAGCGTCGACCGGAAACGTGCCACGGTATAACGGTCACATGAGTCTTGATCCCGCAATCTCGGCCCGGCTCAAGCGCAACGAGGCCGGTCTGTTCAGTGCTGTCGCGCAGGAGCGTTCGACGGGTGATGTGCTGATGGTCGCGTGGATGGACGACGAGGCGCTGGCGCGCACGCTGGAAACCCGTAAGGGAACGTATTTTTCGCGCTCCCGGCAGCAGTACTGGGTCAAGGGGGAAACCTCGGGCCACACCCAGTACGTGCACGAGGTGCGCCTCGACTGCGACGGCGACACCGTCCTGCTGATCGTCGATCAGGAGGGCGCGGCCTGCCACACCGGCACCCACACCTGCTTCGACTCCGACGTGCTGCTGCCGCGCCCCTGATCTCACCTGTAGAAGTGGTGAATACGCAGGTGTCCGTCCTCGACGACGCGGAACTGCGGCGGGTGCAGAAGCGCACATTGACCGTCGTCGTCCTGAGCCAGATCCTCGGCGGTGCCGGTCTGGCCGCCGGAATCACGGTCGGTGCCCTGCTGGCGCAGGAGATGCTCGGTTCGGACAGTCTGGCGGGCGCGCCGACCGCCCTGTTCACGCTCGGGTCGGCCCTCGCCGCCTTCCTGGTCGGGCGCATCACGCAGCGCCACGGACGCCGGGTGGGCCTCGGGCTCGGTTTCGGTGCCGGTGGCATCGGTGCGATCGGGGTGGTTCTCGCCGCCGCGAGCGACAACGTGCCCCTGCTGCTGGTGTCGCTGTTCGTCTACGGCGCGGGTACGGCGACGAACCTGCAGGCGCGGTACGCCGGGACGGATCTCGCCACGGCAGCGCGCCGGGGGACGGCGATCAGCGTGGCGATGGTGTCGACCACCCTCGGCGCGGTCGCGGGCCCGAACCTCGTCGAGCCGCTCGGTCACGTCGCGGAGGCGTTCGGCCTGCCTGCGCTGTCGGGGCCGTTCCTGCTCGCCGCCGCTGCCTACCTCGCGGCGGGTTCGGTGCTGTTCGCGTTGCTTCGTCCGGACCCGTATCTCGTTGCCCGGCAACTCGATTCCGCTGGTATCGGCGCGGGCACCCTCGACGGCGCGCCGCCGCGTCCGGGGGTGGGCGCCTATGTCGGTGCCGCGGTCATGGTGCTCACGCAGGTCGCGATGATCGCCATCATGACGATGACCCCGGTGCACATGCGGGCGCACGGTCACGCGTTGGGGGAGGTCGGTCTGGTGATCGGAATCCACGTCGGCGCCATGTATCTGCCGTCGCTGGTCACCGGTGTCCTCGTCGACAGGATCGGACGGCTTCCGATGGCGGCCGCGTCGGGGGTCACCCTGCTGCTCGCCGGGGTGACCGCCGCGGTGGCGCCGGCCGATTCGCTCACGTTGCTGATCGTGGCGTTGGCACTGCTCGGCCTGGGCTGGAACTTCGGGTTGATCGCCGGGACGGCGCTGGTCGTCGACGCCACCGTCCCGGAGAACCGGCCGCGCACGCAGGGGACGATCGACGTCCTGATCGCCCTCGCCGGTGCGGGCGGCGGCGCGCTGTCGGGGGTGGTGATGTCCGCGACCGACTATGCGACGCTCTCGCTCGGTGGTGGCGTGCTCGCGTTGCTTCTCGTTCCGGTGCTGTACTGGGCCCGCCGCGGAGCGCGCACCCCGTCGACCGGAGCGCCGCCCCTCCCGTCGTCAATCGGTGACGGGCGTGGCGACCCCGAGTGAGAGTGCGCCCATCATCTTCGGGGCGCCCTTCTCGTAGAACGTGTCCAGGTCCCGGATCTCGAAGCCCGCGGATCGTACGAGGGCGGGGATCTCACGCGTGAGGTGGCAGCCACCGGCGACGGCCTTCTGGATCGGCTCGAAGCGGTACTGCCAGCGGCGCACCTTCTCGTGCGGCGCGAGCCCATGTTCGACGAAGTGCAGGGTTCCGCCCGGCTTGAGGACGCGCCGCACCTCCTTCAAGGCTGCATCGACATCGGGGATCGTGCACATCGTCCACGTCGACAGGGCGGTGTCGAAGCTGTTGTCCGGGAACGGGAGTGACTGCCCGTCGAGCCCGGATCGCTGGACCGGAACGGTGGACGCCGACAGGCGTTTGCCGGCCAGCTTCCAGCCGAGGTCGGCAGGCTCGACCGCGCTGACCGAATCGACCGCGTCCGGATAGAACGGGACGTTGAGCCCCGACCCGAACCCGATCTCGACGACTCGGCCGTGCAGCCCGGCGCACGCCCGTTTCCGGGAGGGGCCGGTGACCGACATCCCGCACGAGACGTCCACGAGGCGTGGCACGATCCGATCCGAGTAGAACCCCATGAAAGCCTCCCGACCGGCTCGTTGTCCCTGGTGTGACTCCAGCATCGCACGGCCCCGCCAGGGCGGCCCGCGGTTCGGTGATCAGTGCGGACGGTCCGCCCCGTCGAGTTTTGTGGTCCGACCGGCGCGGGCCGGGCCGGGGTCTTCTTGGGCACAGCAGTCGCAGTCGTGACCCGGGGGACTGTTCGGCGCGACTGTGCCCGGTGTGATGGGCGTGCGCGTTGTCGATGATCCGGTCCGAGGGGTGTCGGTGGTCGTCGAGGGTGGCACGGGTGGTAGGCAGCACGCGTCGGCGAGACCGTGCACGGGTGCGATGCTCACGTGGATCGGACCCGCGGCGGTCGACGTAGAGGTGAGTCCGGGCAGTGTGGTGGAGCGGGCCGCGCGGATGGCGTTGCCGATGACGAGCACCTCGGCGAACTCGTGAATGAACACCACGGTCGCGAGGCCGAGGACACCGGTCGCGGCCAGCGGGATGAGCACGGTGATGATGGCGAGCGAGAATCCGATGTTCTGCACCATGATTCGGCGGGCGCGGCGGGCGTGGGCGAGCACCTGGGGCAGGTGGCGCAGGTCCTCGCCCATCAGGGCGACATCGGCGGTCTCGATGGCGACGTCGGTTCCCATGGCCCCCATCGCGATGCCGACGTCGGAGGTGGCCAGGGCCGGGGCGTCGTTGATGCCGTCGCCGACCATCGCGACCCGGCGGCCCGCAGCGAGGACCGGCAGCATCTTCGCCTTGTCCTCGGGGAGCAGTTCGGCGTGGACTGTGGCGATCCCGGCGTCGGCGGCCAGGGCGTGGGCGGTGCGTTCGTTGTCGCCGGTGAGCATCGCGACGTCGACGCCGAGTCGGCGCAGCCGGTCGACGGTCTCGGCGGCTTCGGGGCGCAGTTCGTCGCGGACGGCGATCGCCCCGATCGCCGATCCGGCTTGTTCGACGATCACCACGGTGGCGCCCGCCTCCTGCAGCCCGGCGACGTCCGCGGCCAGGGAGCCGGCGTCGATCCATCCGGGCTTTCCCAACCGCAGCGCACGGCCTGCGAGGGTTCCGGTCAGTCCGTGGCCGGGCACCGCGGTGACGTCGTCGGCCGGGGTCACCGGTGTGGCGGTGGCGGTGAGGATCGCTGCGGCGAGGGGGTGTTCGCTGCGTGCTTCGAGCGCGGCCGCTGCGGCGAGGACCTCGGCTTCGGAGATGCCGGGCGCGGCGGTCGTGGCGACGACCTGCGGAGTGTTGCGGGTCAGGGTGCCGGTCTTGTCGAGGGCGACGACGCGGATGCGGCCGAGTTCCTCGAGCGCGGCGCCGCCCTTGATCAACGCGCCGTGCCGGCTCGACGCCCCGATCGCGGCGACCACGGTGAGGGGGACCGCGATCGCCAGCGCGCAGGGGGAGGCGGCGACGAGCACGACCAGGGCGCGTTCGATCCACAGCAGCGGATCGCCGAACAGCGAGCCGATACCGGCGACCAGGGCGGCGACGACCATGATCATGGGAACGAGTGGCCTGGCGATGGTGTCGGCCAGTCGCTGCCCGGCGCCCTTGCGTTCCTGGGCTTCCTCGACGATGTGCACGATGCGGGCCAGGGAGCTGTCGGAGGCGAGGGCGGTGACATCGACCTCGATGGCGCCACCGCCGTTGATCGTGCCGGCGTACAGCTCGTCGCCCGGACCGGCCTCGAGCGGAACGGATTCGCCGGTGATGGCGGACAGGTCGAGGCTGGTGCGGCCCGAGCGGATCACGCCGTCGGTGGCGGCCCGCTCACCGGGGCGTAGCAGCATCCGGTCGCCGAGCGCGAGATCGTCCGGCGCAACCGACATCTCGTGGCCGCCGCGCAGGACCGTCGCGGTCGGCGGGACCAGGGACAGGAGCGCTCGCAGTCCGCGTCGGGTGCGGGTGACCGCGTAGCGCTCGAGTCCCTCGGCGATCGAGAAGAGGATGCCGAGCATCGCCGCCTCGGGGTACTGGCCGAGGGCGACCGCGCCGACCGCGGCGATGGTCATCAGGGTTCCGACCCCGATTCGCCGGTGTCGGAGGTTGGTCAGCGCGGCGGGCACGAAGGTCGACGCGGCGGCGACGACGGCCGCGAGTTCGAGTGCCGTGGCCACCGGGTGGGCTCCTGCGCGGCCAACCGCCCAGGCGAGGGCGAGCAGGATCGCCGCGGCGGCCGCGCACTGCAGCTCGCGGACCTGCCACAACCGGCCGGGGCCCCGGTCGGGCTCGGGTGCTCCGGTCTCGGTGTCGGAGGGTGAGGGCCCGCAGCAGGCGTCAGACACGCTCGGACTCCAGTGCATCGATCTCGGGGGCGCCGACGACGGCGTCGACGAGTGCCCGGCCGCGCGGGGTCAGCGCGTACATCACCAGTCGGCCCTGACGGCGGGAGGTGACCAGTCCGGCGACCTTCAGCTGCCGCAGATGATGCGACACGAGGTTCTGGGCCTGTCCGACCACCCACGCCATGTCGCACACGCACAACTCGTCGCCGGCGCGCAGTGCGGTCGCGATGGTCAGGCGGGTGGGGTCGCCGAGCGCGCGGGCCGCGGTGGCGGCGGGTTCGACACGTGCCGGCGTCGGGAGCTCGGCCCGGATCCGCTCGGCGTGTGGCAGGTCGAGGCAGAGCAGGTCGCAGGTGTCCGCGGGGTCTGTCATATCGATATTCTAATGGACATTGATATGACTGGGAACCGTCTCAGGTTCCTCATATCGCCGGCCGTTAGGGTGCCGACATGGAAAATGTGCCCTGTTTGTCCGGGTTATTCGCCGGATCGGATGCCGCCGCGTGACGCGCGGGGTGAAGATCTCGCTGGCTCTGCTGGTCGCGTTCGTCGTCGCGGTGGCGGCGATTCTGCTGGTCGGTCGAACCGGAGACGAGGCCGACGAATCCGCCGCGGATGCCGGTTCGAACCCGGCGGCGGTGGTGCGCGCGGACAGCCACCGTCTCTCGTCGGCACCGGAGGGAAGTCCGGCGTTCGTGGAGTTCCTCGACTTCGAGTGCGAGGCCTGCCGGTCGGTGTATCCCGCGATCGAGGACCTGCGCGCCGAGTACGGAGACCGCGTCGCCTTCGTGGTTCGCTACTTCCCGCTGCCCGGGCACTTCAATGCCGAGCGAGCGGCCCGGGCCGTGGAAGCTGCTGCGCAGCAAGGCAACTTCGAGCAGATGTATCAGCGGATGTACGAGACGCAGGCGGAGTGGGGTGAGCAGCGGGTCCCGAAGGACGACGTCTTCCGGGCCTTCGCCGTCGACCTCGGGCTCGACATGGCCGCCTACGACGCCGCGTACGCCGACCCGGCGACCGCGGCCCGGATCGCCGCGGACGTCGCCGACGGCGAAGCGCTCGGAGTGCAGGGCACCCCGTCGTTCTTCCTCGACGGCCAACGATTCGAGCCCTCCACCTACCAGGATCTGACCGATGCGCTCGACGCCGCCCTCGGCTGACGCCGACATCTCGGGAGCGGAGGTCGGTGACAGCGCGCCGTTCGACCGGGCGCTGCCGTGGCTGCTGCTCGTCGGCGGCCTGACGGGACTGGTGGCCGCGTTCGTGCTCACGGTCGAGAAGTTCGCCCTCGCAGCGGATTCGAACTACATCCCGTCCTGCAGCCTGAACCCGGTCCTCAACTGCGGTTCGGTGATGTCCACCGCCCAGGCGTCGGTTTTCGGATTCCCCAACTCCCTGCTCGGCATCACGGGGTTCGCAGCGGTCGCGGCCACCGGCGCCGGGTTGCTCGCCGGCGCCCGCTTCGCCCGCTGGTACTGGCTGGGCCTGCAGGTCGGGGTGACCGCTGCGGTCGTGTTCGTGCACTGGCTGATCGCGCAGAGTCTCTACGTCATCGGCGCCCTCTGCCCGTACTGCATGGTCGTGTGGGCGGTGACCGTCCCGATCTTCTGGTACGTCACCCTGCGGAACCTGCACCACGGCACCTTCTCCCGGCCGGTACGTGCCGAGGTGGTGGCCGCGGGAGGGAACCACCTGGTGCCGGTCACGGTGTGGTTCCTGGCGGTGGCCGCACTGGTGATCCACCGGTTCTACTCGTACTGGTCCACGCTGCTGTGACGAACGCGGCCGTGATCGGCTCGTGCGGGTCGGTTCGCCGCTGTGGCAGCGCCCGGTGCGTCCATTCTCCGTTCCCTCCGTCTGATCTGGTGTCCATCCCACCGATCAAGGAGTCACCATGACCAACCCCAACGAGTTCGAGGCCCCGGCTGCGGATCGAACGGACGTAACATCTCAGGCTGCGGCGCCCACGTGTTGCAGCTCCGAACGGCAGGCCATCTGCTGCGACCACAGTGAGAAGTCGACGTGCTGTGGTCCGGCGGCGACTGCCGGCGGCGGGTGCGGCTGCCAGTAGCCTTCAGGGCGAGAGGCGCGGTGCGAGCGAACGGGGCTCGCAGCCCCCCCCCACAGATATGGGGGGGTGAGTGAAGGGAACGGGGGGGGTAGAGTAGTATAAATTAGGTGTTTATATTAGTGGGGGGGGGGAGAAAAAAA